>JAPKCQ010000001.1 GCA_026421165.1 Lewinella sp. | reverse complement strand
CGTCTAAAATTCACCCCTTATGACCAACTTATCTCTCTCAAAGCAAGTAAAAGCCCGCGCCCTAGCCGCCGGCTTCGCCTTCGTAGGCATCGCCAAGGCCGAACGACTGAATGAGGAAGCAAAGCGCCTCGAAGATTGGCTCAACCAGGGAAAGCACGGCACCATGAGCTGGATGGAAAACCATTTCGAGAAACGAGTGGACCCGACCAAGCTCGTCCCCGGAGCGAAGAGCGTAATTTCCCTTCTCTACAACTACTTCCCGGAAGACGATACGCCCAGCCTGGAGGCGCCTAAGATCAGCCGCTACGCCTACGGGCAAGACTACCACAAGGTGATTAGGCACAAGCTAAAGGACCTTGTGGTGGAGCTCGAATTACTCGTCGGAGCGCCCATCGACGGGCGGGTGTTCGTAGACTCTGCGCCGGTGATGGAGCGCGACTGGGCCAAACGTGCGGGCGTTGGCTGGACGGGCAAGAACACCCTGCTCATCAACCCCAAGGCCGGTTCCTATTTCTTTCTGGCCGAGATCATCTCCGACCTCGACCTTGCGCCGGATACACAGATCAAAGACTACTGCGGCACCTGCACGGCCTGCATCGATGCCTGCCCGACGGAGGCCATCTCTCCGCAGGGGTACATAGTGGACGGTTCCAAATGCATCAGTTACCTAACCATCGAGTTGCGCGAAGCCATCCCCGAAGAGTTTGCCGGTCGGATGGAAGGCTGGGCTTTTGGTTGCGACATCTGCCAGGAGGTCTGCCCCTGGAACCGATTCAGCGAGCCCCACCATGAGCCCGCCTTCGACGCTCACCCCGATTTACCCGCCATGAACCAGCGCGAGATGACCGAGATGACGGAGGAAGTATTCCTGCGGGTCTTTCAGAAGTCAGCCGTGAAACGAACCAAATACGTGGGGCTGCGACGTAATATTGACTTTCTTGGGCTATGAACACTACCCTTCTCCACGAATTGAATCTCGGATTCCGGCAAATTTCGCGGATCGGCGAGAATTTCCCGTCCTTCAAGCGAACGGCGGTACTGTCCACCCTGCTCCTATTAACTTTCATTGCACCTGCGTGCGCGCCAAATGAGCCCCCACCCGAACGAGCCGTGTCCCGTAACCTGGTTCTCCTGACCGACACCACACAGTGGAACAATGACCACCTTAAAGCCTACAAAGACAGCCTGACCGCCGCAGGTTACCGCGTGCTGGTAAGCGGCTACCCCAGTGAAAGCGCAGCGGAACTCTCCGCACGCCTGCCGTGGCTCCTACAGCCCGGTGTAGACCTATTTCTGTACGACGAGAGGCTTTCCGGAAAACCAGGAAAAGACAGTCTGATGAATTTCTTAAATACTACCGGACACCCAGCAAGAGTTACTGAAGTCACCCACGAATGACGCTGGCTTTGTACTCTCTTAGGGACGCGAATAGAATAAAAACGCTAGGTCAGAAAATCCGGTTTTATTCTATTCGCGTCCCTATGATTCTTTATGGTTAACCCGCCCACTCATTTTTCTGCATCTTTGTGGGAATATGCAGGTACCCAAGATAAAAGCCTACCTCGCCACCTTCCCGGAGTGGCTAAAAACTGAAGAGGCCCAGGTATTTTTACCCCTCTGGGAAACCCAGCGAAACTGGCAAGCCCACTTTAACGTAGAGGCCAAAGACCTCGCCGAAGTTTACGACAAAGCGCTGGACTCCAAAACCAACCGCAGGCATTACCGCCGTGGCGGCTACGACCCCAAACGCGCGATGCTAGCCCTGATGCGTTGGGAGCCCGACTTCGTCCGCGATGCCTTTCGCGACCTCTTCAGCGAAGACCGCCAGCTCGAAGGCCGCATCGGGCGCTTCGTTTTTTACATCAACGAGCTATTCAACCGCTTTCGCGACCAGCACCCCAAAGACAAAACGCCCAGTCACAACCACGACGATGACTATAATATGGCCTCGCTTTACCTTATGGGGCAGTACCCCGAAGTGTATGCCCCCTACTCTACCGCCGATCTGATGCTGATCTGCGCCCGGCTCGGTGCAAAAGATATTCCGCCGGCCGCTGACTTCCCGCGCTATACCAAGCTGTTGAAAACACTCCGCAATTTCCTGACGTCCGACGAAGCAGTCATGGCAGCCTATAAAGAAGCATTGCGCGAACAGGATTATCAAGGCGATACCGCACTGTTGGTTTGGTGGTGGTTCAAGATGATTCTCTCAGGAGATGTCGGTAAGTAAGCGGCGCAAACGCAGGATGCAAAGTAGGTTGAGTAACAGAGTCGACAAGTCACTGAGCTACGACTAGCACCGCTACGTATTTCGCTCTTTTTCGCCTCAGATGAACAAGCGAAGCACCGTAAGTCGTACTTGCGGTAGTAATTCAGTGACCCACTCGCCTACAACACCAGCTGCCGCATAGCAATTACCCTGTAGTAAGCCCATCGACCAGCGAGCCCGGGGCCCCGTAGCCCCTCACCCCAACCGTCACCAAATCGCGTACAAACACTCACAAACCACTGGTAAAATAAAAATAATCACACAAAAGTGAAAAATAATTTGTTTGAAATTTGCAATAAACAACACACTACCTTAAGTTTGTAGCAACAACAGCAATTTTCAAACAATGGATATCAGCATCCACATCTCAAAGAAAGGTACCCGCGTGGTAAAAGCTTCCGAGCTGCACCGTGCCCTTGGCCTTAACGATAACCACTACCAGACCAACGTCCGTCACTGGTTGAAAGATGTTTACCAGTTCGCCGACGGCATCCGCTGCCCCGAAGGGATGAAGGACTACGCCCGCGATCCGCGCTGTAAGGGAAACGTTGTAAAGGAATATTACCTGTGTCTCGAGTTTGGTAAGCTCATCGCTTTGTCCTCAAAGTCAAAGGTAAAACAGGCCGTAGCCACCCGCCTAAGTAAAGAAGAGGACGTCTACCCAGAGCAAGTCCAACTCTCCGTCACCGAAACGCTTGAACTACTGGAGCAAGTAAAGGCCCTCGCCCGCATTACTTGCCAGAAAGCTGCCGAAACCCGCCACCTGGCGCACTACTCACGCAAGCGCGGCTCAGCCGAGTACTGGAACCACTACCGCCGCGAGCAGATCGTAGGCTGCACCATGGCCGACCTGCACGAACAACTCCGCCTCCGTAAGCAAAAGGTAGCCGCCAAAGCCGACCTGCGCGAACTCATCAACTACGTTGACCCCCACGATCTCTTCCGCATTGGCATCATCGATCACTACGCCGCCATGGGCAACTCCCTACCCTACTGCCAACAACTTGGTAACTTGGCCAAAGAGCTATCGAAGCAACTACACCTCGAAATAGTAGATGACCGTAAAGGAGAACTCCTCTTCGCCCCGGCCGCAGACGTGGATGTCTTACGAAAGATGCAAAGAGTGGCTGCATAACTGTTTTTAGCCTTCAGGCTGACTCTGTGCCGTCCTTAAAGGACAACATCAACAATACTGTATTAAATCGACGTTCCTAAAAAGCCCAGGGAATACTGCTTATTTGTATTCTTGATACTTGGTATCCTGATGGTATTAATGTACTAACTTGACTTCGTAAATTTTGGCCGCTGATGCGGCAAAAAACGCAGGTAGCACCGTAGTGTTGCTTACGTTTTCGCCTCGTTCAGACTCAAAATCTACCCGATCAGAATACCGCATTAGTTCTGTCCGAGTACGTACTCTGCGCCTTTGTCACGGTCAATATCTACCTTGCCCCACAACTGGCCAAAGAGCCAACGGACCAAACTACCAATAGACCAGCATGATCGACCTCCTAATAGTAGCCACCTACTTCATCACCATCATGCTGGTCGCTTTAGCCGGGCGCAATAAGGCGGGCGAAGCCGTCACTACCGAAGACTACTTTCTTGCTGGTCGCAACCTCCGCTGGCCCTCAGTAGCGATGTCGACAATCGCGACCAACATCCAGGGCTACCAGTTCCTGGGGATGATGGGTTCGGCCTACCTGTACGGACTGGCCCAGGCGAACCTGGAGATCAATGCGGTTCAGGGTATTTTGCTGGCTGCATTTCTCTTCGTTCCAATGTATCTGAGCGAACGGATTATCACCATTTCACAGTTCATCGAACGAAAAGTGGGGCCGAGAGTCGCCCTGGCTTACAGTCTGGCAAATCTGGCGCTGTTCTCTACCATCACCCTCGGCGGAGCCTTGTTCTGGGGTGCTTACGCGGCCGACCTAGTTTTCGGAGATTATTTCCTTTGGATAAGTGAAGTACGTTTAGTTCGGGTTGGAGTTTTAGTAATTGCCCTAGGGGTGTTCTCTGCGGTGTACACCTACCTCGGTGGGTTGGCGGCCGTAGTTAAGACCGATATCATCCAGTTTGCCATATTGTTGATCGGTGGTATAGTTGTAACCCTGGTCGCCGTACACCATCTGGGCGGCTGGAGCCAACTCTACGTGAAGACGCCACAGTTAATGCACCTTCACCTACCGGCGGATCATCCTAAACTACCGTGGACCTTACTTTTCGGCCTATTCTTCCTCAACATCAACTACTGGTGTGCCAACCAGGCGGTGGTTCAGCGTAGCCTGGCCGCGAGAAGCCTACGTGAGGCACAAGTAGGCCTGATGGTTGGAGGCGTTACGAAGTACCTAATGGCCGTCATTATCATCGTTCCCGGCATTGCGCTCTACGGTATCCTTGGAGAGCAAGGCCTGGATGATCCGGATGGTGCATTTCCCTACATCGTCAATACCTACCTGCCCGTCGGGCTGAAGGGCATCATCCTCTGCGCATTATTCGCGAGCCTGATGTCTACCGTCGATTCCACCTTCAATAGCCTGGCCACACTCTGGAGCGTCGACGTTTACAAACGCTACCTAAAACCGGAGGCTACTGAACCGGAGATGGTTGCTGCTGGCAAAAAGACCATTCTGGTTTGCCTGCTTACTGGCATCGCGATGGGGCTAACACTGATGTACCTCAAGTTTAACAACCCGGAGGCCGCCTTCACCCACACCCTCAACGAACTTAGGTACTACGTCAACTGCGGCATTGTGATGGTGATTCTCTCCGCCGTACTGCTCATTGCCCCAGTGCCATCTACCACGCTAATAGCCTTCATCGCCTCCGCACCATTAAACCTGGCCATCCAGTACCTCGCGCCTGATATGAACTACTTCGTCCGCGCCGGTGTCGTTATCGTTGTGCTCTTCGTTGTCTTTCAGCTTTTGCCAGGGCGCAACCGGCTCCGTCCCTTCAAAGAGCTGTTCGTTGCGGATAGCAAGGGCGTAGCGTGGCTGGGCCTGGGGCTGTCACTCTCACTGCTTGTCCTCCACTTTGTCTTTCATTAAGGGCGCTAGCGCCGGTACTGTACGGGTTGAAGGGCAACGCTTTATGGTCTATCCCAAGGCTATCATTTCTCCGACGTTACCGCCCTGCCGAAGGCGATCTTTTCCAATGAAAAGAAACAAAAATCCTGATCACTTCCCAGAGGTGACAATCCGCAGGCATAAGATCAAACCTCCATAAGCTTCCATTTCCCCCGCGTGAACACCCACAGGGCGAGCCCAGAGAGCACTACCTCAGCAATTACTACCGCCCAGACGACACCTTCTACCCCATACCCCATCTCCAAGCCCAGCCAGTAGCCCAACGGGATTTCCAGTAACCAGAAGCAGGCGAAATTCATCAGCATTGGCATCCGGGTATCACCGGCGCCATTGAGCGCCTGAACCGGAATCATGCCTAGGCCAAAAAACACGTAGCCGATGGCAAAGACGCGTAGAGCCTCAATACCATAGCCAACAGCCTCTGCGTCTTTAACAAAGCCCTGCACCAGCGGCCCCGCCAAAAAATAGTAGAGAACAGACAGTACCCCAAAGTAAATCACGGTCATTTTCAGCGCCAACCAGACTCCTTGTTCCGCCCTGTCCGGTTTCTTTGCCCCGAGGTTCTGCCCAGTAAAGGCCGCCGCCGCATTTGCTAGTCCCCAAGCTGGTAACATCGTAAAGATGATAAGCCGTATCGCGACGGTGTAGCCCGCCACAGCCGCCTCACCAAAGCCGGCCACAATTCGCATCAGAAAAACCCAGCTCGCAGAAGCAATCAAGTACTGAAGCGCTCCGTTCGCAGCGATTTTCACGATCCGCCCTTGCATTTCCCAATTCACAAGCCAAGCCCGTGCGCCCATTTTAACCACTGAGCGGTTACCAAATAATAAATACAATTGGTAACCCACACCAATACCTCGACCAATAGAAGTGGCTACTGCGGCCCCCTCCACCCCCATTGCCGGAATAAACCCCAGTCCAAAAATGAAGATCGGATCCAAGACAATGTTGATCCCATTTGCAAGCCAGAGTACCCGCATCGCCTTGGCGGCGTCCCCAGCTCCCCGAAATATACCATTGATCACGAACAGCAGCATAATCACCACATTGGTCGCGAACATAATACGGGTGTACCCAACCCCCTCGGCGACCACAGTTTCGGTAGCGCCCATAAACCGCAGCAAGTCTCCGGCGTACACAAAGCCAGGTATGGCAATCAGTAAGCTAACGAATACACCGAGCAGAATGGCCTGCCCTGCCGCCAAGCCAGCCTTTGCCGGGTCTTTCTCGCCTATAAAACGAGAAACCATCGCCATTGGCGCCGTACTTACCCCGATGGCGATGCTGTACACCAGAGTCATCATCACCTCGGTAAGACCGACGGTAGTAAGTGCTCCGTTGCCAATTCTACCGACGAAAAAAGTATCCACCAGCGCAAAGACAGATTCCATTGCCATCTCCAGCATCATCGGAATAGCCAGAAGGGCGATCGCTTTGCGGACCGACCCGCCAGTGTAATCGTACCCTTTGTCATCGAGGGAAAGACGTACAGTTTTTACAATTTTGTTTAGCATGAAAAAGGTTCTTCTCGACGGGGAATACAGGGGTAGCGCTTACCTAATATTCTGAGCAACATCACCAGCTTTTATAAAGGTTACGTGCTCGGGAACAGGATTACCCATTCCAAATACCAGTCATCTTGGTTTTATTTAGAGCTCACTATTAGTACAGTGTAAAGCAATATATACAAAAGCAAAACGCCCCCTCCGGAATTCCGAAGGGGGCGTTTTGTATTATCTGTGCTGGATAGACCTCTTAGAAGTCAGCTCCAAGGCTCTGCATACGGCTGTTACCGCCGCGGCCTTCAAGGCGTCCTTCTTTAACAAGTCCATCGTACTTACGCATTAGTAAGTAGCTTTCGATCTGTTGCAGTGTATCAAGTACAACGCCAACCATAATAATCAGGGAAGTACCACCGAAGAAAATGGCAAACTGTTGGTTGACACCAAGACCTGCTACGATAGCGGGAAGAATGGCAATCAGACCAAGAATGACAGATCCTGGGAGAGTAATCCGGCTGGTAATTGCATCAATGTACTCTTCCGTTTCTGCACCACCACGAACGCCGGGAATAAAGGCGTTCTGACGACGTAAGTACTCTGTGTACTGGCCAGGGTTTACTACCAATGCCGTATAGACGTAGGTAAAGAGAACCACCATAACAAAGTAGATCACGTTGTAAAGCGGAGAAGTAAAGTCATTGAATTGCTGAACAAGCCAGCTGGTCTGCGCCTCGTTGCTACCAAAACCGGCAAGACTTACCGGAAGAATCATCAGAGCCTGAGCAAAGATGATCGGCATTACACCGGAAGCGTTAACTTTCAATGGAATGTAGTCGCGCTCGGTACTAGTAGGCGCAGCAGCGCTACCCCGGCCAACCATTCGCTTCGCGAACTGCAGCGGAATCTTACGTACGCCAGTCACGACCATTACGGTTACCATGGTGACGAAGAAGAAGCCAAACATTTCAAGGGCAAATAGTAACAGACGGTCAGACTTATCAACAAGTTCGAAGCCAAACGCCGTTGGAAGGCCAACGATAATACCCACCGTAATCAGGAGGGATACACCGTTACCAATACCTCGGTCAGTAATTCGCTCGCCCAACCACATCGCGAAGATCGTACCAGTGGAAAGGATGACAATACCAGACAGCCAGAAGATAGACTCGTCTACCTGAGCAGACCTGGCACCGTTACTCGAAATGTAAGCGAGATAACCTGCACCCTGAACTAGAGTAATAGCTACCGTGAGGGCACGGGTAATCTGGCTAAGTTTTTTACGGCCCGACTCTCCTTCCTTGCTTTGTAGGCGCTGGAAGTAGGGAACGGCAAAACCAAGCAGCTGGACAATGATACTTGCCGTGATGTACGGCATGATACCCAGAGCCATAATGGAAGCATTGTTAAATGCGCCACCTGTGAACAGGTTGATTAGTCCAAGGAGGTCATTACCACCACCCTGGCTTTCAAGCGACGCCGTGAGTGCATCCACATCAGCACCCGGGAGTACGATGTAAGAACCCAGGCGGTAGATGGCGATCAGCAAGAGCGTAAACAGAATTCGCTTACGCAGCTCATCGATCGACCAGATGTTTTTTAGTGTTTCAAAGAACCTCATCATGGTACGAGTAATTTAGGAGATGGTGAGAGAACCGCCCGCCTTCTCGACGGCTTCCTTGGCTTTAACGGAAGCGGCGTGTGCCGTTACCGTGAGGCCAGAGGTAAGCTCACCGTTAGCAAGTACTTTTACCAGATCATTCTTCTTGATGATACCGGCAGCGTACAGGGCAGCGGGGGTAATTTCAGTAATGCCGTGCTTCTCGCTGATAGCCTGAAGGCGATCAAGGTTAAAAGCAACGTACTCCACACGATTCGGGCTATTGAAACCACGTTTAGGGAGACGCATTTGGAGGGGCATTTGACCACCTTCGAATCCGCGCTTACTTTTGTAACCACTACGAGACTTGGCGCCTTTGTGGCCACGGGTGGAGGTTCCACCACGGCCGGAGCCCTGTCCACGTGCGATTCGCTTACCGGACTTAGTAGCGCCGGCGGCTGGTTTGAGATTGTTTAGTTCCATTACGGACTTTATTTTTTAAGAAGCATTTGAGGGCGCGGACGCAGGTGCAGTCGGAGCAACTATCGTGCCAGCAAAGAAGGTTTGTCAGCTAACTGTCAGCATGTCCTGACGGACTATACACCAACGGTCTAACTTGTAACGATCTGACCTTAGGCTTCTTCTACTTTAACAAGGTGGCTAACTGCCTTAACCATTCCAAGAATCACAGGAGTATTCTCCCGCTCAACGGTCTGGTGCATGCGCTTGAGGCCAAGAGCCTGGATCGTTGCCTTCTGTTTCTTCGGGCGATCGATCACACTTTTAACCTGGGTAATTTTAATCTTAGCCATGTTGACTTAATTTTACTGTTATCAGGACTTTTGTTCTCCCCTCTCCCCAGGGCCTCTGAAGGAAGCCACGTAGCGAAAGGGGGTTAGAGGGAGAGGAACCCTACCCTTCGAACAGTTTTTCCATGGAAATACCCCGTTGCTTAGCGACTTCCATCGGGCTGCGGAGCTTCTTCAGCGCATCAATGGTGGCTTTGATCACGTTATGTGGGTTGGAAGAACCCTGTGACTTGGCCAGTACGTTGTTAACACCTGCGATATCGAGGACGGCGCGCATGGCACCACCGGCGATTACACCAGTACCTTCAGATGCGGGCTTAAGGAGAATCTTACCTGCACCGTACTTGCCCAGCTGCTCATGAGGGATAGTTCCCTTGTGCAGTGGCACCGTGATCATACTCTTACGAGCATTATCGGTAGCTTTCTGGATGGCTTCGGAGATATCACGGGCCTTACCGGATCCTGAACCTACTTTGCCTTTTCCGTCACCAACCACCATGATGGCAGCAAAAGTGAATGTACGACCACCTTTTGTTACTTTGGATACCCGGTTTAGGGCAACCATTTTTTCGCGCAATTCTGGTTCTTTGGAAGCGTTATCTCCCTTTTTGCCCTTGCGGTCATTGTCACGACGGTTGCGGCCACCGCCCGAATTTCTGTTATCAGCCATTGTAGTGCTATTTAGAACTTAAGGCCACCCTCACGGGCGCCTTCAGCGAGGGCTTTCACCCGTCCGTGAAAAAGATATCCTCCCCGGTCGAAGAGAACTTTAGAGACGCCGGCAGCCTGTCCGCGCTCAGCGATGAGCTTACCAACGGCAGTAGACTGCGAGGCTTTGTCACCTTCCTGTGCAATTAAAGCTTCAAAACTGGAAGCCTGCGCCAGGGTTACGCCATTGACATCATCAATCAATTGGGCGTAAATGAATTTATTGGAACGGAAAATGTTCAGGCGGGGCTGCTCCGGCGTACCGGAAATGCTCTTGCGAACGCGGCTGTGAATCCGCTTTCTCCGCTTAAGTTTTGTGAGTTGCATTGCTAATTTTTTTTGAATCCCCAGCGTGATCCTCCCGAAAGAGAGCCAGGGGTTAGGGACCTTACTTCTTAGCGGCGGTTTTACCAGCCTTGCGACGAAGTTCTTCACCGACAAACTTGATACCTTTTCCTTTATAAGGCTCAGGCTTGCGAAGCGCACGGATTTTGGCAGCAATCTGACCGACAAGCTGCTTGTCCATAGACGTGAGCTTTACGATCGGGGCCTTACCCTTGGCACTGACGGTTTCCACCGTTACTTCCTGGGGTACCATGAAGTAGATAGGGTGAGAGTAACCCAGCGTCATGATCAACAGGTTGCCCTTGTTCTCAGCGCGGTAACCTACACCTACTACCTCAAGGTTGAGTTCGTAGCCGTTGGTCACACCTTCGATCATATTCGCGATCAGCGAACGGTAGAGACCATGGAAGCTGCGGAGGCGCTTGCTGTTAGAAGGGCGGGTGACGGTAAGTATACCATCCTCCATTTCGATTCCCAGGTCAGGGCTGACCTGCTGAGTAAGTTCCCCTTTGGGGCCCTTAACGGTTACCAGGTTTCCTTTGCTAACGTCGATGTTGACGCCGCTAGGTACGCTGATGGGATTTCTGCCAATTCTGGACATATCCTGTTGATTTAATTGTCTTACGAATGATCACCTTGCCACCCTTCAGAGGTGGGAATGGATTCTATCCTGCAGACGTTAAACTGAATTTGATTAATAGATGTAAGCGAGTACTTCGCCGCCAAGGTTGTCTTGCTTGGCCTGCTTGTTGGTCATCAGACCGTACGAAGTAGAAACGATGGCGATACCAAGGCCGTTGATTACACGTGGAAGAGCGTCAGCTTTTACGTACTGACGCAGACCCGGCTTGGATATACGGATGAGCTTACGAATGACGGGGCGCTTACTGTCTTTTTCGTACTTGAGTGCAATAGAGATTTCTCCCTGCTTACCCTTTCCGGCTTCGTCGTCAAACTTGTACTTCAGGATATAACCCTGATCGTAAAGAATCTCAGTCATCCGCTTCTTCGTCTTGGAAGAGGGAATAGTAACTACTCGGTGACCGGCAATCTGCGCGTTGCGAATACGGGTCAAAAAATCAGCGATTGGGTCCGTTACGGCCATTTTGCTATAGGTTGCGCTCTGTGGTTTTCCCGATAGGAACTTCCGGAGCTGTTAAAGATTAGACTATTAGTTTGTTAGCCTGTCAATCCTCTAGTACATTACCTGTTATCCTGATGGACGAACAGTTTAATAGACTAAAAGACTAATTGACTACCAAGATGCTTTGCGAACTCCAGGAATCAATCCGTTAAGTGCCATTTCACGGAACTTAACACGACAGAGGCCGAACTTACGCATGTAGCCTTTTGGGCGACCGGTAAGACCGCAGCGGTTGTGCAGGCGGATTGGGTTGGAATTGCGGGGGAGCTTATCAAGCTCGTCCCAGTTGCCTTCAGCTTTGAGGGCAGTACGTCTCTCGGCGTACTTGGCAACCATGCGTGCACGCTTATTTTCGCGGGCGATAAGTGATTTACGAGCCATCTTACTTCGCGTTATTTTGGTTCTTGAATGGAAGGCCTAGGGCCTTGAGCAGTGCCAGGGATTCCTGGTCGGTCTCTGCGCTGGTAACGAAAGTTACGTCGTAGCCAGTAATATTTGGAACGTCATCCAAGCTGATCTCAGGGAAGATAATCTGCTCAGTAATGCCCATGGTGTAATTACCACGGCCGTCAAAGCTCTTATCGTTGATACCACGGAAGTCACGTACACGTGGCAGGGCAGTAGAGACCAAGCGGTCGAGGAAATCGTACATCTTTTCACGGCGAAGGGTAACCTTAGCGCCAATGCCCATATCGTCACGAAGACGGAAGTTGGAGATTGATTTCTTAGATTGAGTAATCACAGCCTGCTGACCAGCGACGAGCGTCATCTCCTTAGATGCGTTCTCTACCAGTTTGCGGTCTTGAGTTGCTTTACCTACACCCTGGTTGATGCAGATCTTAAGCAGACGAGGCGTTTGCATTAGGCTCTTGTAGTTAAACTGCTCTTGCAGCTTAGCCCTGATTTCCTCGTCGTACTTCTTCTTGAGTCGGGGAGTATAGCTCATTACTTAATGATATTACCGTTACGCTTACCGAAACGCGCCAGTTTGCCATTTTCGTCAGCCTTGCGTCCTACGCGGGTGGGCTGATTGTCGGCATCGACGAGCATCAGATTGCTAATGTGAATGGAGGCCGCCTTGTCGACGATGCCACCCTGATCGGTTTCAGTTGGTTTCTGGTGCTTCTTACGAATGTTCACTCCGTCGACGACGGCGCGGTTTTCGTGAGGTAGTACCTGGAGTACTTCGCGGGGCTTAGCGCGGTCCTTGTCGGCACCAGCGATAACCACGACCATGTCTCCCTTTTTGATTTTAAGCTTCGGCGTATGACGCTTCTGCTTATCCTTGTAGGTTTTGTTAGCCATTGGATGGTTTAATTTGGTGCCCTAGAGTACTTCCGGGGCGAGTGATACAATCTTCATGTAGTCGCGGTCACGAAGTTCGCGAGCAACGGGGCCGAAGATGCGAGTGCCGCGCGGCTCCTCACTTGCGTTAAGAAGGACAACGGCGTTGTCGTCAAAGCGGATATAAGAACCGTCCTTACGACGAATTTCTTTGCGGGTCCGCACTACAACAGCACGACTTACCGTACCCTTCTTTACGTTACCGCCCGGAGAAGATTCCTTAACCGTTACGACGATCTGGTCGCCGATGCTGGCGTAACGGCGCTTAGAGCCGCCCAGTACGCGAATACAGAGTACCTCTTTGGCACCGCTGTTGTCGGCTACGCGCAGCCGTGATTCCTGTTGGATCATTTGTTAGCTATTTATGGTTGCCGTAAACGGTTAATTACTTAGCTTTCTCGATTACGGAAACCAGACGCCAGCGCTTACGACGGCTTAGGGGACGGGTCTCCATGATCTTCACGAGGTCACCAATCTGGCACTCGTTATTCTCATCGTGAGCGATGAGCTTATTGCTCTTCTTTACGTACTTGCCGTAAATTGGGTGCTGAAGGCGGCGCTCAATCGTAACAGAGATAGTCTTATCCATCTTATTACTTGCGACGAGACCGATACGAGTCTTGCGCTCGTTGCGGCCAGTTTCTTCAGCTTCCTCTTCAGGGGCGAAGTGGTTGATTACTGTTGCAGTTGCTTCAGTTACCGTTTCTGCCTTGGCAGCGGTATCAACGGTTTCGGCTACTGTTTCCGGCACGGTGGGGGTCGTCTCGACGACAGTGCCCTCCTGCTCTTTAGTTTCCTCGTTGCTCATGCTAGATTACTTTTTACGACGACGGATAAGAATGCGGTCGCGTTTGGCCATCTCCTCAGGAGACATGGCCGCAAGTTCGCGACGACGGATTTCTGTTTTGATCCGCGCGAGGTCGCGACGGATTACCCGCAGTTGCAGGGGGTTCTCGATACCGTTCACGGTATGGTCGAACTTCATTTTTTCGAGGCTCGCGGTGGTCTCTGTCAGCTGATCCTGAAGATCGGCATCGGAGGCATTCCGCAACTCGACTGATTTATTACTCGCCATCAGTTTCTTAAGGTTGCACCACATCCCGAATATTGATGGGAGCGGATAATTTTTAAATTGGGTAGTTTTACCCTTCGTAGTCAATGCGGGTAACCACACGGGTCAGTACTGGCAACTTCTGAGCGGCAAGGCGCAGGGCTTCCAGAGCAACTTCACGGGTAATACCGTCAAGTTCGAACATGATCCGTCCGGGCTGTACGTTGGCGACCCAATGGTCGAGAGCGCCCTTACCCTTACCCATACGTACTTCCAGCGGCTTGCTGGTGATCGGCTTGTCGGGGAAGATACGGATCCACACTTTACCTTCACGCTTCATGTGGCGCGTCATGGCAATACGTGCGGCTTCGATCTGGCGGTTGGTAATCCGTCCGGAGCCCAGGCTCTTAAGGCCGAAGGTTCCGAAGTCCACCGTATTACCGCGGTTTGCTAAACCCTTATTACGGAGCTTCTGCTGCTTGCGGTATTTAGTTCTTTTCGGCTGTAACATTACTAGAAATTTTGAGGCTAAACGGCTAAAAACACATCGCTTATACCCTGAACTTGCCCAGGTCGCCCTTAGAGCGGGGCAAAGATAATATTTTATCCGGACTTTAGAAAGTTTGCAGGAGCAAAGTTTCCCTTTTTTTCCGGAACAAATAAAGCAAGGCAGCCGTAGCGATGATTCGCTACTAGCTGCCCTGCTCTCAAGGTTTTGGGAACAGCGCAAAACATAGTTTTGATGTCTCCCAGGTCAGTTGTTCTCTCGCCTACGGCGGTTGAGTCGAAAGCCGCTAGGCGGCCTTTAGTAGTTCGGTAGTCAATTGGACTATTCGTTCGTTAGCGTGATAGGCTATTAGTTCGTTAATATGTTCCCAGCTTAAAAAGCTAAAAGACCAACGAACTAAAAGACGACTATCTAGCGGCGTCCGCCACGGCCACCGCCGCCGCTGCCTCCGCTACCACCGCCGCCACTACGGCGATCGTTGTCACGACCACCGCCGCCACTACGTCCACCACGGCCACCGCGATCGCGGTCACCACCTTTGGTAGACAGACCAGCGTTCGGGTTAAGGTCACGCTTACCGAGAACCTCACCTTTACAAAGCCATACTTTGATGCCAATACGACCGTAAACGGTGTGGGCTTCTTTGTTGGCGTAGTCGATATCGGCACGGAAAGTATGGAGTGGCGTACGGCCCTCCTTGAACTCTTCCGTACGGCTCATATCGGAACCGTTCAGACGGCCAGAAATGCGAACCTTGATACCCTCTGCACTTGCGCGCATGGTAGCAGCGATAGCCATCTTGATGGCGCGACGGTAGTTGATCCGTGCTTCGATCTGCTTAGCTACACTTTCGGCCACGATAGCGGCGTCAAGCTCAGGCTTGCGGATTTCGATGATATTGATCTGGATGTCTTTCTTCGTCAAGCGGCGAAGTTCTTCGCGGAGCTGGTTGATTTCGTTACCTCCCTTACCGATAATGATACCGGGGCGGCTGGTGTGAATCGTCAACGTTACCCGCTGGAGGGTGCGCTCAATGATGACGCGGGCGATACCGCCCTTCTCGATACGCTTATTGAGATAAGCGCGAAGCTTTGCATCTTCAATTACGTTTGCGGCGTATTCTTTGTCAGCAAACCAGTTGCTGTCCCATCCGCGGATGTAACCAAGACGGTTACCAATTGGATTAGTCTTCTGTCCCATGTTATTCTGCGGTTTCGGTTTCGGTTTCAACTACGGTACCTTCTACTTCGCTGGGAAGCTGGACGCGGTTGGAAACTTTGATGGTGATGTGGCAACTGTGCTTCCGGATACGGTGGGCACGGCCGTGAGGAGCTGGGCGGAAACGCTTAATTTGCGCGCCGGAATCGGCAAAGGCTTCGGACACGTACAGATTGTACTCGTCTGCTGCTTCAGTGCCACCGGTCTTGTATTCCCAGTTGGCGACGGCGCTCAGGAGGTCTTTCTTGATCCAGATTGCAGCTTCCTGCTTACTAAACTCAAGAATTCCGAGAGCCACACCCACTTCCTTACCGCGGATGAGGTCGATGATCAGGCGCATCTTACGCACCGACATCGGAATGCTATTTAAACTTGCTACTGCTTCCATTATTGGAGGTTTTCGAGGGAACGGGTTAGTAAAGCGGGCAACATTTAGCTTTAAGCACAATGCCACGAGACCTTACTCTACCTTCACTCAATTAAAGGGGGCGCGAACGCGGGTACAAAAGTACGAATAAAAAGCAATGCGGACAAGTCCCCTGCTAATTCATCCTTTCCACTGCACCTGCGACCGCGCCTGAATATTGAATTATTGTGTAAACTTAAGTGCGTAGAGCACTATAAAGACTAGTAGATTAACAATCTAAGAGGCTAGTTTACTTGCCCTTTTTGCCACCGTGGCCGCGGAAGGAACGAGTAGGAGCAAACTCACCGAGTTTGTGACCTACCATGTTTTCCGTAACGTAAACGGGGACGTGGGTTTTGCCGTTGTGAACAGCGATAGTGAGGCCTACCATGTCAGGAATGATCATAGAAGAACGTGACCAGGTTTTGATCATGCCCTTGCGACCGCTCTCTTGAGCCTTTACGATCTTTTCGTAGAGACGGTGGAAAACGTAGGGGCCTTTCTTTAGCGAACGTGCCATGGGTTACTTCTTGTTCTTCGTCTTACGACGGGTGATGATCAATTTGTTGCTTGCCTTGTTGACGCTGCGTGTCTTCTGGCCTTTGGCCATGATACCCGTGCGTGAGCGTGGGTGACCACCTGAAGCTTTGCCTTCGCCACCACCCATTGGGTGGTCGACTGGGTTCATGGCTACACCACGAACGCGAGGACGACGTCCTTTCCAGCGGTTACGACCGGCCTTACCGGCAACCGTGAGGCTGTGGTCAGGATTAGACGTTGTACCGATGGTAGCACGACAGGTCTTAAGGATACGGCGAACCTCGCCGGAAGGGAGCTTGACGGAGACAAACTTACCTTCCTTACCCATCAGGGTAGCGTTCGTACCGGCGGAGCGGGCCAAAGCTGCGCCTTTACCGGGTTGAAGCTCGATGGCGTGAATCTGGTTACCCAGTGGCACGTCACCCAAAAAGAGGCAGTTTCCTATCGTTGGAGTAGCTTCTGCACCAGTGTGCAGTACGTCACCAACTTTCAGGCCCTGTGGGGCGATGATGTAGGACTTTTTGCCTTCCGGGTTCTCCAGAAGGGCGATAAATGCGGTACGGTTCGGATCGTACTCGATGGTCTTTACTGTGCACGCGACACCGTCGTTGTTACGACGGAAATCAACGACACGGTAACGGCGCTTATGACCGCCACCACGCTGGCGAACAGTCATCTTACCGGTGCCGTTACGGCCTCCGCTCCGCTTAATGGGAGCGAGCAGGCTTTTCTCCGGCTTGTCTCCCGTCAGCTCGTCGAATTTATTTCCGACGTGGAAGCGGGAACCGGGAGATACCGGCTTAAACTTTCTGATTGGCATTATTGCACAATTTTCTCGCTGAATATCGGAGCAAAAGCGTCGGTTTATTGATCGACCACGACCACCAACGGCTCCCCACTCAACGGGTGATTAATTTAGACTTCGTCATAGAGTTCGATACGATCACCTTCGGCGAGCGTTACGATTGCCTTCTTGAAGGAAGACACGCGGCCGCGGAGAAGTCCGGACTTGGTCGATCTGTTTTTAGTTTTTCCCGGCATGATCATGGTGTTAACCCGATCTACCGTTACACCGTAACGCCCTTCGATGGCCTTGCGGATTTCGATTTTGTTAGCCGTCTTGGCAACTACGAAGGTGTAGTGACCAGGCGTCTCGGAAAGCAACTCAGCCTTCTCGGACACTACCGGCTTGATAAGAATAGTCTTAGCCATTTTGATTTGTGTTTGATCCTTTCCTTTCGGTCGGGGAGCTGATGGTATTCCGTCAGTAACTTTTCAAGTGCGTCGTGTGAAAACGATTTGATTTGCGACCTAAGGAGCTAATCAAATCGTTTTTACACGACTATCAGCACTTGAAAAATTAGTAACTGTTACTGGTTGAATTGCTTTTTAAGTACGTCAATGGCACCTTCAGCAACGAGGACCGTGCCGGCCTTCATGATGTCGTAAGTGCTAACCTGATTAGCACTGAGGACAGCGCTATTCTCCAGGTTACGGCCGGAATGATAGACGTGTGCATCGTGTCCAGCCGTGATGAAGAGCACCTTACCTTCGGTAGCACCGAGATCGTGGAGGAACTTGATGTAGTCCTTCGTCTTCGGGGCATCGAACTTGAGGTCTTCGACCAGTTTGATCGCACCTGCAGAAGCCTTAACGGAGAAAGCGGAGGCACGAGCGGCCTGAGCAACTTTCTTATTGAGCTTCACGCTGTAGGTACGTGGGCGAGGGCCGAAGATACGGCCACCACCGCGGAAGATTCCGCTCTTGATGTCGCCCTTACGGGAGCCACCAGTACCTTTCTGCTTATGCAGCTTTCGGGTAGAACCGGCGACTTCGCCACGCTCCTTTGCTTTGTGCGTACCCTGACGCTGGGCGGCCAGGTAAGACTTTACCGCGAGGTAAACGGCGTGCTCGTTAGGTTCTACACCGAAAATGTTTTCGGGCAGTTCCACTTCACGACCCGTACCGGAACCTGTTGCGCTGTGAACTTGAAGTTTCATTTTGTATAGTTTACGGTCCGTGCCTTGCTAGTACCACATGAAAGGGTAAAAGAGGCAGCGGGCCCGGCTGGCTTAATTATTTGTGGAGGATTACAACACCGCCTTTGGGGCCGGGAACGGCACCCTTAACGAGGATCAGGTTACGCTCGGGGAACATCTTAAGAACCTTGAGGCCCTTGATGCTCGTCCGGTCACCACCGTCACGACCACCCATACGCATGCCCTTGAAGACCTTTGCTGGGTAGGAAGCGGCACCGATCGATCCCGGTGCACGTTGGCGGTTGTGCTGACCGTGAGTAGCATCGTTCACACCCTTAAAGTTGTGACGCTTAACTACACCCTGGAAGCCCTTACCTTTAGAAGTACCAACAGCAACGATCTCGTCGCCCTCTGCAAATACGTCCTCAATGGTTACGGTGTCTCCAAGTGCCTTGTTGATTTCCATATCGCGGAACTCAACCACCTCGCGCTTAGGCGTGGTGCCGGCTGCCTTGAAGTGGCCTACCATCTGCTGGCTGGAGTGCTTCTCCTTACGCTCGCCATAAGCAAGCTGTACTGCGTTATAAGTGTCCGTATCGATGGTCTTCACCTGCGTTACTACGCAGGGACCGGCTTCGATTACGGTACAGGCCATGTTGCGGCCCGCTTCGTCGAAGATGGAAGTCATTCCTACCTTCTTACCAATAATTCCGTTCATTGGTCTGGATTTGGATATTGCCGTCTCACTAATTGTGGAGCGGGCAACGAATATCCCTAAACCGCGCTAAGCGGAAAAGGAACAGTTAAAAAATAGCCTCTACCCTGGCCCATCGTTAAACGGGACAAAACAGAGATTTGGATTGCGTAAAGCAACTGATAGATCGTGTAGGCATCTAGTAAGTTAGGTCGTTAGCCTTTCCGCTTGTGACAGCAGTAGCCTTAACTTCTTAACGGACCAAAAGTCTAAACTTACTACGTAAGCTTTACCTGAATGTCTACACCAGAGGGGAGTTCGAGCTTCGAAAGCGCGTCCACCGTTTTTTGGTTGGGGGTGTAGATTTCAATCAGGCGCTTGTGTGTGCGCAATTGAAACTGCTCCCGGGATTTCTTATTCACGTGCGGCGAGCGCAGTACCGTGTAGATATCCCTTTCGGTGGGCAGCGGAATCGGGCCGGTTACGATGGCCCCACTGTTCTTTACGGTTTTCACGATCTTCTCGGTAGACTTGTCTACCAGGTTGTGATCGTAAGAACGCAGTTTGATGCGAATTTTTTGATTCATGCCTTGATAATTGATTCTTCAAAAATGAGTTCCTGAAGAAAGTTAGATTTTCAAATTGAGGTTAACTGTTCGTCCGGCTTTCCGGCAGTCATTTAAAGTTAAGAACTCCCGCTCCCCGACGCGTGGCCGGACGGAGCGGGAGTAAATTATCAGTTATTAAGCTTCACCACGTGCTTCGGCGATCACCTCTTTAGCAACACCCTTTGGTGCTTCGGAGAAGCGGGCAAAGGTCATGCTAGAGTTCGCACGGCCGGAAGTGATGGTGCGGAGATCGGTTACGTAACCAAACATCTGCGCCAGTGGCACTTCAGCGGTGATTTTGATGGCACCACCGTTCATCGTTTGCTGGCCTTTCGGCAGGCCACGACGGCGGTTGAGGTCACCGATTACGTTACCGGTGTACTCCTCAGGAGTTACAATAACTACCTCCATGATGGGCTCAAGCAACTTAGGGTCACACAGCTTCGCTGCTTCCCGGAAGCCTTCTTTTGCACAGAGTTCGAAAGCCAGTGGCTTCGAGTCAACGGAGTGCATGCCACCGTCGAACACCTTAACCTTCATGCTGTCAATGTTGTAACCGGCAAGGATGCCGTTTTTCATCATAGACTGGAACCCTTCGCGGATTGGCTTCTGGTAGTTCTTATCGATAGATCCACCAACGATGGCCCACTCGAACTGCAGGTTAACCTTACCGCCCTTGAAGTCTTCGCTTTCCAAGAACTCCTCATCGGCGGGGCCGAGGGTGAAGCTCATGTCAGCGAAGAGACCGGAGCCACCAGACTGCTTCTTCAGACGCTCACGGTGCTCAACGGTATTGAAGAGCGCCTCTTTGTAGCTCACCATCGGTGCACCAACGTTGGCTTCTACCTTAAACTCACGCTTGAGGCGGTCAACGATGATTTCCAGGTGAAGCTCACCCATACCAGCAATGATGGTCTGGTTCGTGTCTTCGTCGTAGCGAACCGTAAAGGTCGGATCCTCTTCGGAAAGCTTGGAGAGTGCCATACCCAAACGGTCGAGGTCTTTCTGTGTCTTAGGCTCAACGGCTACAGCGATCACGGGATCGGGGAATACCATTGACTCAAGTACAATTTGGTGCTTTTCGTCACAGAGGGTGTCTCCCGTACGGATGTCCTTGAAACCTACGGCAGCGGCGATGTCGCCAGCTTCTACCTTATCGATCGCCTGCTGTTGGTTGGCGTGCATCTGGTAGAGGCGAGAAATACGCTCTTTATTACCAGAGCGGGTGTTCTTCACGTAAGAGCCAGCTTCGAGTACACCGGAGTAAACGCGCATGAAGGCGAGGCGACCTACGAAGGGGTCGGTAGCGATCTTGAACGCGAGAGCCGCAAACGGCTCATCCACAGATGGTGCACGATAAAGGATCTTCTCTTCGTCGTCAGGGTCAGTACCCTTAACCGGTGGGATGTCCAGCGGGCTGGGCAAGTAAGCACAAACTGCATCAAGTACAGCCTGAACTCCTTTATTCTTGAAGGCAGAACCACACATCATTGGTACGAAGGCGGCGTCGGTTACGGCGTCGCGGACGGCACTACGTACTTCCTCTATGGTGATACTTTCGGGATCTTCGAAGTACTTCTCCAGGAGAGAGTCGTCGTAGTCAGCAACGGCTTCGAGCAACTTCTCGCGCCATTCGTTGACGGTGTCAACGAGGTCAGCAGGCATATCAATGACTTCGAAAGTCATGCCCTGGTCATCCTCGTTCCACTGGATGGCCTGCATCGTGATGAGGTCAACAACACCAATGAAAGTTTCTTCAGCACCGATCGGAATCTGCAGTGGGATAGACTTGGAGCCAAGCTTCTCTTCTACGTCTTTAACAACGTTGAGGAAGTCAGCACCAGAGCGGTCCATCTTGTTTACAAAACCGATACGTGGTACTTTATAGTTATCAGCCAAGCGCCAGTTGGTCTCAGACTGAGGCTCTACGCCGGATACGGCACAGAAAAGGAATACCAAACCATCGAGTACACGCAGGGAACGGTTTACCTCTACGGTAAAGTCAACGTGTCCAGGAGTATCAATGATGTTGAAAACGTAATTCTGATTTTTCCACTTCCAGTTGGTGTGAGTGGCGGCAGATGTAATCGTGATACCACGCTCCTGCTCCTGCTCCATCCAGTCCATGGTAGCAGCACCGTCGTGTACCTCACCAATCTTGTGGCTGACACCGGTGTAGTAAAGAATACGCTCGGTAGTGGTGGTCTTGCCGGCATCGATGTGCGCGGCGATACCGATGTTTCTGGTGTATTTAAGATCCGTTGCCATGGCAGGAGGATTTAGAGGGGATATAATTAGAGGTTAGAAGCTAGAAACTAGGAGACTAGAAACTAGGAATTAGAAGCTAGTGAACTAGGAGCTAGAAACTGGTTGTCCAGTTTCTAGCTTCTAATTTCTATCTTCCATAATGGGCAAAGGCACGGTTCGACTCGGCCATCTTGTGCGTATCTTCCTTACGCTTCACGGCAAGTCCTTCGTTGCGGCTTGCTGCGAGGAGTTCAGAGGACAGCTTCTCCGCCATTCCTTTACCGGAACGCTGGCGGGAGAATTTGATGAGCCACTTCATACCAATGGACATCTTGCGCTTGGCGCGGATTTCCGTAGGAATCTGAAAAGTAGCACCACCGATACGCTTAGAACGTACTTCTACCTGAGGCATAGCGTTGTTCAAAGCACGTTTCCATACTTCGAACTCGTCGATTTCCTCAGCGGAGACTTTCTCCTTGATGATATCCATCGCATCATAGAAGATGCGGAAGGAAGTAGATTTCTTGCCTGAGAACATGAGCATGTTCACAAACTGAGTCACCATCGCATCTCCATAACGGGGATCGGGAGCAATGACTCGAATTTTTGGTTTTCTTTTACGCATAACATTTTACTTCAGATGGCTGTGGGGAGAACCCAGTTACCAAATGGCCTTCTATCAAGAGAAAGCTCATCTTACTTAAGTTAATAATACCGACACCAGCAAGGTGAGGGTTACTTCTTAGGACGCTTCGCACCGTACTTGGAACGAGCCTGACGACGTTCGGAAACTCCGGCCGTATCAAGTGCACCGCGAACGATCGTGTATCGTACACCAGGAAGATCCTTTACACGGCCTCCACGGATAAGCACGATGGAGTGCTCCTGGAGATTGTGACCCTCACCCGGGATGTAAGCGATTACCTCGATGCCGTTCGTAAGACGAACCTTCGCCACCTTACGGAGGGCAGAGTTCGGCTTCTTAGGCGTCGTAGTGTAAACACGGGTACATACACCGCGCTTTTGGGGACAGGAATCAAGTGCACGAGACTTGCTCGCTTCTACGATCTGCTTGCGTCCTTTGCGGACTAACTGATTAATTGTAGGCATACGTTTATTTGCTTTAGCTGCGCTTTCTTTTATTTACTAGAGGCCTACCTCCTTGAAAAGCGAGCGCAAAGGTAAACATTGTTCTTTATAGTTCCTAACGTTTTTATTGGTGGGAGCGAATTTCTTGCGGAGACAATGAATTAGACCGAGCTGGCTATACAGGGGCACCGTTTCGAGGCTATAGGACCGCCACCTAAGCAAAATTAACCACTTTGGGCTTGTCCTTATATAAAAGGTCTCTTTGGTGGGAGTCTTTTAAGGCGCGGCCGCAGGTGCATTAGGAGGTTAGGTGGCAGGGTTCGTAATCTCCAATACGGCGCTCAGCGCCGTTGGCGAGAGACTGTCGATTATGCAGCGCCAGGACTCCGCCCGTGGCTAACACAACTTTCTGCGCCCCCGGCTATCGTGGTTCAATCCCTACAGGATTTACGGTGGTAAAACAAAACACGGCCCCTGATTTCATCCATCAGAAGCCGTGTTGTCGCTCTATTTTGTCAGCATGATCTCCAGGGAGCGCCGCCGTTCAACTTACATTGCACCTGCGTCCGCGCCCGTATTAGACCATTAAATCATTAGTCTGTTAGTTCTTTACGCCCGGGCTACGGTCAAGGAACTCATCATATAGTAATGAGTGGCGGCTGTCCATCGGAATTTCCCACCCCTGAATAAAGACCTGTTCAATCTGTGTCTTCGTCTCAAACGGATCACCATCGCAGATGAACAGATTAGCAATTTTACCAACTTCCAGCGAACCCAGCTCCATCTCCAGGCCCATCATGCGGGCGGGAACGATGGTGATGGCCTCCAGCGCAGCCTCGCGGCCCATCCCGTAAGCCGCAGCGAACGCAGCGTGAAACGGAAGATCACGTACATTCTCCGTCTGGTCGGTTCTGATGGCGACGGTAACGCCAGCCTTCTTCATCGCTCCAGCATTAGCATAGGCCCGGTCATAACGATCAGAGCCCCGTGTCGGGATACTGATGACCGGACCGGTAACGACGGGAACGCCAGAAGCAGCAATCTCATCGGCCACCCGCCAGCCTTCGGCACAACCAGTAAGGATTGCCTTGATCTCGTTGTCCTTGATCCACTTCAGTGCGGAGAGGATATCGTTTTCAGCGTTCACCTCCACCAGTACCATTTGCTCTCCCTTGACCGTGGAGATCATTGCGTCCAGCGTAGGGTTGTACTCCTGCCGAATGGAGGCGTCACTCCCTTTCGCTTCCTTGATCTTCGCAAAGAGCTTTGTCTCCTCCCACAGGTCATTCAACTGCTTCAGCTTTTTGGCTTCGTTCTTTTTACGATCTTCCGGGCTCCGGCGATCACGACGACCACGCGCACCTGAAGAAGGGAAATTAAGCCGGATAGCCTTGAAGCCGGCATACATCTCGTCCGGAGAGTAACCGATAAGGTTAATCAATGACGCAGTACCAGCAATGAGCCCGCCGCTTGGCTGCGCGATCACCGTAGTAACGCCACTTACCCGCGTAACGGGAATGGCAACCGAACTCGGGTTCACGGCGGTGAGGGCCTCGAGGTACGGCTTGATGTCGCCAATTTCATTATTGTCATTGGTTACCGAGATGGAACTGACTTCCACCAGACCGAGGCTCGTGCCCATGTCGATAAAACCGGGATAGATGGTTTTTCCGCTACAGTCGATCACCTTGGCGGAAGCCGGTACGGTTACCGCGCCACCAATTCCCGTGATTTTTCCATCTTCAATTAAAAGGTCACCCTTTACGGTGCCTTTGGTAATGGTCTCTATCGTGGCGTTCTTCAGCAGAAACGCCCCTTTGGTTGCCTTACCCACCACCTGGGCGGAGAGCTGGCCGGCCATAAACAGGCAGACGAGGCAGTAAAGAATTATATTTTTATTGAATCGCATTGATTCTTGATTTTTATGGTGTTGAAATTAGTAGACAGAATCACTTCTATATCAATCCACTAGTACTTAAAAAGCTCCTCAGCAGTGCCTTCCATACACCGGTGATCGTCGTCGTAGTCGAGCATCATGGTCTCGGTGTCTTCGGGATCTACGGATAGACGCATGTCGTCATTGTCTTCCTTGATGTCGAAGCGAACGACGCCGTCAACGATGGTCATCTGGGGGATGGCGTAAACGGAGAGTGGGTGAGCGCTGAAGATGGTAATGTCGCCGTCCTTGCCTTTCTCAAGCGATCCTACCCTATCCTCAATGCCCAGCTGGATGGCTGGGTTGAGGGTAATGAGCCGGAGGGCTTCGTTGTCCGTCAGCATACCGTAACGCTGGGTCTTACCGGCCTGGTGGTAGAGGTGACGGATGTAATCGCCGGAATCGGAATTGATGGAGGTGACCACGCCGTTGCGGGTCAGGATAGCAGCGTTATAAGCCGTAGAGTAGTACACTTCAAATTTGTACGCCCACCAATCTGCGAAGACGGAAGCCATAGCGCCGAACTCAGCGAGTTCGGGTGCGACCTTGAAGCCTTCGTTGACGTGCTGGTACACGAGCTTAGTGACGCCAAAGTCTTTACAGACGTTCATCAGCATCAGAATTTCATCCGCCCGGTAGGAGTGGCAGTGGATGATGATGTCGCCGCGGAGAATATCGGCCAGAGCTTCCATCCGGCGGTCGTACATCGGTGGGACGGCCTGGGGATCGGAAGCCATTTTTTTATTGTAGTCTTCCTGGGCGGCCATGTAGTCGCGTGCTTCGGAGAAGGCCCGACGGAACACCTGCTCGATGCCCATCCGGGTGCGGGCATGAAGGCCACTGCCCTCGCCGTGAACGCGCATTGGGTTTTCGCCGAGGGCGAACTTGATGGTGCGGGGTGCGCCTTCCATCTTGAGTTCTTCGGGGTCGTAGGTGCCGTAGCGAAGCTTGATCGTTTCGCACTGTCCGCCGATGGCGTTGGCCGAACCGTGCATAGCGTGGGTAGCGGTTACCCCACCGGCCAGGGCGCGGTAGATGGCCACGTCGAGCGGGTCGATCACGTCACCAGTTTCGACTTCAGCCGTGACGATGTTGGTGCCTTCGTTGACCGCATCGAGCGCGATGTGAGAGTGGGCATCGATAATGCCCGGCATGACGAACTGGCCTGCGGCATCCACCACTCTAGCGCCCTTTGGCGTTTTCAGTGATTTGCCGATGCCGGTGATCTTACCGTCGGTAACTACGACGTCCGTATTCTCCAGTACACCTTTAGTGATGGTAATTACGGTAGCGTTTTTAATGTGGATGCTGCCTTTCTCCGTCTGGGCTGGCAAGGTTGCGGCCACCGCGAAAAGCAGAAGGAAGAGTAAGTTATATTTTTTCATGCTGGTATTTCCAAAGCGTGAATGAATGTTGTTTTGAGGAGCTAAAGTGCCCACTTATTTCGGCGCACGGCTGCCTTCTACGTCGAAGGAACCAAAGCCACCGGCCTTAACCGATCCTTCGATGTTGTCACCGTCGATGATGAGGTCGAAAGAAAGACTGATCGACTGGCCACCGGCCTCGAACTTAGAACCAAAAGTGAGGTTATCACCGTCGAGTGAGACGCCGGATAAGTTCCGTGAATCCCCATCAGACGCTATCGTACCGCTCAGGCTACCGCCGTCGTCGGTGATCGTGACCATACTCTCGGTGGACTGCCCGGGCACCTGGATGGTGATGTTCCATTCCCCTACTGCCATTACGACGGCATCAGGATCCGACGGGCCTTTCTTCTTCTTGACCTCGTACTCATGCGGCATCCCGTCAACGATTACGTAGCGGACGTTCGAGCCCTCCGCAAAGTAGGGCTTATCGGTCACGACGAGGTTAGCGATCTTACCTTTCTCGACCGTACCTGCGACCTGGGCGATGCCGAGCATTTTGGCGGGGTTCGTAGTCAGTGCGGCGAGTGCCTGATCCTCGGTAAGCCCGGCTTTGATCATCCGGCCAAGGTGGGCGCGGACATCGCTGGCTTTTACGTTCAGGGTGGAGAAGCCGAAGGTGATGCCGCCTTTGGCCAGCATTGCTGCTTGTTCTTCAAGTTCCTTCCGGGAGGCATCACGACGGGCTTCCGCCTTGTCCATCATCATCTTCTTCTCGGGAGACACCTTCTTGTCCCCTTCTTTTTTGTCGACGTCTTTCTCATCAGTATCCTTCTCGTCGGTCTCTTTTTTATCGCCTTTGTCTTTATCACCCTTCTCTTTTTTATCCTCTTTCTTTGCCTTTGGCAGGTCCAGGGTGAGGAAGACGGGAGTATTCGTGCTTTTGAGCTTATCCATAACCAGTTGGCCACGGCTCACTTCGGCCAGTACGAGGTTAAAGCCGAGCTCTTTGGAAAGGCCCATTGCGCGGTACACTTCCTTGATGTCTTCTACTTCAAAGAAGACGGGCATCTTTTTATCAATCACGGGAAAGAAGGCTGCCAGCACGTCGTCGTATTCCGGCCGGGCCATTCCCCTAGAGTTCGCGGCATACTTGCCGGCGTGGCCCTTCACCTGCTCGGCCTGCTTGTATAGTTCGCGGTATTTTGACATGATGGCCATGGTGGTGACCGGGTACACCCGCTGTCCGCCTTCGAAAGCAGAGTACAAAGAGGTATTTGCCCGCAGTACCATCTCCCTTTCATTGTCTCCTCCCAGCAGAACGATAGCCCCTTGCCCGGGCAACATGCCACCGTGAGGTACTACGTGGGCGGCGGTAAAACCAAGAGCACGCATATCGGCTACTGATTTATCATCGGCCTTCATCAGGTCAGTTACCGACCGTTCGGGTTGAATACCCGCGACGTCGTTGGGCGGGTTACCTGGGTCTTTCACCTCTGGGCGGCTGCCACGTTCGGGCTGCTTAGGTTTCGGAACGCCAGTGTGGGACAAGCCTTCAATGAAGCCGGCGTAGACGTAGAGAGAGTCGCCTTCCAGCGTCTTAGCGTCCAACGGAGCCTTCAGGCCCTTACCGACCGCCTCGATGAGGCCGTTGCGGATGATGACGCCGCCGAGATCAATCACCTTACCCGGTTCCTGAACCACGTAGGCGTTATTGATGAAATATGCCCGGGTAACGGGAGGACGTTCGTCTTGCGCCCAGGATAAGACCGGGAGCAGAAGCAGGAATGGCAGGAGCCATCTAACGGTGTGCTTGCGCATATTTTAGGGTTTTGGTTTATTGGTTAAAATGGGTAATACTGCCGGGATTCACAAACTATCAGCGATTTTACTGACTTGTGGACCTGATAGCAGTTATTGGCAATGAAGGTACGTTTTCCTGGGATAATACCAAGCCAGGCTGTTTTTTAGGCGCAACCGCAGGCACAATGGAAGGTGAATTAAAGGACATTACCTCTCTGTTATACCACCGCTGTGGCTTACCCCATTTACTCCAGGCTTTTACTAACGGTGAATTAAAATTCATTCAAACACGTAATATTTAGTACTTTTAAGTCAAATCAAGAATACACAAGTATGCACCTTACACATTTTGTTTTGAACCTGTGACAGTACCCGCCACATACAAAAAGGCATTTCACCTTAAGGGATGCCTACAAGTTACTCATACGGCATCACTAAAAAACAACCACCTGGCCTTTTCATAAAATAAGCGTAGCGACCACGACAGTCATACAAGTACTAGTATAGTCAATGCCTAAACGCAGGACTCTTCTTGAACAGTTATTCACCTTCTTCTTTAGTTTCACCCTCTCGATTCTCCCCATTACAGGAGTGTCAATCAATCTTACTATGAAACCTATATACCTACTTAAACTTACTGTAGTGGCTTGTCTGCTCGCCGTATTTACCGGATGTGATACTTCCCAAGACGACAGAACTACTTTCTCCACCACTGAAATGGACCGCGAAAAGCGCGAAAACCCTGTCGCACGAATGGAAGCTGAATTCAACATGCTCAAGAACCCTACAACTGGACTAATTCCTAGAGGCGTTCGCGAAGCAGAAATGAAAGCGGCTTATACCACCCCAGCTTTCCCGATGTCACTAGTCGAGCCGGGTAAAACATTGCCCGCCATTACCATCACCTCCAAAGGACCGGACAACTATGGTGGACGTACCAGAGCAATTGGTTTTGACGTGCGCAATACCACCGCCAGTACCGGCGTAATTATTTCCGGTGGCGTATCGGGTGGAATATTCCGATCTACCGACGGTGGAGGCTCTTGGATACGCGTCACCCCAGCAGGAGAGATCCATAACCTTACCACCGTAGCGCAAGATCCGCGTACAGGCAATCAGGATACCTGGTACGCAGGTACCGGTGAACAGGTTGGCAACTCTACTTCGGGAGGAGGAGCAACCTACCTTGGCTACGGTATTCTCAAGTCTACGGATAATGGCGCAAGCTGGTCACCGCTTGCGTCGACACGGGCCGGCAACCAAGTGATATTTGACAATGATTTTGACTACATCGGTAAAATACTGGTTAATCCTACTAACGGTGATGTTTTGGCATCCGTAGGCGAAGCGGTGCTGAGGTCTGATGACGGCGGCGCCAACTGGAGCGCGGTACTGGGGTCAGCGTCAACTTTTGGCCGTTTCGGTGACCTTATCTACAACTCCCCCTCTAGCACTTTTTACGCGTCGATTAACGGCGCAGACGCCAACGGAGGTATCCACTCTTCTGCTGATGGTATAAGCTGGACGCAAGTCCGTACTGGAGCTCAGTTGGATGCCAACGGCGTTGGTCGTATCGTTCTCACTAACCTCGGGAACACTCCAAATATTGCCGCATTCTTCCAACTTAACGTTACATTTAGCTGCACTAACTCTGGAGATTCTGGAGCTGGCCTTCAAGTCTTGGTAAGCGGTGTATGGAACAACCTCACCGATAAGGTTGGCAATTGCAACACTGGTAGTGCTCCAACGAAAGTGCTAGAGCTACAGGGTGGTTACAATATGTGCATGGTCGGGAAACCTAACGATGCCAATTATATTTACTTTGGCGGAACTGAGATTTACCGCTACAACATCTCCACGGAAGTTTACGACTTCATCGGAGGAAGCCAGCAGGGTGCTAATACTATTAACCTTCACGTCGACAACCACATCCTTATTTTCGACCCAACCAATGATGATATAATGTGGTCGGGCAATGACGGTGGTCTCCGCAGTACGGACGTAACCGGAACCATCAAAACAGCCTCCGGAGACGACAACGGCTATGATTGGTCATCGAAAAATAACGGATACGTTACTTACCAGTATTACAGTGCCGATATTAATCCAGTGAATGGGTCTGAGTTCGTCGCCGGTGCCGCCCAGGACAATGCCTTCACTATCCAGCCTACGACTGCCGCAGGCCTTGAGGTCGGCCCCACAGTAGATGGCACCTCTGTTGCCATTATTAGCGGCACCAGTTTCGCTAATTATTCTATTTTGACTGCCTGGCAATTCGGTGGTCTTATGCGTATTGACGATGGTGTTCAGACCTATATTACGCCCACAGGAAAGGACCAAGGCTTCCTCTCCCGTATTTACCTTGATGCTGACAACACTCAGCTTCTCTACTACCCAACCACAGGTGGCAACCTGCTACGTACTACTAGCGCAAGTGGAATTACAAACGGCACCATTACCGGAGATGCAAGTACCGGATGGGAAGATATGACCGGAGTAGTAGCAGGCTCGGCTATTTCCACCTTCGAAACCACCCGCAGCGCCGCTGGTGCCGCAAACGGAAGCTACAGTGCCTCTGACGCCGCCCGTAAACTTTACTTCGGTACCGTAGGCGGGAAGGTTTTCCGCCTGAGCGACCCTGCTTATGGTAGTGCAAGTGCAGCTCCTGTAGAAATTACTCCAGGTGCTGGTTTTGTAAGTGACATCAGTGTCAACCCCGAAGACGATAAAGAAGTCATGGTAACTTACTCTAATTACAGTGTTTCCAGTGTCTGGCACACTACTGATGCTAGCGTAGCTTCTCCGGCCTGGACAGAAGTAGAAGGTCCTGGCGCATCAGCAGTCGCCCTGGCTTCTGTACGCTCCGCCCTTATGGTTAGAGTAGGAACTCAAACCATCTACCTGGTTGGCACCTCTACCGGTCTTTACGCAACGGATGTCCTGAGTGGCGCGACTACGACTTGGGAAAGAGTCGGAAGCGTTACGGGTACTCCAGGCCCGAACGACATCGGCTATGCCGTGGGCAGTTTCATGCGTTTGCGTCCCAGTGATAACCAAGCAGTACTTGGTACCCACGGTAACGGTCTGTTTATGCTCGGTTTCCCAGCATCTGCCCTCCCCGTGGAATTCCTAAGCTTCAACGGCACCCCCACCGGCAAAGGCAATATGCTCAACTGGACCACTACTGAAGAAGTGGACAACTCCGGCTTTGACGTAGAACGGTCTGACGATGGCCGGCGCTTCGAACAAGTAGCTTTCGTGCCCGCCAACCAGTCCCGCTTCAGCGAGCACAACTACGCGTACTTCGATGCGCCACTGACCAGCGAGGTGACTTACTACCGCCTCAAGCAGATCGACCTAGACGGTACGTTCGGGTACTCCGAGATCATCAGCGTACGCAACGGCACTGACCTAGAAACTGGTACCAGCATTTTCCCTAACCCCGTAGTGAACCACCTGACGGTAGTGAACGGCGAAGGCGAAGCGATAATTTTCAATGCAGCCGGTCAGCAAATTACTCAAGTGACAATTACTACCGAAAAGCAAGACATCGACGTATCAGGCCTTCCCCAAGGCACCTACGTCCTTAGAATTAAGCAACTAAGCGGCGAGTTGATTGCCCGTAAATTCGTTAAATAAGTTTCTATTTAGCCAGTTGTTGGCCTGCTAAATATTTCCCTGGTCCCGAATTTCCCTCCGGAAATTCGGGACCTTTTCTGTTGAAATACCTCTCCAGAACAGCCCATCCGCTAAAAAGTCGACGACGGTCTACCGCCACGTCCGGCAGTAGCGTAAGGCGGTCGGCTAAGACACCCCGCCACGGGCCTGCTGTAGAGAAGGCAGACCGTATTCATCCCTCCTCGCCTGCAACGGTAGTCCCTTGCTTTTCAACTGTCTTTGCATCCAGCGGCCGCGCCCAAATAGATAGTGTAGTAAGTAGTGAACCACAAATAACCACCGCCTATCCTAAAAAGAGCATAACCCCACCAATTCCCGAAGGAAAAGGCAGGGTCGCGCTACTCTCTAAAAGTTTCGGTTCACACTAAAGAACCAGCATTACCGGGCGGCAACCACGGTCATGCGTTTCGTAAGGCGGGTCTTTCCCACGGTAATCGTGTAGGTCAGAACTCCGGTATAATTGTTCAGGTCGTCGTAGGTCGAAAGGGTAATCGTATTGCGCCCGGTTTGGCCTTCCATAGAGCGCTTCGTTACGAGGCGGCCCTGCAGGTCATACACTTCCAGTAGTACTTCGCTGGAGGTCGGGAGTTCAAATACGATGTTGGTCTGAGCGGTCACCGGGTTGGGAAAATTCTGGTGCAGTACAATGTCTGCGCCGCCCGTGGTCTCGCTGAATTCAAGGCTCAAGGTCGCCGTGTTGCCACCCTTCAGAATCGCTTCGGGGTAGGTCATTCTATCCGTAACGCTAAGGTGGTCACTTATGCGGATATTCTGGGCGACGGCGCGCAGGTGCAGAGTGAGGACGGAAGCAGTGCCGTCCAACTCCTGACCGTCGTAACTCACTGCGAGCAAGCCCTGGCGGAGGTAAGCATCGTTGACGTTTCCAGCACCGAGTACTTCGGAGCTCCACCCTTCGATCACAAGGCCGGAAGCGGCGTCGATCGTGCCCTGGAAACCGGTCAACTCGTTAGCGGTAATCTCTAGGTCGATGGTTTCCCCCGCGGCTAGTACTGCGTCGGTTGCGGTAAGCGCGTGGCTTTCGCGGCTACCCGGCTGCACGAATACATCACCAACCTCGATGGCTATGAAGTCTGCCTCACGGTTGTGGCCAGACAGCTCTTCCACCTGGTAGGTAGTAGGAAAGATGCTCGGGTTCCAACCTTCGGCCAGGCCGTTAAGGTCGAAGTCGCGGCGAATGAAGCGCCAGGTCGGCCCTTCGGTAAAGGTCTGGTCAAGGCCAAGAATAACGCGGCGAATGGCGATCATATCACCTATATCGATGTAACCGTCAGCGTTCACGTCGGCCGCAAGCATACGGTAAGGCTCTTCTATCAGGATGGCACCGAGGGCGTGAGCACCAATGATGGTGATGTCGCTGGTTTTGACCCGGCGGAGGTTCACTTCGTCCGGCATACTGGGGCGGATCATGTACCCGTGGCCTTCGGAAAGCGCCGGGAAGAGGAAGCTGCCGTTGGCATCGGTGTAGAGCATATCGTCCATCGTGTCCATGTCGCTGATATGGACCTCAATACCGTCGAGTAGTTCGTTAGCGGGAGAGGTAATGAAACCGGATAAGGAAGCCACGTTAGCGGAAGTACAACTAACCGTTGGAGAGGTTTCAACGACGGCCCGAACCGTACAGAACTCAGCCTCACCGTTGGGCGTGAAGGCGTAAACCTGGACAATAACCTCACCGACATCGTCGCAGCCGATCGGAAAATCGGGCCGGTTCGTTCCGGGGCTGAAGTCGGGATTATTGAACTCGAAGTCCCGGTAGATCGAGTAATCTACCTCTACGTTGTTGCAGTTGCCGTCGATGCTGACTATAAAGTCGTCCGCTTCAACGAGCGCTTCTCCGCCACCGGCTCCGTTGTTCATCAGAACGAAGGTGAGGCGACCAATACAGATCGGTGTTACCGAGCTATTGTCCTGAATATCAAACTGAATAATGCGTCCGTTCACGTTACCACAGCCGTCGTTGGCTGCTACACGGATGGCGTGCTGGCCGGCCACCAAGCCGGAGAGGATCACGTTAAAGTTTCCGTTTCCGTCGTCAAATACTTCGCTAGACCCCAAGGTTCGGGTGGCATTAAAGCCGCCGCCGGGTACGAAGTTGAGGTCGAGTTCAACGCTAGTACTGATGTTTGCGCCTGCGCAATCATCCGTAACGGTATAGTCGATCTGAATACCGCCGCCACTGCAGTCTTCACTGTTGGCCACGTCGGAAGAAATATTAGTGATGGTCGGGGCGATGTTGTCGTACACCTTAATGAACTGGATGTAGCGAAAAGCACCACGGCTTTCAGAATTTGCGTAGCCAGTGTCTCCGTCGTTATCGCTATCCACACCGAAGGCAGTGAAATTATCGTCTACGTCTACGAAGCCAATGTTATTCATGTTGTTGCGGTTGCCGTCCTGATCCAATACGGCGACGTCGTCCGCAGCGTCGATATTGCCGTTGGGTATGACGTGTAGGAAAGTGGATTCCTCCGTATTTCCGTCGTTATCCGCATCACGGCGGATGGTGTAGAAGTTTCCGTTTCCGTCGTATTCACACCAGTTGATGATCTCGATCGTCCGGCGGATTTTGAAACAGGCGTCGGAGGCAGCAAAGAAGGTATCCACTTCTACGAAGGACACTACCAAATCGCAACCAAATGGGGTGTAGACGAAGTCATTCACGTCGGGCATATTACCACAGGTTGCCGAGGCATCGCCGGGGAACTCAACGGTATAGTTACGAACACCGCGTATGTTGATGATCTGCTCACAACCGGGGGCGGAAGCAAAGCCCTGCCCATCGGTCACGGTAAAGGAACGGTTTACCGTACCCGTTCCACAGTCATTGACGTTGGAGACGATGCTCTGGGAAGAAAATTCGTTGCCACAATTATCCAGCGTAGTCACCTCTCCAAAGAGTTCGTTGAACATCTCGACCGTACCCTCGGGGTCAGCGTTGAAGAACACGTTCACGTCTTCGGGTAGTAACTGGTCGGCTTCGGCACAAGTAAGATTTATGCTACCTGGTGCGATACAAATCGGGGCCGTATTATCCACCACGTTGAGGACGGACATCCGGTTGTTCGTATTGCCGTTTTCATCGGTTACGCGGATGATCACCGGAATGCCGGTTACCTCCTGGTCAAGGTCGATACAGCTCAGGGTTATGCTCGGGCCGAAGGTGCCAATGGGTAGTAGAGAGTTAACGTTGGCGAAGGCAATCTCAATTGTGATGTCAGTACAGCCATCGTAGGAGCCTTCGTCGAGGTCCGTTGCCAGCACAGTAGCAAAGCCACTGTTGCTAAGGGCTACATTGAGAGCGTCTTCAACGATAACTACCGGGCCGGAGTGGTCTTCAATAAGGATATCGAGGTCAGAGGTTGCTATGTTTCCACACTCGTCCTCAGCTACGTAGCGAAGGGTGTGTGCACCGGCGGGCAAGAAAGGCGTCAGGCGGTTGCTTGCGTTGGCCGCATTTACGTCGATCGCTCCGGTCATATTATTTTCGTCGCCATGAAGGAGTACAAAAGCGGTAACGCTCATCAGTTGAGAGCAACCATCGGTGATGCTAAGGCCGCCCAGGCTAGTGACTATAAAAGCACCACAGCCGGGAGCATTGGTACTGAACACAAGTGGACCGCCGTCAGCTACCTGATCAAAGTTGAGATCCTGGGTAGGATGCAAAATAGTGGGTGCGCCGGTATCGCCAACTTTCACGAGTTGAGTAAAGGTCTGGACGTTATCGGTGTTACACCAGTCGATGACGGTATAAGTCCGAACGTACTTAATGGTATTGTTACAGAGCTGTACGGAACCGCTGTTGGTAAAGGATGCGCCGACGTTGCCGTAAACGTCACCTAGGAAAACCGGACCGTCTGGTCCATTAAGGAAAGGATAATCTTCTGGGCTTGGGTCGGGAAAGTTACCGTTGACAAGCGCGGGATCGCTGCATTCGTAGGCAACGAGGTCAATCGGCGCAAACACACTATCAGCGCTTGGCCGTTCGAGTACGATGTTGTAGCTGACAACGGTTTCGCCGTTACCACCAAGGCCATCAGGCGAGGCAAAATCGGCACTACCGTCGGTAGCTATGAAGGTCCGCCGGATGATGATATCACCGCAGGGGTCGTTCTCAATTATTTCGTCGGAAACAACGACGGTGACGCTGGAACAAGCATCCGTGAAGCGTGGAATTGCACCGCTCACGAGAAGGCAGTTTACGAGTTCGGCAGAGACGGAACTCATAATGGGAAAGCTCGTTGTTCCATCCACCAGGAAGGTTCGCGAGACATTGGACGGCAGGGTATTTATGGTAAGGTTCTGCAGCTGGGGAGTAAAGAATGAGCTTGAACTAAGGGAGGCAACGCCAAACTGCTGGGGTGGCGTCGCATCGCGGGCGGTGATTATTCCGGAGCCATAGGTGAAGCCTATAACCACACTGTCCGGATTAGGACGAATAGTATAGTTAAACATTCCAGTGCCGTCGACGATGGGGCCGTTCTCTGGCGCGTCGTCGTCAATTTCAATGATAAAGGCTTCCTGGGGAGGCACGATACCGTCGCCGTCGACATCATCGTCTCCTGCGAGGAGGTTCATATAAATGATGTCGCGGGCGCAGTCATCATTTAATTGAAGATTTATGAAGGAAATACTTGCAAAGCTGACTTCGTAAGTTGTAACTTGTGCTGAGAGTGAGGCGTTTGCCCACGTCAACATGCACAGTGTTGACAAAAGTAAGCGGGTTACTTTATACATAATAGTGTGAATTTGTATGTCACAGCTTCTCCTTCCCGTTCACTGAACAAAGAAGCTGAATTAGAGAATAAAAAACCTACTTCACCGAGAATAACCATTGCCGTGGTCCTCACTGAAGCTTACGAATCACACGAAGAAACTGGAGCCGATTTCATCTTGCCGGATGATATCGGCTTCTTTCGTTTGCGCGATTCGGAAGAGTAAACTAACTCTTTCAAAAAATGTGCACAAATCCCCAAAGAAAAGTTAAGAAATTTTCATTTCGCCGCCAAACAAACTGTCCACAAAGGCCCGTTTGTTAAAAACCTGGAGGTGCTCAATGCCCTCTCCCACGCCGATATAACGAATTGGAACACGGAAAGAATCGGTGATCCCAATGGCTACTCCGCCCTTTGCGGTTCCATCTAACTTCGTAAGGGCCAGTGCAGTTACGTCGGTTGCCTCGGTAAAAGCCTTGGCTTGCTCAATGGCATTTTGGCCGGTGGTTGCGTCCAGGACCAAGAGGACCTGATGGGGCGCAGAAGGAAGCGCCTTGGTAATTGATCTTTTTATTTTAGAAAGTTCCTTCATCAGGTTGAACTTGGTATGCAAGCGGCCTGCCGTGTCAATTATCGCCACGTCACAATTATTGTCGATTGCGTACTTGGTAGTTTCGTAAGCCACTGCGGCGGGGTCGGTGTACATCCCTTTTGAGTAGAAATCACAGCCTACGCGATCAGCCCATATCTTGAGCTGATCGACGGCTGCAGCCCGGAAGGTATCCGCGGCACCGAGAACTACTTTTTTACCCTGCTTCTGGTACTGGTTGGCAATTTTGCCGATGGTGGTGGTTTTACCCACACCATTTACGCCAACCACCAGGATGATGGCGGGGCCACCTCCTTCGGTGAGGGGTAATTCGTAGCCTTCGTAGTCAACGTCGTTCTGCGCTGAAAGCAGATCTACAATCTCGCTACGGAGAATTTGGTGCAGTTCGCTGGTATTGACGTATTTATCTTCGGCTACTCGGGCTTCGATGCGTTCGATAATCTTTATGGTGGTATCCAGGCCTACGTCGCTGGAGATCAGGATCGTCTCTAACTCATCGAGTACCTCTTCATCGACGGTGTCTTTGCCCGCTACCACTCTGCTGATCTTGTCAAAGAAGCCAGCTTTGGTTTTTTCCAGTCCTTTATCGAGGTCTTCTTTCTTCTCTTTATTGAAAAATTTCTTGAAAAAGCTCATGTCTTTTAGTGTTAGCGGTTTACGAGAAGCAAAGGTAACACTCTAAGGGGGGGATTCGATGTGAGATTTACGCGACTATCCTACCACATAAACCCAGCCATTCTCCGCGGCAACCAAAGCAAGGGAAGACGGACTCGGGAGCGGACTGGCTGGTCGGCTAAAGGATTAACCGCCGGCAGGTTCTTCAAAAGGAAGTCGGGCAGCTGTACTGCCCCGTCGAGTAGAGCGTGATGGGGTGTCCCGTTCAGCTCCGCGTAGTTACAGCGGCCGTTCATGACGCCTAGGTTAAAATGTACCTCGCTAAAATGAGCAGCTTGCAGCAAACGTGGAGTATCAAGTAAGGAAAAAGCAAGGTGGCCATCCGGTAAATTTGCTAAGTCAAGGATTTTTCGGACAGGATTCTTTTCTTCTTCCTGATCGGTTAAAACGAGCTGGATCAATTCATCCTCCCCTACCCTCCAGTCTAAGCGATCCAGCAAAATTTCGGTGTCTTCACGGTTCGAGTCACTAATGAGCGCAATGCGAATTTTTCGCTTCCGTAACCATCGAAAGGTTGCTTCTATTTCAGGGTTTTTCTCCAGTGCTGCTGTGCGTAGAAAGCCCGTCATTCCGTCTTGTACCCGCACACAAACATCCTCAAGGCGGAAGATGCCGAGTTGAAGGTATTGATTTGTTTGGAGGTAAGCCATTTGGTCTAAAATCGAAGCAGTAAAGACTATTTCCTTGCGGATGGGTGGGAGATTTCCTTAATAGGATGTAGCAAATATCCATCAGGAACTGAAGACGAACAAGTCGATTCCTTCGATATAATACGTTGGTGTTCATGATTTAATGCTGGGTTAATGTATGCGTATTTTTGTGATAAGTATTGATACATTGGGTTAACAGAAGCCTTACACTTTAAGGGATAGAGACTATTTTGCTCTATTACCGAAGACATGATTAGCTCCTTCCCACAAGCAATCGCCTTCCACGTGTTACATTTGCGGTATAAGCGCGCTTATTTGCAAAATCTACTTAACTATACCACCCACCTTACGAACAAGGCCGACGCTGAATGGATGATTTTCATCCACGGCGCAGGCGGTAGCTCCCTTACCTGGAAATTTCAGATCGAGGGATTTAAGCCTTTCTATAATCTGCTTTTAATCGACATGCGCGACCATGGTTACAGCAAAGACCTGCAACCTAGCTACCGCGTCTACGATTTCGACATCATCGCCGATGACCTGGAGCGAGCCATTGCTCATGCTGGTGTAACTAAGGCCCACTTCATTGCCTTGTCGTTAGGCAGCATCATTTTACAAAAGCTCAACGCTCGCCGGCCGGAAATGATGATGAGCATGATCATGTGTGGAGGAGTCTTTAAGGCAGACTGGCGGATCAGCAATTTCGCCCACTTCGGTAAGTTCATGAGCTACTTCGTCCCCTTCCGTTGGATATACGACGGGTTCATCCTGGTCGTGATGCCACGTAAGAACCACAAGTTTAGCCGCGATCAGTACCGGAAGCAGTCACTAAAACTCGCGCCGGGTGAGTTCCTGAAGTGGCTCGGGCTGTACAAAGATTTCTTCAGCGTAGTCGGCAAATTCTACAACCAAGAATTGAAGACGCCAAGCCTACTCATCAACGGAAGCCAGGACCACGTTTTTCTGGATGCCGCCAAACGCTACACCAAGAAGCACCAGCCGCTGGCGGAGCTCGTAGTTATGGAAGGGCGGGGGCACCTTTGTAACTTGGAGGACCGGCTCGCCTTTAACGAGATTGTGCTTGAGTGGCTTAAGGGTAGAAATTAGGAACTCGTGCTGCGGTAAACTAGGCGTCAGAAGCTAAAAACTAGTGCTGTCGCAAGGAAATGCTCACTTCGTTCGCGGCGGCACTACCTAAGAAATTTGCTTTATTCTCCAAGGCAGAGCTACGACGAGCGAAGTCAACAATTGCGTTTCACCGTGCGGCAACCCTAGTTTCTAGCTTCTATCATACTGATCCAGCCCGAGGTTCTCGATGATCTTCACCAGTTTATGGCCATATTTTTTGTCGGTCGCATAGCCGCAAGATTTTAGTCCGTGGGCCCACTTAACGTAGTCAGTACCGTAGCTTTTTAGTTTGGCGTAGCGTTTTGTATTGAGCAACTTGGAGTGTTCACGAAAGGATTCGGCGGCGGAGGTAAAGACCCGAAACATGTCGTAGCGGGTGTCGTCCCCGTAGTTGCGGCAGGTACAACCTAGGCATTTACTACGGCATTTGATCCCGAAGTGATTATTGGAATTCACCGCTAATTTACTATCTCCTGCGTTGGACTCCAGCAGCCCCTGCGCCAAGGTTATGCTAGCGAGGATTCCCGAAGCAGCCATTTCCTGCTGGGCAGTTTTGGCGTAGCGACGCAGGTAGACCTGCACGCGTTCTTTTTTGGCTTTGATGATGCGCTTAGGCAGGCCCTTACGTTCGCCATAGTCGGGGCTGAGAACGAGCGTCATATTACTGATGTGTGGTGCGGGGTCATCGGTACGAGCTACTTCGTTGAATCCATCGTGCGCTGATGCAATGGCAACTGTTTTCTCGTCGGTAAGTAAAATGGGCTCGGTAGCAGGTGCTGTGAAAGAAGTTAACAGAGCAGTGGCCGAAGACCCAATACCCGAGAACCATTCGCCACCAACCGACGCCTCAGATACCACCGCCCCACCCTGCGGAGGAAGCGGGTCGTAAATATCAATACTGAAACTCAGCCCCCTACTAATACAGAAGTATAAGATCAGTACGATCAGGGAAATCTCTACACCATAATGTATAGCGTAATCAAAAGCCTTCGCGGCGAAACGGCCCACGGCAGTGGACTGGGGAGTTGAGGTAACGGACATTTTACTTTGTTTTTGCAACCAGGAAGGACAAATAATCAAATAACGCGAATCAAATAAATGTTGGAAGTAACAACTAATCGACACAAATTTAAACACATTTGTTTTACAAAGCAAGGATTCTATATAAAAATGTTGGATTTAGTCTTCCACAAGCTCTCACCGTTTAGGAAAGCCGCGCATCTGCCCCGTGTTACTCCTTAAAACTTTCTTTGCATCCTGCGACAGCGCCCCCTACTTAGTGTAAAATATACACTACCTTCGCAGGGCTAAAATACACCCAATATGTTACTGATTGCCGACTCCGGATCCACCAAAGCCGACTGGGCCTGGGTAGCCAAAGATGGCGAAACTTCTTACGTACATACCGAAGGTTACAACCCCGTGGTACATCCCAGAGAGTTGTTCTACGGAGAGATGGACAAGCTGACCAATAAACTCCTGCCTGGCCTGAAGCCGAAGGAAGTTCATTACTACGGCGCCGGCTGTTGGGACTACAAACGCAAACAGATAATTCAGGACCGCGTACAGCAAACCTGGCCCGAAGCCAAGGTCCTTGTAATGCATGATTTACTCGGTGCTGCCCGCGCCGCCTGCGGCCGTAATCCCGGCATCGCCTGCATCCTCGGCACCGGGTCCAACACCTGTTCGTACGACGGAGACGACGTAACGGACAACGTAACGAACCTTGGTTTCATGCTCGGCGACGAGGGCAGCGGCTCCCACCTAGGCAAAGCCCTACTGCGTTCCTATTTTTACCGCGAACTTGATGACGACCTAACGGACGCCTTCGAGAAGTTTTCCAAAATTGATAGATCGGAAGTATTGGACAGGGTCTACGAGTCCGACATCCCCAACACCTACCTCGCAAGCTTTACCCGTTTCATGGGCGAACACCAGGAGCACCCGCTGATTCAGAAAATTGTGTTCACTAGCTTCGCTGAGTTTCTCGATCGTCACGTCCGCAAATACCGCGGTCATCTCGACGTTCCGGTAAGCTTTATCGGCTCTATCGCCTTTCACTTTAAACCTATTCTGCTTGCCGCTATGCACGAGCGCGACATGAGAGTAGGTCGTTTTGTGCACAAGCCTATTGAAGCACTGGCAGATTTTCATCGGATGAGTATTTAGACACGCTGCGCGCGTTCATACGGCTCTTGACCTTTTAGACTCATTCGGCTCTTGTAGACGCTTCGCTTTAAGGTAGGCTGCCGCACGGCTCCGGTGCTACTCCAGCATGCGGAAGCCTAAAGCGAAGTGTCTCCAACGAAGACCTAAAAGGCGTAGCCGTCTAAAATACTTATCTTCGCGCCGCCCCAACCGCCACCCCCAAGAAACGAAGTATGAAAAGAGAGAACATCCGCAGAATCGCCGTATTCACTTCCGGAGGAGACGCTCCGGGCATGAATGCCGCCATACGCGCCGTGGTCCGGACCGCCGCCTGGAACAAACTCCATGTTTATGGTATTGAACGTGGCTTTGAAGGTATGATTGACGGGCACTTTAAGCGAATGGAACGGCGCGATGTCGCCAACATCATTCAGCGTGGAGGTACGGTTTTACGAACGGCACGGTCTATGCGATTTATGACACCAGAAGGCCGTGCTCAGGCCGCCGAACACCTTAGGGCCTACGACATCGACGCCTGTATTGCCATCGGAGGCAACGGTACTTTTACCGGAGCCAAGGTTTTCAGCGAGGAGTACGACATCCCGTTCATCGGCGTTCCCGGAACAATCGATAACGACCTCTACGGCACCGATTACACAATCGGTTTCGATACCGCCGTAAATACCGCCATTGAAGCCGTGGATAAGATCCGCGATACGGCCGATAGCCACAACCGCCTCTTCTTTGTCGAGGTGATGGGCCGCCATTCCGGTTACATCGCCCTGCACACGGCCATCGGGTCTGGCGCCAGCTCAGTGCTCATCCCCGAGGCGGAGACCGATGTGGAGGACCTCAAGTCGGTGCTCCGCAAGAACAAGGCCCGCGGCAAGCTCTTCAGCGTCGTCATCGTCGCAGAGGGTCACCACCTGGGCGGCGCGGCGGGTATCTCTGCCCTGATTAAAGACGAACTGGCAAGCATGGAGCCCAAGGTCACCGTCATCGGCCACCTGCAACGCGGCGGAGCTCCTACCGCACTGGACCGGGTTCTGGCCAGCCGCCTTGGCCACCACGCCGTAAACCTCTTGCTCGAAGGCGAAGAAAACGTTGCCGTCGGCGTTGTTAACGACGCTATTTTCACTTGCCCGTTCGAGGAAGCGATTACCAAGCAGAAGAAACCACGGGAGGCCTTGATTCGGATGGCGTCCATTCTCGCCATTTAGAAGTCAAGTAGTCAAATAGTAGCTATTTGACTACTTAACCCTGAGTTAACCTGACAACCGAACAAACCCGTCTATCTTTCCGCTCTGTAAACGAACTACTTTAAACGCGGTAACTTCATGGACCCCACGCTCATCATCATGTGGGTCGGTTTTATCCTCGCCGGCTACGCCGTTGTTGGAAACGACTCGATCCAAACTCTCGGCACCTTTTTGTCATCCAACGAGGAAAAGCCCTGGTACGTGCTCTGGGGTTTTGCGGGTTCTATCCTCGCCGCTACGCTTATCTACGGTTGGTTTTCTTACGGGGGTGACGTTAGTTACGGCCGCCTAGAGAAATACGCCTTCGTAGAGAATATGAGCTGGCCCTATTTGCTGCCGCCACTGGTACTGATGCTGCTGACGCGAACGGGAATACCCGTTAGTACCAGCTTCCTGGTCCTGACCTTCTTTAAACCGAAGGGGCTTTGGGACATGACGGAAAAATCCATCCTCGGCTACGCCCTAGCCTTCTGCGTTGCAATCATCGTTTGGCAGTTGGTGACCAAACTGCTCGATAAGCAGTTTATCGATAATAAGATCACTAAAACCCAGAAGCGCAACTGGACCGTCCTACAGTGGTGCTCCACTGGTTTCTTGTGGGGACAGTGGCTGATCCAGGATTTTGCCAACATCTACGTATACCTTCCCCGGTCGCTTACCGGTATGGAAATTACCCTTTCACTAACGGTATTACTAGCGATGCTCGCCTTCATTTTCTACAGCAAAGGTGGAAATATTCAGAAGATCGTAAGAGAAAAGACAAATACTACGGACATTCGCTCGGCTACGATCGTCGATTTTGTCTACGGTATCCTTCTGTTGTTCTTTAAGGAATTCAGCAATGTTCCAATGTCCACAACGTGGGTATTCCTGGGCCTTCTGGCTGGCCGAGAGATTGCCATCCGCTACACCATTGAGCTAATCAAGGAACCGAGTGATGTTAAAAAGGCTCAGACGTGGCACTACGCCGGTATTGTACTTAACCTTATCATCCTACTGCTGATCGGCTACGTAGTTTACTTGAAAGACAAGGCTACGGACATCGACTGGATTATTCCCACCATGGCCGCTGCAATGATCAGCCGCGCCTCCGTTGCCTACATGGAAACGGTACCTGGTCGGCTGAACCTCAATGCCGCGTTCAAAGACGTTGGACGAGACCTGGCCAAGGTCTCCTTTGGGCTGCTGATCAGTGTTGCGTTGGTTTATTTGATGCGGTATTTGGTGCCGGGGCTTTAGGAGCTAGGAGCTGGGAACTAGGAGCTAGGGGCTGGGAGCTGGGAACTAGGAGCTAGGAACTAGGAGCTAGGAACTAGGAGCTAGGAACTAGGAGCTAGAAACTAGGAGTTAGACCACTAGTTCCCTAGTTCCTAGTTTTTAGCTCCCTAGTTTCTAGCTTCTAGTCCCCTAGTTCCTAGCATCTATTTCCATCCGCAAACAAACCCCATTACTCCAACCGA
>JAPKCQ010000061.1 GCA_026421165.1 Lewinella sp. | reverse complement strand
CGTAGTAGCAGGCTCGTCTCCGTTATTAGTGAACGCGCTTGCGGGGCTGCCGTCTACGAACAGAGCGAGGGCACCGTTGGCGTCTGAGCCGGAGTAGTTGAGGCTGAGGGTGTACTCATCCGCCGTGCCGTTCGTGAAAGCGGCACATTCTGCAGTGGCCGAGGGGCCAAAGGAACTCATCCCGCAAGGTAAGCTTGGATTACCAGCGGTAACTAAAAAATTGTCGAAGGCGAGAACGTCTTCGTTACTGTCGATGCGAAGTAAAAGACTCACGCTCTGTACAGCGTCGGGAATAACTACGCTTACGGACCCTTTATCCGTTACGCCCCCGGTAGTACCGTCGACCAGAACGACGGTTCCTTGCCCTGCGCCGTCGTACATCAGTTCATAGTTCACTTCGTCGCCACCGTTCAGCGCGTTAATATCGTAATCAAAAGAAAATAACGTTCCTGACTGGTCGGCGAGAGAAACTGGCCCAAAAGTTACGGTAGCAAAGGCGGATGTTCCATTATCTCCTTCGTCGTTTAGGTCCCGGATGTAGAGGTAATCCCCCATCAGAGAGCTAAGCGTTATCGCCAAGTTTGGGTTAGACGATCCGCCGTCGCCCATATCCATAGGTACGCCGTCATCCGGGTCGTCGTTGTTGTCAATAATCCCGAAAAAGCCGTCACTTAGGTTATCGAAAAACAGCACATCCGAAGAGATACCCATTTCGGGCATCGTTCCGTCAAAATCCATTGCGGCAACGGTTGTCTGGGCGCGGACGCTGGTGCAAAGCAGGGTAAGAAGCAAAGTAAGCAGTCCGGTAATGCGGTAAAGTCTGGTCATGACTACACTTATTTGGCTGCTTTTAAACTTAGTATCTGCGCCCTTTACTACGAAGTACTTTGGATACCTTCTTCGGCCGTAACTCTCCGCTAGATGCGCGAAAACGAAACGGGAAGACCGCTGTATTCGATCCGTCGTACAACAGCGTTCCTCTTTAAGAAAGCTTACGGTCATTCTGCAAATGGAGGTAGCGAAAAAAAAACTCTTCTGATAAGTAATAAGGGATGAGAAACCTGACATGGTTATTGTATTAGTTACCCCAAATATCAGGTCAGGTACTGTTGATAGTCGTCTTTTACACGCATATAGACGAATATACTCGTTTATATACGTTTACATACGAATATTTGTTTCTAACAGGTTGTTATTCAACTATTTACACGCCTATAGTGCCGCAAATTTTATTTTGCTTATAATTCCTAAGCCGTCCGGCACAGCACTATCTACTACATTAGTGCCACTAAACCCCTAACTCCCGGGCAACAGCAATCATCTTAACTCGGGCAGCCTCCAACTCATTAGGAATCTCCCCATCCAGAATTGCTTCGCGGACGGCGTCTTTGATGAGGCCTACCTGCCGGCTGGGAGGGATATTGAAGGTCTCCATAATTATCTCACCAGTGATGGGCGGTTGCCAGTTCTTGAGTTGGTCTTTTTCCTCGATCTCAGTCATGCGGTCACGGAGGAGGACGTAATTGTCCTGGTAGCGTTTGACCTTTTGAGGGTTCTTACTGGTAATATCGCTGGCGCAGAGGGTCATCAGGTCGTCGATGTCTTCGCCTGCTTCGAAAAGAATACGGCGGATGGCGGAGTCGGAGATCTCCTCCTGGGTCAGGCTGATGGGGCGCTGGTGGAGGGAGACTAGTTTTTGGACGTACTTTAGTTTATCGTTCGGCAACCGCAAGCGACGGAAGATGCGAGGTACCATGTTGGCTCCGACGGCATCGTGGGCGTGGAAGGTCCAGCCGGCGGTAGCTTCCCAGCGTTTAGTTTTGGCCTTACCGATGTCGTGCAGTAGGGCGGCCCAGCGGAGCCAGAGTTCGGAGCTGCGTTCAGCAAGCTGATCCACTACCTGAATAGTGTGGAGGAAATTGTCTTTATGCTTGCGGCCGTTGCGGGCTTCGACGCCGCGAAGGGCGGCAAGTTCTGGGAGGACGTAATCTAGCAAACCGGTATCATCCATCAGCTTCAGCCCCACACTTGGGCGGGTCGAGAGCATGATCTTGTGCATCTCGGTGGCGATGCGCTCCCAGCTGATGATTTTGAGGCGCTCGCAGTATTCGCGCATGGCCGTCTTCGTACCGGGGTCGAGCTGGAAACCAAGCTGACTGGCGAAGCGGACGCCGCGCATCATCCGCAGTGGGTCGTCGGTGAAAGTCTTGGCGGGGTCGAGCGGGGTGATGAGGCGTTTGGCTTCCAGATCTTCGAGGCCATTGAAGGGGTCGATGATGGTACCGTAGTCCTCCTCGTTGAGAGAGATGGCCAGGGCGTTGATGGTGAAGTCACGGCGGTTCTGGTCGTCGGCCAGGGAGCCAGATTCTACCGTTGGCTTGCGGCTGTCGGAGCGGTAGGACTCCTTGCGGGCACCGACGAACTCGATTTCCAGGTCGCGGTGCTTGAGAGCTGCAGTACCGAACCGTTTGTACACGGTTACGCGGCTGCGGGGGTGAAGGCTGTCACCCACCCGTTTGGCGAGCTCAATACCACTGCCAACGCAAACAATATCCAGGTCCTTACTCGGCCGGGCGAGTAACCGATCACGTACGTAACCACCCACTACGTAGGTCGGGAAGCCCAGCTCAGCGGCGGCCTTGCTGATGACTTCGAAAATCTTTCGTTCGTTGTCGTGGATTTGGAAAATCATAGTTCGTAGAACGAAGATAAGACGGCTTAGGGGAATTGACTTTCGTTATAACTCTCTAGCAATTATTAATCGCAAAGTTTACGAACGCTTAAAGGCCCTCAATGACTACGCTTCTGGCTTCGTGATTAAGGATGCTTCGAGTTATTTAAACGGTTGGCCAGGGCCTCAAGGCGTACAGTTCCCGAAGCGCAGTACAGGGTAAAATGGTCTGTCCCTACGGTACTGCTACGCGGTGAGCGCCTAGCTTCAACCTTCCGGATGTCCTGATTATTCAGCCACGCTACCTACTACCGAGTCTTAGGCCGACGCCGCTTACCGCCGCGCCCCGACATCTGGTGCCCCTGCGTACCCATCCGCTGCGCCGCCTTAATCTGACCCGTTTGCTTCAAGGCTTTGTCCATCATATCGATCTGTTCGCGGATCTGAGGGATTTTGATATTGGCGTCCTGTGCTTTCTTGAGGTACTTCTTAGCGGCAACGAAGTTCTTCTTCTGGTACTCAATCTGTGCGAGTTGGAAGTGAAGGGTTGCTTTTTCGGTAGGGGTTGGGATATCTACCGTTTCCGCTTTACGAAGCCATTCTTCTCCTTCCTTTATGTCTTTACGGTTCAGGGCGATGTTACCCCGCATCATATAATAGAAGGCGCGGTTCGCGCTGTAAAGCCATTCCGGCTTCAAGGTGAGGTTGAGGAGCTTTTCGGCACCGTCGAAGTCCTGCAGTTGAACTTTCTGTGCGGCGGGAGCGACCGGGCCCAGGAAAATATAGCCGGCCAAAAGAGCCACGCCTGCAATCACGAAAAAAAGACCGTACCAGATACCGAGGGTAGCCCACAGGGCAATACCACCGAAAATACCAGCGGCGATGAGGGCAAAGCGGATGTACGGGGGAATGATGAACATAGTTGGTGCTTGTTTAGAAAGGCAAAGATAAGGGCTTACAACAGCTTTTAGCATTTATTAGGCTGCCGCTGTTACTTACAGTAGCCTATTTAGCGCTTAAAGCTAAACGCGCCGTCACTCCAGATCCGCCTGGTACTTCTTCTCCGCCCGTTTAGCGACAAAGACCGAAATCTCGTACAGGAAATACAGTGGTACGGCAATTAGTACCTGAGTAACAACGTCTGGCGGTGTAAGTAGACTAGCCATTACTAAAATGCCAATGAAGCTGTGCTTCCGGTATTTCCGCATGCTTTCCGCCGTGACGAGGCCGAAACAGGCCAAAAAATGAATCAGTACCGGCAGTTCGAAAATCAGCGCAGCAGGCAGGGTGAACATCACCATGAAGCTGATGAGCGAGCCCATCGTCGGTTGGTTCACTGCACCTCCGACCTCAAAACCCATCAGAAAATTGGTACCGAAGGGTGCGATCACGTAATAACCGAAGGAAATTCCGATGAAAAAAAGCAGTGAACACACGAAGATCACCCCGCGCGTAGCCACCTGCTCCTCTTTATGCAGCCCCGGCCGAACGAAAGACCAAACCTGGTAAAAAACGTAGGGGAAGGCAATCACGAACCCTCCAACAAACGACATCTTCACGGCAGTAATAAACTGTTCGCCAAATTGCGTTGCCTGGATTTTGACGTTTGGGCCGGTCATACACAGCGCCTCTCCAGTACCCATTTTACCAGAGAGCCAGCAGAAGAATTTATAACTTGGAAAGTCATCGTAATTCGTCCCAAACAGGATGTGCCGGAAGTACCATTCCTTGAAGACGAACAATACGACGCCGGCAAGAAAGATAGCGATTAGTGCTTTCAGTACGTGCCAGCGCAGTTCCTCAAGGTGATCGATGAACGACATTTCCTTATCCTTTTCAGGAGGTTTGGGCTGGCCGTTTTCGTCCAGTTCCCAATCGTCTACATTATGTTGGTCTAGTGCCATTCCGCGAAGGTAATTCGTTAATTGTTTAGTTCTTTAACGCGCAGGAAGGATAGTCGTTGGTGGAAGAAGATATTTTAGGTTCTTGGCGCAGACGCAGGATGCATAATAACGTTAGACTAGCAGAAGAAACTCAGCCTCGGTCGAAGCCTAGCCATGTCGAGTTCCTAGGTCGCAGAGCGACTAAGCGCGCGGTATTTTTGTTACTCCGCAGCCCAGGAACTCACCTTGAAAAGGCTCGACCGGAGTAATAACCGTTCTTTGTTACCATTCAACTTCCCTTGTACCTGCGGCCGTGCGCCATCACGAAGTAGCCGCAAAGTGAAAAGAATAACGAACTAAAAGACTAACTAGCTACCTTTGCCTCATGCTAAAAATCGGACTACTCGGCACCGGCCATCTCGGAAAAATCCACCTCAAGTGTATTCGTCTCGCCAAAGCGCGCTACAACCTGATCGGATTTTACGACGCCGACGCCGATACGGCGCGCCGTGTGGCCGAAGAATTCCACCTTAAGGCCTACGACAGCCCCGAAGCGCTAATCGCCGCCAGTGAAGTAATAGATGTGGTCACCCCCACCCCAACCCACCACGCGATGGTGAAGCTGGCGCTACAAGGTGGTTGCCACGTTTTCGTCGAAAAACCACTCACCCGCACGCTGGAAGAAGCCAAAGAACTAATCGAACTGAGCCGTAAAACTGGCAAAGTAGTACAGGTAGGCCACGTGGAACGCTTCAACCCAGCCTTACTCGCCCTCGGCGACCTGAAGGTGAAGCCCTACTTCATCGAGGCCCACCGCCTGGCGATGTTCAACCCCCGCGGCGTAGACGTGAGTGTGGTGCTTGACCTGATGATCCACGACCTCGACATTGTCCTGAAACTGGCCGATGATGAAGTGACGGAAGTGCACGCCAGCGGCGTCGCAGTGGTCTCCGACACCCCCGATATAGTAAACGCCCGCATCGAATTCAAAGGCGGCGCGGTGGCTAACCTCACGGCCTCCCGCATCAGCCTGAAGAACATGCGTAAGGTTCGCCTCTTCCAGCCCGACGCTTACATCAGCCTCGACCTGTTGGAAAAAAAATCCGAAATCGTCCGCTTATTTGAGCTAGACGCCAAGCTACCGGAAGACGGTCAACAATTCCCGCTGGAGACCCCCAAAGGTCCGCGCATCATTCACGTTGACCAACCCGAAAGCGGTTCGGTAAATGCCATCCAGTTAGAGCTGGAAAGCCTTGCCGACAGCATAACTCAAGGAAAACCTGCTGCCGTAAGCATCGAAGATGGCTACCGTGCGTTAGACCTAGCACACCGCATTACCGCGGCAGTAGAGGCTAACCAGCGTCGGTTACCTGGTACTACGGTGTAATAATTAAGTTGGTATGAGCGAGAGCAATCCTGAATATCGAAAAACCCATTTCTTGGAAAGAGGGGTGGCGCTCCAAGAATGGTGTTTACCAAATACGATGATTTTACCCGTGATGAAATTGATACTTACTACATCGAAGACTCTTACTGGCAGACGTAGCGGTAAGCACCAATTTATTGGAGGCCATAACCACAACGGGAACCGGTCTCCCCTCCCCCCAGGAAAGGGGCCAAGAAAGAAGGGCCAAGTAAAACGAGCATTCACGCTCCTCCTCCTGGCTAGCTTAATCTTAACCCTTACCGGCTGCCCAGCGGACACCGACCTCGTACCAGCCTTCATCACCATCAATGGTTTTGACCTCCAAACGCCCGACCAGGGAGAACCAACCTCTGACATCCCGGAAGTGTGGGTCTTCGCCGACGCAGAGTTTATCGGAGCGTTCGGCCTACCCGCGCGCATTCCCGTACCCAGGGCCGGCAGCACCCAGATGCGCTTCGAACCGGGTATACGCCAGAATGGGGTTAGCGCAGCACCCGAACCTTACGATTTCTACACGCCTGTAAACCTGACCCTTGACCTTGCCGCTGGTGAAACCATCGACGTTGGCACACTACCGATCACCTACAAGCCGGAGGTGCGTTTTTCTATTTTTGAAACCTTTGAGCTGGGAGACGTGCGGGCGTTCACCGACGTAATTAACGGGACGGGGACGCTGGCACCAACCCAGGAGCTTGTCCGCAGCGGCGACTTTAGCGGTAAGATCCGTGTTACGGCCGACGATCCGGTGTTTGAAGTCGCCTCGGCGGAAAGCTTCTTTGACCTGACCGGGACGCGCCGCTACGTCTGGTTAGAAATGGACTTCCTCAGCGCTGCAGAGGGTCGCATCGGCGTAAGTGGTGATACCGGGCTGAGCAGCCAAAGTTTGTTCGACCCCGCCTTCCGGCCACGTGAGCAGTGGACTAAAATTTACTTCAACATCACCAACATCATCGTTGATCTTCGGCTAGACCCGATCCAGATCAACCTGGCGGCCATTCTACCGCAGGGCCTGGAAGAAGGTGACCTCTACCTCGACAACATTAAACTGATCCACTTCTAAGCTTGACTTCTTCACCCAGCACATCCCCCAAAGGTTTACGACCCGATACTGCGCTCCGCCGGCGGTACGACCGGCGTGTATACATAGCAGCAGACTTCATCGCTGCGTGGCTGGCGTGGACGATCTTCTTCCTGATTCGCAGCGGGAGAGAAGGGCAGGTCGTTACGATCGAGAACCTCACGGGCGACAGCAATTATTTCTGGGGCAGCCTTTTCATCTCCCTTAGCTGGGTCTTGGGCTACGCGCTCTTTGATCAGTACCGGGATATTTACCGGCTCAGTCGTTTGCAAACGCTAGCGCAAACACTGTTGATTACGGCTGCGGGTGTCATAATTCTGTTTTTCACGGTACTGCTGGACGATATGGCGCCGGATTACCATGATTATTACCAGAATGTGCTCATTCTTCTCAGCCTACATTTCTCAATTACGGCGCTGTTCCGAATGGTGCTCCTTACCCGCGCCAGCCATCGATTGAAGCGGGGCGAAGTGGCCTTTAATACGCTCATCATTGGCGGTAGTGCAGCGGCGCTGACTTTGTACCAAGAAATTCGCTCGCAACGGAAAGGGCTAGGGTACCGCTTCGTTGGCTTCGTCGATTCCAGGCAGAAGGCTCCGTTCCTACTCGCCGATGAACTTCCGTTGCTCGGGAACCTGCGCAAGCTCTCCTCCGTCATTGAGGAGCACAATATTGAAGAGGTGATCATCGCCATCGAGACGAGCCAGCACAACCGGCTGCGCGAACTGATGAACGTCCTCTTCGATTATGAAGACCGGCTACTCGTAAAGATCATCCCCGACATGTACGACATCATGCTCGGATCGGTAAAGATGGACCACGTTTTCGGAGCCGTTCTGATCGAAATCCACCAGAACATGATGCCGCGCTGGCAACGCTTCCTCAAGCGGCTAATGGACCTGAGCGTATCGGCCATGATGCTGATCCTACTCTCCCCGCTGCTGATCTACATCGCGGTACGGGTACGGTTATCAAGCCAAGGCCCGATCTTTTACCAGCAGGAGCGAATCGGGCTGAACGGCAACCCGTTCAGCATCATCAAGTTCCGCAGCATGTACACCGACGCCGAAGCCCGGGGTCCACAGCTCAGCAGCGGCGATACCGACGACCGCTGCACGTCGTGGGGCGGCCTGATGCGCAAGTGGCGGCTAGATGAGTTACCGCAGTTCTGGAATGTGCTGCGTGGAGATATGTCACTGGTAGGCCCCCGCCCCGAGCGCCAGTACTACATCGACCTCATTAGTGCCCGAGCTCCGCACTATCGCCACCTACTGAAGGTTCGCCCTGGCATCACGAGTTGGGGGCAGGTGAAGTACGGCTACGCGAGTAACGTGGATGAGATGATCCAGCGGCTAAAGTTTGATATTCTTTACATTGAGAACCGCTCTTTGCGGCTGGACCTTAAGATCCTGTTTTATACTGTTGTTGTGTTGGTGCAGGGAAAGGGAAAGTAGGAACGAGTGGTTAGTGGCCAAACTCGACAGGTTAAGCGCAACTCGCCAATCAAATTCTTGATTTCCTGATTGAGCCCAACCCCAAAACCTCCCATTGCACCAGCGCCCGCGCCCCCAAAACCTCCTTACCTTGCCCACCAACCACTAAAACAAAGCACATGAACTGGGGAATAGACCTAGGCGGCACAAAAATAGAAGGCGTAATCCTCGATCCCGCAGGAAAAGTAATTGACCGCCGCCGCGTAGCCACCGAACGCGAGCACGGCTACGAGCACATCGTAAGCCGCATTGCCCTATTGGTGGACCAGATGAAAGACGCCACCGGCCTGATCCCGGAGCGGATCGGCATCGGCACCCCCGGCACCATCGACCCGCCGACGGGGCTGATGAAAAACTCGAATACGACGGTCCTGAACGGCCAGTCACTAGGCAAGGACCTGGAAGCCGCCATCGGCGTGCCCCTAACCCTGGCCAACGATGCCAACTGCTTCGCCGTAGCCGAAACGCTGATGGGCTGCGTGCCGCAGCAAATGCCCGGCGCGAAAGTCGTCTTTGGCGTCATCCTCGGCACCGGTACGGGTGGTGGGCTGGTTGTCAACGGACAAATACTAGGCGGCGCCCAGGGCATCGGCGGCGAGTGGGGCCATATGTTCCTAGACAATTCCGGCGGATATTGCTACTGCGGCCGCGTCGGTTGTGCTGAGCGCATTCTGGCCGGTCCGTCCATCGAAAAATATTACGCGGGAATTTCGGGCAGCAGCCTGACGGTAAAAGACATCGTTCCCCGCTACCGCGCTGGCAACGATCCGGCGGCAACGGCGGCCATGGAACGGTGGTTCCACTTTTTCGCCAAGGGCATCAGCACCATCATTAATGTAATCGACCCGGACGTGATCGTACTCGGCGGCGGACTCAGTAATATCGAAGAGCTTTACACAAAAGCCATCCCGCAGGTCGTCGACCACCTGTTCAACCCACGGATGGACACGGTGTTTTTGAAGCCTGAGTTGGGAGATTCTGCGGGAGTTTTTGGGGCCGCGTTGTTGTAGTGACTGAATAGCGACAACACCATTCTCTCGTTGCCTTCGCGGTCAATTATTCGATTATTTTTTCTCCATATCAGAATACAACTGCCCGGCATTATAAGCCTTCAAAACGTACCGCACTGTGCCCGTAAGGTTCTTAGGCAGTTCCTTAAGCGGCCACCACTCTACATTCTCGAATTTCTTCAGCTCCTTGCTCTCGGGAGAACCTTTATAGTGGTAAGCCCGAAAATAAAGCACGATACGGTGCTCCTTATTGGAACGCTTATGAAGGACATGCACCAGCTCAAGATCACTCTTTTCAAGCTTAATGCCGGCCTCTTCCCAACTTTCGCGGATAAGGGTGCGGGCAGCGTATTCCTTACGCTCGATGGTACCACCCACAAGAGAGTAGTTGCCGCCGTTAGGCTTGGTTTGCTTCAGGAGCAAGAGCCGGCCGTGATTTTGTAGGATGAGGCGGGCTTTAAGGGAGACGGCGAATTTGGCCATTTATGCTGATGAATGTTCTGAAATGAAATAGAAGAGCCGGTCGAAAATAGTTACTTTTGTGGCGCAAACTTAGATAGTGCTTGTCTGGATTTTTCGATTCCGACCGCCAAACAAGCTCTTAACCCTAAATCAGGGTACCTTGTTTGGCGTGGCAAAATAGCCCAAGCTAGAATAATTGCGATGACATTCGTACTTTTAGCAACGACTGGCACCTGATTTAAACGGCGAAGACCCGAAACACTAAAGATTATTTATGCGGCACGACAGCGTTCTTTCCACCATCGGCCATACGCCACTCATCAGCCTTGACAGGATTTGCGGAGACCGGATTCCGGCCAAAGTGTACGGTAAAGTAGAATCCTTCAACCCCGGCCAATCGGCAAAGGACCGGGCAGCACTCTACATGATTGAGCAGGCTGAAAAAAAAGGCCTCATCAAACCGGGCGCGACACTGATTGAAGCGACCAGTGGCAACACCGGCTACAGTATTGCCATGATTGCTGCGGTGAAAGGGTACAAATGCATCCTTACCCTGTCCGATAAAGCCGGACCGGAAAAGCGGGCATTGATGACCGCCCTTGGCGCCAAGATCGTTCTCTGCCCCAAGGATGCGGCTCCCGAGCACCCCGACTCCTACTACTCCCGCGCCGAAGAACTCGCCGCTACCATTCCCAACAGTTTTTACATCCGTCAGAACTGGAACCTGGACAACAGCAGCGCCCACTACCACAGCACCGGACCGGAGATCTACAACGATACCGAAGGCAAAGTCACCCATTACGTCTGCTGCGCCGGTACCGGTGGCACGCTCTCTGGCACGGCCAGGTACCTCAAAGAAAAGAACCCCAACGTCACCATCGTAGGCGTAGATGCTTACGGCTCTGTGCTCAAAAAATACTGGCAAACCGGTGTTTTTGACACCAACGAGATCTTCAGCTGGAAGGTGGAAGGCCTCGGCAAAACGATCATCCCCGACAATGTTGCCTTCGACCTCATCGACGAGTTCATCAAGGTAGGTGACCGTGCCGCCGCCCTCCGGGTACGCGAACTAGCCACCCGCGAAGGAATGCTTTTAGGCTATAGCAGCGGCGCCGCCCTGGAAGCCGTTTTTGCCATCCGTAAGCAATTAACCAAAGATGACGTCGTCGTTGTCTTATTCCCCGACCACGGGAGCCGTTACCTCGGCAAGGTATTCAACGACGAATGGATGAAAGAACAAGGCTACCTCACCCCCACTGGAGAGCCCGCCACCTACAGCGTCAAGCACCTGCAGCGCATGTATCGAGTATATAAACGTATGTACGGGAGAAAAATCAAGCAAAGTCTCAAACTGACTTCCGATTAATTGCGTTCTATACTTTCCGGAAACCATTGCACTATTGAGCCGGCTAAACCGAGCCCTATGAAAACTATTACCGAAAAATTCAAATCTAATGGGGAGGCCCCACCCATGTTTGAGAATAAATTTCTCAATCGCCTCACTAAAACCCACATCGCAACGCCCATCGTCATTTTCATGACCTACTCCGTAGCACTGTTGTGGTACACCTTGGTCAAGACTGACGTATCCGCCCTGGCCGTAATAGGCCTATTCGTACTGGGTACGCTTGGCTTTACCTTTGCGGAGTATGTCGTCCACCGCTGGATATACCACCCACCGCACGATGCCTCCGAAGGCTATAAGGAGTTTACGTACAATATGCACGGCTTCCATCATGATTACCCCAAGGACAAAAAGCGTTTGGCCATGCCGCCCGTGCTCGCCATCCTCATTTCTACCGTCCTACTTTTCTTCTTCGAGCTCATCCTGCAGCAGTACGCCTTCGCCTACCTAGCCGGTTTTGTAGTTGGCTACGCCATGTACCTCGTAGTGCACTACACCGTACATATGTACCCGCCGCCGAAGAGCTTTCTTAAAGCACTGTGGGTAAACCATGCGCTACACCACTACAGCAAAGACAACATCCTGTTCGGAGTTTCCCAGCCGCTTTGGGACCACATCTTCCGCACCATGCCTAAAAGTACTAAAGACAAGAACCGGGCAGTAGAGATAATACGTTAGATGGCTTCGCCATTTAGACGACCTTCAGTTTTTTAGACGCTACGCTTTTAGGCCACCACACGGTTCCTGCAACACATCCAACGTGCGGCAGCCTAAAAGCATAGCGTCTAAAAGCAAAGTGTTTAATAATGGCTCAGTACATAGAAGACGTCCACGACGTAGCGAGGCTAATCCCCAAAGGCCGGGTTACCAATTACGGGGCCATCGCCGACTTCCTCACGCTGGGCAGCGCACGCATGGCCGGCTGGGCGATGAATAAAGCCCATGGCGACGAGACCATCCCCGCCCACCGGGTAGTAAACCGTAAAGGTGAGCTAAGTGGACGCAACCACTTCGCTACGCCCACCCTGATGCAGGAGCGATTGGAGGCCGAGGGCGTGGAAATAGTAGACAGTACGCTTGTCAACTTCAAAGAACTCTTCTGGTCACCCACCGAACTACTAAAATGATCCGATTACTGCTGGAAACAGCTACCGATGTTTGCTCCGTTGCGGTGGCGAAGGGCGGCCTTGTTCTAGCGGAGCATACGGCTACGGAGGCGCACCAGCACTCTAGTCACCTCACGCTTTTCATTCAAAAGGTAATGGCCGAGGCCGAGCTCGAAATGACCGACCTCGACGAGGTGGTGCTGTCCGACGGGCCGGGTAGTTACACCAGTTTGCGGGTGGGAGCTGCTACTGCTAAGGGGCTTTGCGTTGCTTTACCGGAGCTTAAATTGCGGGTGGTTTCTACCTTGCAGTCGCTGGCGATGGCCGGTTCGTACGACGGGCCGGTGCTGGCAACGATCAATTCTCGGAAGGGAGAAGTATTTGGTCAGCTTTTTTTGGCGAGGCCGCAGGTGCATAGGGAGGTTGAAGGCAAAGTCGGCATTCCGGAAAGCATTCACCCTCTATTCCTGGAGCCACAGAATATCCGCTTAACGGAGGCAGGCTGGTTTGATACGATTACCGTAGCGGCCGGCACCGCTTATATCACCGTAGTCGGCTCCGGAGCGCAACGGCTTTTAGACGCCCCCGAAGGAAACGAAACCCTGGGCTTTGCCGATCCCAAACAATGCTCCGCACGACTTTTGCTTGCACCTGTACTCCGGCTACACTCAGCAGGCACAGCCTCGCCTGACAGTTCTCGCCTTGTAGACATCGCTTCCTACGAGCCCTTCTACCTCAACCCTCCCTTCGTAACCAAATCAAAGAAAAAATTACTGGGCTAATGAGGACCAACCGTTACGTACTGGAACTCGCCTACAACGGCACCAACTACGCCGGCTGGCAACGCCAGCCCAACGCCATGAGCGTAGAAGAAGTCGTAGACACCGCCCTGAGCATCATCCTTAACGAAAAGATAAAAATTATCGGTTGCGGCCGGACAGATGCCGGGGTACACGCCTCCCACTACGTCGCTCACTTCGACTTCGGCGGCAAATTCCCTCCCTTCTTTCTAAAGCGCTTCAACCGCTTTCTGGCCGAAGACGTATCCGTGTCGTCACTTTACCGTGTGCCGCCAGGTTTTCACGCCAGGTTCCACGCTACCGGCCGGAGCTATGTGTACGAAGTCACTTTAAAAAAAGACGTTTTCCGTAAGAACACAGTTGCCAGCCTACCCCAGCTCCGCGACCAGATAGACCAAGATGCGATGCAAGCCGCGGCCAACATGCTGCTCGAATACAAAGCCTTCGCCCCTTTCTGCAAAACAAACTCCGACGCCTTCACCATGAACTGCGACCTCACCGAAGCCCGGTGGGAGTTCAAGCCCAACCACTGGGCCTTCCATATTTCGGCCAATCGCTTCCTACGCGGCATGGTCCGCCTGATCGTGGGGATGTGCATCCGGGTGGGCCAGGGTAAGCTCAGGCTCGAAGAATTACGCACCGCCCTGGACGAACAAACCCGGCTCCCCAAACCCTGGAGCGCACCAGCCGAAGGGCTTTTTCTAAGCGGTATTCGCTACCCAGGGCGCAAGGAATGGGAAGCCATCAAATGAGAGGCCCCCTAAGTTCCCCAACTTAGCTTTACCTTTAGGTGACCCAAAAAATAATCTTAAGTGCTTCCATTCGATTTCCCGAAAGACATGCTCATCCTCGTGTTGAGTTTCTTTATGTCCTTTGCCCTAGTGTTTTCTATTTCACCATCCATCATCCGAATCGCCAATGAAAAAGGCCTCGTGGCTAAAGCGGTACAGCGCAGCAGCCACAAAGAACCTACGCCCTGCGTTGGCGGGATTTCGATTTTTATGGGAATTATATTTTCTACCCTTTTGCTGACGCCACAGTATCAGTGGCAATCCCTGCAATACATTCTAGGAGCTTCCGTGATTGTGTTTATGGTAGGCTTTAAGGACGACATCGAAGGGCTCTCCGCTTGGAAAAAGATGGTAGGCCTGATCGTTGCCATTTCGATCCTGGTATTTAAAGGAGGTGTTCGGTTGGAAGGAATGTACGGTCTCTTTGGGATAGAGACAAGCTTTCCCGGATGGCTCTCCATGCTGGTAACTGGTTTCACGCTGCTGGTGATCGCCAATTCCTTCAACCTGATTGATGGCATCAACGGCTTATCGGGTGTGATAGGCGCCATTACCTCGGTAACCTTCGGCGTCTGGTTTTTCATGGCCGACCAGTTCTACCTCGGCGTACTTTGCATGACTACGGCAGGAAGTTTAATCGCTTTTCTCAACTTCAACATCAGCCCTGCTAGCACCTTTATGGGAGATACCGGCGCATTGGTTATCGGGCTTTTACTAGGGGTTTTTACCATCGAATTCATCTCGTTAAACTCAGGTCCCGATATTCTCCCCAAGTATAGTTTCGTAAATCCAGTGGCGGTGGCGGTCAGCATCATGATTGTTCCGTTGTTCGATACGATCCGGGTATTCACTACCAGGATTATGCGAAAACAAAGCCCCTTCAAGCCCGACCGACGCCACGTCCATCACCTGTTGATCGATTCGGGAATGGACCACATGCAGGCCACGGCCGTGCTTGGCATTACTAATCTCACCTTCATCAGTCTCATCTTTTACCTCGACCCCATTATGGAACTGCATGTACTGATTGGCTTGCAGTTGTTCGTGGCTTTAGCTGCGACGTTCTTCATCCACCGCAACGTCGTCAGCATCAACGCTAAAAAAAAGGTTTTGATGGACGCTAAGACAATTGAGGTCCAAACCCAACCAGCCTAATGCCCTGGCTACTTGTTTTCCTTGGAGGAGGGCTGGGAAGCATTACCCGTTACGGCGTCGGGCAGCTGATGCCTCCTGCGGGGCTGGAAGACGGGAATATCCCGTGGTTCACGCTGGTGGCAAATTTACTCGCTTGTATTGTTCTCGGCGTTGGCGTCGGGCTGGTGAGCAAAGAACTCCTATCTAAAGAAATGCAATTATTGTTACTCACCGGTTTTTGCGGTGGTTTTTCCACCTTTTCCACCTTTGCGCTGGAGTTAGTGCTACTAGGCGACGAAGGACACTGGGGTAATGCTGCTTTGTATTTAGGGCTTAGTTTGATGGGAGGGGTAGTGGCTATACTTATAGCTTATTGGTTGATACGGTATCCGTTCGGCAGTCTTTAGACTACTCTTCGTCAGCTTTCAGGTTATTGGGCAGCAGCCTAAAGAACTTCCAAACGGGAAGGTCTGACAACCGTCAGCAACAAAAACAGACAAAACAAAGTAACTCCAGCAGAAGTCTCCAGCGTATTCTCCACCAAACAGCTGAAGAATAGTACCGTCCAGACGGCTAGGAAAACCGGTTCTCTCCTGCGGAGACCAACGTAAGCGAGAAGGGAAACGCAAGCCAGTGTAACGACCCCGCCCAGCAAACCACTACCGGCAAGTGCGCTAATAAACTGATTGTGCGGCCGCTTACCTTCGGTACCGGGCAGCGCTTCGGCGTAGCGGACATCCATCTCCTGGCGCAAGTTCCCCGGCCCGACGCCAAGCCAGTAGTTGTCTTGCCAAACAGCTATGCCGATACGGAGGCTAGTCAGCCGACCTTCATCACTGTACTCATGGGTATCCTTACTCGGGTCGCGCTGGAAGAGTTCGTAGCGTGCGTATTGGACCTTGGTTCTGAAACTCGGGACGGCAACGTACGCTACCACGGGCAGCGCGGCCAGGCCAATCAATCCGACGATGGCCGGCCACCAAGTTCCCCGCTCCCAAGCGAAGGCCAGCACCAGCACGCCGATGCCTCCGTATGCCCCAGCAAGGCCGCTGCGCACCGCCAGTACATGTTGGCTAATGAAGAGCAAAGTCGCGACCACAAGCCAGACCTTGTACCCCCCCCAGGCCCGCACCCGATAAGCCCCTACGGAAAGCAGCGTCGCGATGGCCACCAACAAACTGAAACGAATATGATTACGCGGTACGGGCATCGGCTGCCCCTGGCCGATCATCTCTTCGATCTCAGCAAAGTGCAAGCCGTAGTTCACCACCACCCCAACGAGAACAACCAGCATAAACAAGGCAAAGCCACCGAAGATCCATCCTCTCTCCTTTCGTCCAAAATCAGGCAGGCCCGGCCAAATCAACGGTAGTGCAAGTAACGGGACCTTGATGCGGAGACGCTCGGTGAAGTAAGCCCAGTCTTCTGTTTGCCAGATGCCCGCCA
>JAPKCQ010000355.1 GCA_026421165.1 Lewinella sp. | reverse complement strand
GCCGTCTAACTTACGAATTTATACCCAACGCCCCGAACACTAAGAAAGTATACTGGTGTTTTAGGTTCTTCCTCGAAATATTTTCGGAAGGAGAGGATAAAATTATCAATAGTACGGGTACTGGGATAAACATCATAACCCCAGACGGACTGAAGTATCTGCTGCCGACTCACCACCTCGCCCTGCCGATCCGTAAGTAGTTTTAGCAACATGGCTTCTTTTTTCGTCAGCGTGAAGGTGCCCGGGTTGCCGTCGGCCTCGTAAGTCGCAAAGTTAACCTTGTTATTTCCGAAGGTAAAAAGATCAGGCTTCACTTCCGGTTTCTTGCTGGTACGTTCGATCAAGCGGCGCACACGCAGGTGGAGTTCCTCGAAGACAAAAGGTTTGGTCAGGTAATCATCCGCGCCTTTTTTAAGGCCCTGGATGCGGTCGGAAGCTTGGTCCTTTGCCGTGAGAAAGATAATCGGTGTCTCCCGATCAGTGAGACGAATCTGCTCCACGACCTGAAAGCCGTTTATTTCCGGCAACATCACGTCAACAATCATCACATCGAAGTGCTGTTCCTGACTGTGCTTGATGGCTTTGCGGCCGTCCGCCGCCGTTACCACCTCATAGCCCTCAATTTCAAGATTGAGTTTTACGGTTTCACGGATGTTCTCTTCGTCTTCTACCAGTAGTACGCGCAGCATAGAAATTACTTTCAGTTATGAGGTATAAGTTCTCGCAGGTCAATTGGTTGTGTCAAACTGTATTTTGTGACGCTGTTGTGGTTTAAGGGACACAAAATAAGTTAGAGTTACTAAACCATGCTTAATGAGCAGGAATAAATAAAAGCTGGCGGGAAATTAGCCATAGTAAAACTCACCGATACCCGGTTAAAGTAATCCTTGAGTAATCCGTAGTCCTGCAAGGCATACTGAAACTGCAAGAACCGCCCCCCCGGCCGCAGCACCAGTTGAGACTGTTTCAGGATAGCTTCCTTGATCTCTTTTGGGATCATTGATAGCGGCAGACTGGAGACTACATAATCAACCGTTCCAGCTTCAAAATAATCCGTGAGGCGCTCGGCCCCGACGGACAGCACCCGCAGGCGAGAGTCCTGAATAACTGATAATTTTTCAACAAAGACAGTGTTTATCTCAAAGGCCGTCACGCTGCTCCCACTATGTACCTTTTTGAGAATGGCATGGGTAACGCAGCCGTCGCCGGGACCCAACTCAACAATCACTAGAGGGCGATGAGTCGGTAGCGGTTCCACCAGCTTTTTTATAAGTGCCTTCGAGGAAGAGGTAATGGAGCCGGTTGTACGGAAGCTCTTCATGGCTTCCCGAAAAAAGTACCAGTTTTTCATACATTGGTTGTAAGCCGCAAGTGACTACAGAGACGTAAGGTAATAACTTAGGAACACCGTGCAAGAATAGCGCGTTAATATTATCAGTGGCCCTATCGCGCCGCCAGTGGTTTTGCCCGTTCAATCAAGAAAATAATCCAGTAATACTTTCAACTCCTGCCCAATGGTATTTCTCCCGACATCACGACCAGCACGGGCGTACCAGTAACGGGCGTTCACCTGGTCTCCCTCCATACGATGCATCAGAGCGCGAACCCAGGCGGCGTCCTGACCGGAAACACCATTGATCAGGTTGTAGCCCAGTTGCCAGTTACGATTACGCAGCCACCAGAGCGCAATAATTTCGACGCTACAGTTTTCCGGAGGGATAAGATCAGCAAGTGAAGCTTCGAATTCGAAATGTGTCAATGCGAGGTAACTTTAGAGATAGGTGACCTTGTGGTGTCCGCGAAAGTAGTCATCTACTTGGTTAATTACCCCAACAGCACCTCCAGCCGGTTGCCCCGGCTCCCTTTCACAAAAACAGTTTTGCCGCTCCATTCCTGCTTCCAGAACCACTCACTCAGGGCAGTACTGTCTTTAAACCACGGCCGGTCGAGCTCCTTGGCGGTAGCAGCCATAGCTTCCCCGATCAATAATACCGTTTCTGCCATCTGGCTGGCCCTGAGGGCAATTCGCCGGTGTGCAGCCGGAGCCACATCGCCTAACTCCAGCATTTCTCCGAGGACCACCACGGAATTCCGCGGATTATGGACCTGACCAAAGGCCACCAGCGCAGCCTCCACGCTACTGGGATTAGCGTTATAAGCATCCCAGTAAAAGGATACACCACGGTGTACCAATTCCTGGCTCCGGTGATTGGCCGAGCGGTAATTTTCTAACGCACCGGCAATATCCGCACAGGGCACCTTAAAGTACTTCCCTACGGCAATCGCCGATTTCACGTTTTGCAGGTTGTGCACGCCGTTGAGAGCAACAGTACAGCGCAAAATTTCGCCCCGTTCATCTAGAAACCCGACCTCAATCTGAGGGCCGACGCAGTATACTTTTGTCTCCATTCCCGGCACTTCCTTTGATGGACCTTCGCTTTCGTGGTAGCGGATGATACGGTCCAGCCCGGCAGACATCTCCAACAGGTGATCTTCGTCCGTATTCACAAAAGCGACGCCTTTATTGGCGGCCAGCCAGGTGAAGAGCTCGCCCTTCCCTGCAATCACGCCTTCCCGGCCGCCGAAACCTTCCAAGTGAGCGTCCCCGATGTTAGTGATCAAGCCGTGAGTAGGCCGCCCGATCCGGCAGAGTTCAGCAATCTCGCCCTGGCGATTAGCCCCCATTTCCAGAATGGTCATCTCCGCAGACTCTGGCGTAGACAGAATGGTAAGCGGCAGGCCCAGGTGATTGTTGTAATTGCCCGGTGTAGCGTGGACAGTGTAGCGGCAAGACATTACGGCGTTGACGAGTTCCTTAGTGGTCGTTTTACCATTACTACCAGTGATGGCTAGTACGGGCATCTGGCGGCGGCGGCGGTGTTCAGTTGCCAGATTCTGAAGGGCAATAAGGCTATTAGGCACCAGCACGTAGCGGTTGTCTCCCGGCTTCACGGCGGAAGGGTCGTCTACAATTGCGTAAGCAGCGCCACTTTCGAGAGCCGCTGCCGCATACCTGTTTCCCTGCACCTGCGTTCCCGCCAACCCAAAGAACAAGTCGCCATCAATCACCTTCCGGCTGTCAATGCATATCTGCGGATGCTTACTGTAGATATCGTAGAGGGCTTCTTCGCCAATATTGGGCATATCTTTTTTGTTGGGGTGTAAATAATAGTTAGGTAGTGGGCGGTACTGCCACCGTTTGGAGTTGGTAGTAGGTAGTGTAAGTACGGGCACAAAAAATACCGCAAAATTGATGCGCCTCGACTACTTTCTACCAAATACCCATGACTTCCTCCCGTCGCACCTTCAGATTCTTATCCGCGTGCGTCTTCAGCAAATTATCCCATAGAAGTGTAAGCGCACCAACGGCTTTTCCAGCCTTGCTTTCAGTGGCGAATAAGGGAAAAATACGTCCGTGGCTGTACACGATGAAAGTCATCGCCAGCGGCTTCCCGTCCGGACCGGCCACCACGTGGGAGCCGCCCCAGCTACGGTGCAGCACCTGGTACATAAGACGTTGCATGGCGTGAAACTTCCATTCGTTTGTGGCCGACTTACCGTTCACCTCTAACCAAAAAGCGGCTAATTTTTCAGGTTTAAAGCTAGAAACAGGCTTTAGCATTGCCGCTTCAGCCCGAATGAGCCCTTCGTGGTATGCGGGCGGGAAGTCACCGATTATTTCATCGTAGGGTTGGTTGAGGAAGAGGGCGGAACCTCCGGCGGTATCTACCGAAAAGTCTCCGGGTTTCTCCGGTACGGAAGCGGGTTCTACAGTAAGGGTGCCGCCCTGGAATTCTTCAGGTATCGCGTCCCAAAATGCCTGAATCCGCTTTGAGCTGAGGGGCTTGACCGTGAAGATGGCCAGCTCGGGCAGCAGGTCGGGTTGACGAAGTTGTTTGCGGCCGAGCCAGTTTTTATCGTAGGGTATTGGCATCACGCTAACCCAGCTTTCGTTCTCCACTTCGATCAGCATATCCCACTCTTTGGCCGTGGCGTTTAGGTACCAGTCGTAGCCATAGACGCTGCCGTTGGTCGCGAAGTGTACGCAGCTGTTGTAGAGTTGTTTGTCGAGGTCTTCCTGTTTGACGAAGCGAATATCCATAGTATAAATGATTGAGGGGAAAAGGAGTAAAGGTCGAAGAGGGAGGCTTCGTTCACCGGTTTACGGTTTTTGTGACTAGAGCGGAAGTCCGGAGGACCACTTTTCACAGTGTGGGGCCGGTCCCCATGTTTTCGTTGGGCGGCTAGGTGGTCAATTATTCAATCCTTCGCTTCGGACGTAGCCTCAGGGTACAAAGAAAGGTTTAAGGAGTACCCTTTATCGACTTAATGCACGGCTCAAACCAAAGCATTGCTACATTTATGCCATTAAGAAAACAATTATTTCTCTGTTGATGCTGGCTGTCGATGGGCTTATCGGTTGGGCCG
>JAPKCQ010000060.1 GCA_026421165.1 Lewinella sp. | reverse complement strand
CTGAAGCAGTACGAGAAGATCGGCTACCGCACCTTTGAGTTTGAGGACCTGAAGGAAATCATTGGTGCCAAAGAGATGCACCGTAATGCCAGGGGCAAGGCGATTGTAAAGGACAACTACCCGCTCTACGGAAGTTTCAACCAAAAGATCCTGAAGAAGGCCCAGAAGCACCTCTTGTTGCACACCGATCTTTGCTTTGAGTTCGAACCTCTCAAGCAGGGCCGCAGGGTGCATAAGATCCGTTTTATCATCATGCGCAACCCGCGCTACGATGCTACCCAGATCGACGCTAAAACCCCGGAACTTGGTACAGTTCAGGTAAGCCACGAGGAAGACGCCGTTGTGGCCCGCCTCTTCGTCCAGGTGAGCCAGTACATCGAGGAGCCGACGATGCGCAAGTGGGTCAGCCAGTTCTCCGAAGAGCAGATCCTGTACGGCATCAACTACACCCTGAATCAGCTTAAGGCGGGTAAAGACATCCAGAACGTCGGCGGTTACCTTCATACGATGGTTTCTACGGACAACCTCGTCGCCGCCCGCGCTGCCGAAGAAGAAGAGCACCGCCGCACTCGTAAAAAGGAAGACAAACGCCGCCGTGAAATGGCCCAGGTAGAAAAGAAGTACGAAGAGATTCACCAGCAACTCGTCGACAAGACCGAGGAGCTGATGCGTGATGTCTTTGACCGTTACCCCGGCGTGAAGGCTGATGCCTTCACAAAAGCCAGCAAAAAACGTGGTAGTGGCTATAAGGCCGACAAAAATAACGAAGAGAATATGGCCAATCCCATATTCCGGTCCTTGTTCCGCACTAACGTGAAACAGCGGCATCCTGAGCACTTCGCGTCACTGAAGACGCTGGAGGACTGGTGTAAGCGGTTGCGAGGGCAGATGGCTAGGCTTAAGTGACCCGCAAGCTTGGCAACTCAGGATTAAGGAGGCGCGGCCGCAGGATGCAAATAAAGGAATGAAGGCAGGGTAGGGTAGAAGACTGGCTTACTTCAGTGACTGAACCTCTTCCGTCTCAATGCGAGATAGCTCTTCCAACTTTCCTTGCTCGAATAGTGCGGGTAAGCTGTCGAGACTAGTTCCTACGGGCGCTTTGTAGTTTACATAATCCTGAAAGAGAATACCGCTGACAACCCGTGGATTATAGGCGCTGCGGAAGCGTACTCCTCCGCCGCTGGTTTTATAATCGTAGGCGAGGTAATCGATCTGATTGGTTTTCCAGTTGATCCAGTAGCGAAAGTTGTCGTCGTGATCGGTACCGCCACCTTCCTTGGCGAATTGGACCCGAAGAGTGGAGTATGGCTTGCCACTGATGGAAGTTGAATCAAGCAGTGCTGTTTGAACGGCGGGATCCAGCAGTTTATGGGGTAGGGTAGCGAAGTAGATTACGGAGTTAAGGTCCTCAGTATATTTGGCGATGCCCTTTGCGGACAGCTCCGTTGCCACACCGTCCAGCGTACGGGTGAGTTTGCCGTTATCGAGTACGTCAACAATGGACACGCCGTCTTTTTCGCTACTTACGGAGTAGCGGTAGCTGGTACCGTCGTTTTTGAAGGTGTAGTTTTTTTTGCGAAAGATGAAGCTGTAGTTGGCTGTTTCGTAGCGGTCGTCGCCGTGGGCTACTACTGCGTCACCGAGAATTTTTTCGCCGTCGGTTTTCTCTTTTACCGGGACCGGAGCTGTTTCTATTCCAGGTGCTGCGCTTTGCTCCGGGGTGGGGGATTGGCAGGAGACAGCGAGGGTGAGCAGTAGTGCGGTTGTGAGAAAGTGTTTCATATTAGATTGTCTGGTCGATGCACATTCCGTGTGCGGGTTTACGAAGTAGCTTTTGGCTTTGGAACGGTTGCACACGGAGTGTGTATCGACCAGAAGAAGTCAGGCCATGAGGATAGTAAGGGCGAGTTTTGTCTCCCCACGCTTCAGGTAAGCCTGAGCAAGCCGGTGAACCTGCTCCAAACTGCCACGCAAAGCTTCCTTAACGCCTGCGTTACTGGCAAGGTTACTAATTTCTTCAGGAGTAGGCAGTTGCTCCAAGTTTCCTAGCCGGCCGAGGTTGTTGCCCGTAAGGATGGTAGAGTTGCGGATGTGAACGGGCAATCCGTCAACGCCGATGCCGAGGGTGCGGATGGGCTTGGGGATCTCGAACAGTGACTCGGGAACGGCGCGGATATAGTCGGCTCCGCCCATGCGTCCGACGAGGTCGAGGGTGCGGATGTCGAGCGTACCGTCTGCAGCGAGGTATTCATCGCGGACGTGGATGCGGACTACGCGGGCGATGATGAGGTTGCCGCCCATCGGCCCTTTCCCGAGGGGGAGGACCTGGTCCACTACGCACTCGAAGGAGACGGGGCTTTCTCCCACACGGGGCGGTGTTACGACGTCACTTTGCACCTGCGTCAGCGCCGCCTTTTCAAACTCATTGACGTCAGTAGGGTAGGCTGTGCTTGTGAGCGACATCTGCTCCACGATGGCGTGGTTGACGATGTTGATCGTCACCTCTGGTACCGCACGGACGTTGTTGAGGGTGTCCTTGGCCGAACCATCGCGTCCGCTCAGTAGCGGCGAGAAGGCCAGCAGCGGGGGGGCTCCACTCACCACGTTGAAGAAGCTGAAGGGGCTGAGGTTTACTTTGCCGTTCGCGTCGATCGTGCTGGCGAAGCAGATGGGGCGGGGAGCTACTGCGCCGGAGAGGTAGGCGTAGGTTTCTCGGGGGGTTAGGGTGGCTGTGTCTATTGTCATTTGGTTGGTAGTTAGTCTTGCTTTTTGAGGCTGGTGCGGTAGATAAGCGATTGGCTGCCGCACGTTACAATATGGATGCTCGCTTCGCTCATCGTAGTTACTACGTGACTGTTCGATTAGAATTCAAACCGTCCCCAGCCCCGCTTATGCTGGGCCAGGAGTAGTAAGTCTTGCTTCGCATGTTTAGCGCAGAAACGTTGGATTAGTTCTTCGGATTTGCTGCGGAGCCGGTCGAGCCGCTCTTCGGAGGAGTAGCCATTTTCGTGCATTTCCTGGCTGAGGACCTGAAGGGCGGAGAGGGTTTTAAGTTCTTCGGGGGTGGCGTAGTCGCGCATATTTTTGCGGGCGTCGGTTTGGGGGTGTTTGATGCGCCACTCCTGGGCGGTCATGCCCCAGAGGGCTAGGTTTAGGATGTCGGCTTCCACGCTGGCGATGCGTCTTTCGAAGAGGGCGTCGGCGGCTGGCGGTAGGGCAGATAAGGCGGCGCCGGTTGCTAGGGGGTAGGTTTCTGCTGCTAGTTCGCGGGCGAAGCGTTGTTCTAAGTGTTGGCGGCCGAAGAGCGCGTCGTTCATTTGGCGGAAGGCGGCCACGGTTAGGACGTAGAAATTAGGATCCAGCCAGTTGGAAAAGTGTACCGCCCAATCGATGTGTGCGTAAGTGCCGCCGTAACGGCCGCGCCGGGATTCAATACCAACGCAACCGGCCTCCGTTAGGTTTTTTACTGAAACGTAATGCGCATTTTGGCCAGCTTCAAGTTTAATCCCTTCGAATTCGAAGGGATTAAACGCAGGATTATTTAGCTTTTCCCAGGACTCAAAGAAGGCAATTGAGTTGGCGTTGCGCATCCAGTTCTGGATAAACAAGGCTGATGGCCCTTTCAGCTTAGAAATATCAGTGAGACAGACGTAACCACTTTTATCGTCGATCCTAACATTTTCTGTTCCGATTGTTATGTCTGACATGTTTCGTGTTTAAAACTAAGGTACGCGTTGTTTTTTACTGAGGCCTTAATTTTCCGATACCGGGGGGTAAGAATTTTAATGAAAAATCAGTTGCTTCGGGAAGTGAAATTTCTAAACCCTTCGAATTCGAAGGGTTTAGAAACGTGGGCTTTATGTATTCGAACTTGAGGGTTTTAAACGGGGGAGATTCCATCTGTTTAAACAACCCGCCCAGCAACTTCTCCAAGCTCTATCCGATTCCCATCTCGTTCCCCAAAAGCACGCAGCGTAACCGTATCCCCATCCGCCAAGAAGGCCCGTTCGGAGCCATCTTTAAGGGTAAGTGGTTTGCGGCCACCCTCGGAGATTTCCAGCAGGGAACCGTAGGAGGAAGCGTCTTTGCCGGAGATCGTGCCGGACGCCATTAGGTCACCGACGCGGATGTTGCAGCCGTTGCTGGTATGGTGCGTCAGTTGCTGCGCCATACTCCAATACAAAAACTTGGTGTTGGAGCGGCTGATGACCGTAGGTGTACCATTTTTAGGGGTGAGGGTTACTTCCAGTTCGAGGTCAAGGTTTGGGCGCTCAACGCGGGATGCAAGGTAGGGTAGGGGAGCAGGGCTTTGGAGTGGGCCGGCCGTTCGAAACGGTTCTAAATCGACCAACTCGGTGATCCACGGGGAGAGGGAGGAGGCGAAGCTTTTACCGAGGAAGGGCCCGAGGGGGACGTACTCCCACTTCTGAATGTCTCGTGCACTCCAGTCGTTGAACAGCGCGATGCCGAAGATGTAGTCTTCCGCCTCATCAATGGAAACGGGCTCGCCGAGGGTGGAGTCTTTACCGACGATGAAGGCCATCTCCAGCTCAAAGTCCAGCCGCTCCGTAGGGCGGAATTCCGGGGCATCCATACCGTTGGTCTTTACCTGTCCGAAGGGGCGCTTGACGTCCGTTCCCGAAACGACGATGCTGGAGGCGCGGCCGTGGTAGCCGACGGGCAAATGTCGCCAGTTGGGCAGCAATGCATTCTCCGGATCACGGAACATTTTACCGACGTTAGTAGCGTGCTCGATGCTGCTGTAGAAATCGGTGTAATCGCCGATTCTTACGGGTAGGTGCATGGTTACTTCGTCGACGGAGAGGTAGGCTTCGAGGTGGGTCGCATTGCCCGTCAACCAGCTTTGCACCTGCGTGCGCGCCCGCTCATGAATCTCCTTACCAAGCGCGATGAACTCGTTGAGGAAGGGTTCGTAAAATACGCTCGAATCGAAGTCGAAAACGTCCAGCTCCGCCAGTACGCTCAGGTCAACGACGCGGTCGCCGTGGCGGATGCCGACGCGGGGGGATTCGTTTGGGTAGGAGAAGATACCGTATTGCATATGTTAGGAACTAGAAGCTAGAAATTAGGGAGCTAGGAGCTAGAAACCAGGAACTAGAAAATAGGGGGCTAGCTCCTAGTTCTCTTGTTTCTAACTCCTAGCTCCTAGATTAGAGCCAGGATTGATGATAATCCCCAGTATCAATTTTGAGTGCTTCCTCCGTAATGGAAAGCGGTGCAAAGGTATCAATCATAACGGCCAATTCTTCCGTTCCTTTGTGGCCGATGGAGCCTTCGTAAGTTCCGGGGTGCGGACCGTGCGGGATGCCACCGGGGTGCAGCGAAATATAGCCAGGGCCGATGCCCGTGCGGCTCATAAAATCCCCGTCTACGTAATACAGCATCTCATCAGAATCGATATTGGAGTGGTTGTAGGGCGCCGGAATCGATAGTGGGTGGTAATCGTAGAGCCGGGGGACGAAGGAGCAAACTACGAAGGACTTGGTCTCAAACGTCTGGTGTACGGGCGGCGGCTGGTGTACCCGTCCGGTGATGGGCTCGAAGTTGTGGATGCTGAAACCGTAGGGGAAGTTGTAGCCGTCCCAGCCAACAACGTCGAAGGGATGGGAGGCGTAGACTACCTCGTGCAGCAAGCCTTGCTTCTTGATTTTTATCGTGAATTCGCCGGTTTCATCGTGGGTTTCCAGGTCCTGCGGGAGCTTGAGGTCGCGTTCGCAAAAGGGACTGTTCTCCAGCAGTTGGCCGAAGTGGTTGCGGTAGCGCTTCGGCGTATAGATCGGGTCGGTGGATTCGCAGTAGAGCAGGCGGTTGTCCTCGCCGTCGAAGTTGATCTGGTAGATCATTCCGCGGGGGATGAGCAGGTAGTCGCCGTACTCGAAAGGGATGTTACCGAGTAGTGTCCGCAAGGTTCCGGTACCGCGGTGGACGAAGAGGAGCTCGTCGGAATCCGCGTTTTTGTAGAAATAGTCCGTCAGCGATTTGCGGGGAGCGGCGACGCCGATCTGCACCGTTTTGTTGACGAGAAGGGCCTTGCGGCTGTCCAGAAAGTCATCTTCCGGTGCGGCGTTGAAGCCGACGAGTTTCCTACTTTTGATATGTTTCGCCTCGGCGATCTTTGGGCTCACGTCGGTACTGGAGACGATGTCACGAACCTGGGTTGGCCGGCGGAGGTGATAGAGTAGGGAGGACATGCCGTCGAAACCGACGGTGCCGAAGAGCTGCTCGTGGTGGAGGGTTCCGTCTGCTTGGCGGAACTGGGTGTGGCGCTTTGGCGGAATTTGGCCTTGTTGGTGGTATAATGGCATGGTTTTGGCTCTGGGGCTCGTCGCTTCGCGACTTGCTATGTTTTCCCGAACTTCGGTCGATGCTATCGCCTCTCTCTCTGCGTCGGGGGCTCCCATCGTTTGATCCTTACGGAATGGCTGATGGAATGTACTATAAATGTAATTGTTGTCTTGCTAAGTAAACGGTTTATTGACCTATAGGTTTTTCATAGATGGTGCACAATTTACGTTATGTCAGGTTATACGGATAGATGTACGCTGACCAATCGTGTAGCTATTCAACGATGGTAACCCAGCACGCAGCATCACGGAGTCCTAGGTTACTGGACTATTTCTTAAGTGCTGCTGTGGTGCTGAGTGCCGCTAAATTTTATTAACCATGCAACTAAACCGTCCCGACCTCTTCCAAACTGAAGCCTACATAAATGGTGAGTGGACTACTGGAAAGTCCGAAAAAAAATTTCTTGTTTCGAACCCTGCCTCACGCGAAACGCTTGCAGTTGTACCAAATTTAGGAAAAGCAGAAACCGATGAAGCGATTGCTGCTGCTGCGGCGGCCTTTCCTGCCTGGAGTGCAAAAACAGCTGGGGAGCGTTCCGCCATCCTCCGCCGTTGGCACGATCTGATTCTGGAAAACGTGGATGATCTGGCGATGATCCTGACTACGGAGCAGGGCAAGCCGCTGGCGGAAGCGGCTGGCGAAATCCGCTACGGCGCTTCCTTTGTGGAGTGGTTTGCGGAGGAGGGGAAGCGGGCCTACGGCGACGTTATTCCTGGCCACGGTACGGACAAGCGCATTACGGTCATCAAGCAGCCGATCGGGGTTGTCGGGGCGATCACGCCCTGGAATTTCCCGAACGCGATGATCACCCGTAAGGTGGCACCTGCGCTGGCGGTGGGCTGTACGGTAGTGATCAAACCGGCGGAGGCGACGCCGCTTTCCGCCCTGGCCCTGGCGGTGCTGGCGGAGGAGGCTGGCTTCCCGCCGGGGGTACTGAACGTGATTACTACGGATGAACCAAAGGAGGTTGGGCTGGCGCTGACGGAAAGTAAGGTGGTCCGCAAGTTGAGTTTTACCGGGTCCACGGAGGTGGGCAAGGAGCTGATGCGGCAGTGCGCGGGGACGGTCAAAAAGCTATCGTTAGAGCTTGGGGGTAACGCGCCTTTCATCGTGTTTGACGATGCGGATATTGCGGGCGCGGTCGCAGGCGCAGTGGCCAGTAAGTACCGCAATGCGGGGCAAACCTGCGTCTGCGCTAATCGGCTCTTCGTTCAAGCTGGTGTGCACGACCAGTTCGTTAAAGATTTAAAGAAAGCCGTCGAAAAACTTAAGGTTGGTGACGGCCGTGAGGATGGGGTAGCGGTGGGTCCGCTCATCAACCAGGCTGGTTTGGATAAGGTGGAGGCCCTCGTTGCCGATGCTAAAGCAAAGGGTGTGGAGGTAGTAACCGGTGGCAAACGCTCCGCTGCGGGTGAACTCTTCTACGAACCGACGATTCTCGCCGGAGCGGACCAGCGTATGGGCATTGCTTCGACGGAGATCTTCGGCCCGGTAGCCCCCATCTTCAAATTTGAGACGGAGGAAGAAGTTATCCGCTTGGCGAACGACACTCCCTTCGGCCTGGCTGCTTACTTCTACGGCCGCGACTACGCCCTGATCTGGCGCGTCGCTGAAGCACTGGAATACGGAATGGTGGGTATTAATACGGGGATGATCTCTACGACGGTCGCGCCCTTCGGCGGCGTTAAGGAGTCCGGCTTTGGTCGGGAGGGTGGTAAGTATGGGCTGGAGGACTATTTGGTTACTAAGTATATGTGCTGGGCGGTTTGAGTTGGGGTGAGCGTCTCTGGCGCGATTTGCCTTTAAATAATCGTGCCAGAGGCGCTCAACCCAATCCGAACGATTTTATCAGCCGTAAGATTCCTACCTTGCTTCCCACAGGGCAACCGTGTTGTGGCTTTATCTCTAAGCCAGAACCCTACACCGCACCTGCGCCCGCGCCAAAAGAACGTCAAAACCAACACAATGATCAAGCAAATTTCCTCCTTCCTCCTTCTTTTCCTCTTCACCCTCTCCGCTTGCGGCGATGGTAGCGAAAAGAACACCCCCGAAACCCCGCTGGCCGAACAGGTGGTTAACGCCTCCACCGACTTCGGCGGCCTGGCCCTCTACACCCTACGTGATACCCTGGCGGGAGACCCGAAGGGCGTCCTGAAAAAGGTCGCAGACACGGGCTACAAATACATCGAGGCGGCCGGCTACAAAGACGGAAAGTTCTACGGCATGATGCCCACGGAATTCAAAGACTACCTGGCGGAAGTTGGCCTGACGCCCGTAAGTTCTCACCACGGCGACATCACCATCGAAACCGCCGATAAGGTGGTTGCCGACCTAAAGGAAGCCGGCTTCGAATACCTCGTGATTCCTGTACCGCCAATGGGCGCCTTCAGCTATGACCCCGTCACGAAAATATTGGGCATGAACCAGAGTATTGAAACGGTGATGGGCAACATCAACGCCATCGCCCAGAAGTGCGCCGACGGCGGCATCAAATGCCTGTACCACAACCACGATTTTGAGTTTAAAGCCGGCGAAGACAGTATCGTACCCATCGATTACTTCCTCGAAAACTCCGACCCGGCCATCCTCAACTTCCAGATGGACCTCTACTGGGTAACCAAAGCCGGTGCCGATCCGGTAGACTATTTCAACCGTTACCCCGGCCGCTTCAAAGCATGGCACGTAAAGGATATGGACGATCAGGGCCGCTTCGCTCCGGTTGGTGAGGGCAATATCGACTTCAAGCGCATCCTCGCAGCGCGCGAAAAATCAGGCATGGAGTTCTACCTCGTTGAGCAGGATATGTGCTTTAACCATACGGCGCTGGAGGCCATTGCTATTAGCCATAAGGGCTTGAAGGAGATTGGCTTTGAGTAGCTGAATTATTGAGTCACTGAGCAATACCCGTACAGTGTCTTGATCTTTAATGTTGCGTTCGCTCAGCGAACGCGTACACTGTTATCTGGCCAGCTGTAGGGGCGACCGTAAGAACCGCCCCCACCGCTGGCCATTTCTATTTTCGTGACCCACGAACTCACTCCTGGTGCATTCGAAAAACCCCCGCCAGCAAGTCCGCCAGCTCCGCAGATGCTTCGTTCGGGCTCATCACTTGGTACTGTTTACGCAGGTCTACGGCCTTGAAGAAGCGGTCGAAATCGAGGTCGATACGAATAACCGCTGCTGGGGTTACGGCCAGGCTGACTTTCCGCTGCGAAGCAAACGGCCCCTGAAAACCACCCACGTGAAACTGAAAGCGGTTTTTACGCGCCGGACATGCGGGGGAGGTGCCTTCTAGTTTGAAGTTGATGTAGCCGGAGCGCCACGTCCAGTACATCCCGTTAGTAGGGTCGAGGTCTCCGCCGAAGGCGCCGGAGGCGGCGGTCAAGCTGTCTACGCCGAGGGTGAAGCGGAGTTCGTCGTAAAGAAGGCTGGTATCGGTGGCTAGCTGAAGGTCGAGGCTTTTGGGTATTTCAGCGTCGAGGAGGTGGTGGCGCTTTTCCGGGGTGAAGACAACTTTGCCGTTCCGGAGGAATTCGATGTCGGAGAGGTACCAACGTAGCACCTCAACTTGTTTTGCACCGGTACTTTGGCTACGCTCAGTAACCATGCCATCGCCTAATTCCAAAACATCGCCGTTTAGTAATGGCTGGAACTTTACGACGGTCTGTGCGGGCAAGACGGGTGAAAATACGACGAATAGGAAGAGGGCGTAACCTATATTTCGTGGGATGCGCCACGATTTTATGCTTGGAATTACAGCGGAGGAGAAAACTACTCCGTTAACGGGTACACGTTTCCTGTATATTTTGGGGTTGAGTAGAGGCATCGGATTGGGCTTTAATCTTTGGGACCGGATTTTTTCTCACTCCTTTGCGGCGGCGGCTTCCTTTGACCTTTTTCAACCACCCGTTCAATCACGTAGTCGATAAAGCTAGGATATTCGTTGCGTTGTTCCGGGTTGAGGAGGCCTTTAACCGCAAGGAAATGATCGTAGGTCGCCTGAACTTTTTGTTCTTCAAGGCGCAATACTTCGGGCGGTACAGGTATGGGCGTATTGTTAGCAGGCACTTTCAGGGTCTTAAAATATTCCCGGAGCACGTCCCGCTGTTCTCCATTAACTTGCCGCATTGTGGCTCGATGAGCACCGGCGGATTTGAAGAACTGCTTGCTTTGCTCTTCACTTAGGTCAAAGCGTTCGACGGCGCGGAAGGGTGGCGGCCCGGCATTTGGTCGGCCAAACCAAAGGAAGGCGACCAGGACCAGGTTCAGAAGGAGTAAGCCTGCGACGGTGATTCTATAGAGTGTAATCTTTTCCATTAGTAGTAGAGTTCGTAATCAGAGACTATGGGGTTGTCCACGGCGGCCACTCCGGGGAAGGTCGCCGACTCATACTGAGAATATTGGACCAATGCGGCGACGTTCAAAGCAGTGATAAGCACGGCTGCGGCGGCAAACTGCCGCCAATCGGCCAGCGCGACTACTTTGGCCTGCCCGATGCGGGCTTCAATTTTTGCCAACAAGCCCTCAGGGGGCTGGGCGCGGGGTAGCTCACTTAGATGTTGGTAGATGTTGTCCATTGATCATTATTTTCTGGTGGTGGATTGTATTTTGGAGACAGGGAATACCCTGGCTTTATTAATCAGGGAAGGCCGGCCGTAGGGTGATTCGTAGCCTTTTTTTTGCCCGCATTAACAGGCCTTCGATGGCTTTGAGGCTAAGGCCCATTACCTCGGCTACCTGTTGGCGGGGCAATTCCTCAACGTAGCTGAGGACGAAAGCCGTTTTCTGGCGGTCGGGCAAGCGGTAGATGGCCGAAAAGAGCGCTTTGTTCTCTTCCCGTTCTTCCATTTTTGCTTCCGGGTGGTGAAAGTCCGGCGGATCGTGGCTGGCCTGGATTGTCCCAAAAATGCTGCGCCGTTGCCGCTTTTTCAAGGCCGTTAACGAGGTGTTGACGACGATGCGGTACAGCCAGGTCGTTACCTGGCTTTCCGCCTTGAAGCCGGCGGCGGACCGCCATACCTTTGTGAACACGTCCTGGCTCACCTCCTCGGCGTCGGTTGATTTTTGGAGATAGGTCAGGGCCGTGTTGTAGACGCGTTCACCATGCATTTTGTACAGTTCGCGCAGGGCCTGAGCATCGCCGTTGGCGATTCCGGCGATTAGGGCGCGATCGGTGGTTTGGGGCATGTGCGTTGTTCGTCTGCTGGTTGGACTACGGTAAGGTAGGAATCCCTCGCTCGGGGATGAAAAACATGCATTTAGGAATAAGTCCCTCTTTTTGGCGCGGCCGCAGGTGCAAGGGAAGGTTTAAGAACATCGCTTTAACTTACGGGGCTTTTATAGGTTGATCGATGTTCCTCAGCACTACATCTTATATATTGTGGCGCTGCTACGCTAAAAATAGGGTGATCGCAGAGTTAAGATCGGACGCAAAAAACCACCTTTCAAATGAAGCCATCACTTTCATACACTTACCTTTCAGTAGTCTCCCTGATCATTTATCTGATCTGCCAACCAGGGCTGCAGGCGCAATCAGGAGCCAGAGAGGGCGCGCCACCCAACGTAATCATCATCTTCGCGGACGACCTTGGCTACGGTGACCTTGGGATATATGGCCACCCCACTATCCGTACGCCGAACCTGGACCGCATGGCCATGGAGGGGCAGAAGTGGACCAATTTCTACGTCGGGGCAAGCGTCTGTACGCCCAGCCGCGCCGCGCTGATGACCGGTCGCTTACCGGTGCGCAGCGGGATGGCTGGCCAGACCCACCGCGTACTGTTTCCAGATTCCAAAAACGGTTTGCCAGCGGAGGAAGTTACCATTGCCGAACAGCTGAAGGAAGCCGGCTACGCAACGGCCTGCATCGGGAAATGGCACCTGGGCCATAAAGAGCAGTACCTGCCCACCAACAATGGTTTCGACTATTACTTCGGGATTCCCTACTCCAACGACATGGACAATGTTGCCGACTTTGCTGCTGTTGGGGGATATTTCAATTTCTGGAAATCACCCGGCGCCCTACGCGTGGAAAACTTCAATGTTCCCTTGCTGCGCAACACCGAAATCATCGAGCGGCCAGCTGATCAGCGCACCATCACGCGGCGCTACGCCGAAGAGACGATGGGCTTCATCCGGGATCATAAAGAGGAGCCTTTTTTCGTCTACCTCGCCCATAACCTTCCGCACATCCCGCTCTTTACGTCAAAGGAATTTGAAGGGACCAGCGAACGCGGACTTTACGGCGACGTGGTGGAGGAGATCGACCACGGCGTAGGTCAGATCATTGACCTGCTGAAAGCGGAGGGTTTGATGGAAAATACCATCGTGGTATTCACGTCAGACAACGGCCCCTGGCTGCCTTTCGGTGTCGATGGTGGCAGCGCAGGCCTCCTTCGTGAAGGGAAGGGAACGACTTATGAAGGCGGAATGCGGGAACCTTGCATCTTCTACGCTCCGGGCATGATCAAACCGGCGGTCATCACCGACCTGGGCACTACGATGGACCTATTTTCCACCTTCAGCAAGCTGGCCGGAGTGTCCGTCCCCGATGACCGGGTAATGGACGGCCTGGACCTTGGCCCCGTTCTCTTCGGGCAGGGGGAAAGCCCCCGGAAAACGGTCTACTATTACCGGAACGACGAACTCTATGCCGTTCGGGAAGGTGATTATAAGGCTCATTTCATCACCCAAGGTGCCTACGGAGGCCACGCCAAACAGGTGCACGAAACACCGCTACTGTACAACGTGAATATCGACCCTTCCGAACAGTTCGACCTTGCCGAAAAGCATCCCGAAGTGCTGGCTAAAATCCGGAAGGTGGTGGCTAGGCATGAGGCTGAAATGGATAAGGGGGTGGACCAGTTGAAGGACCGGGAGTAGTGGTTATTGGAGGCCGGACTCTGCGCTTCAAAAACTTCCCCCAGCACCTGCGCACCGCCGCCCCAAAAATAGCTCTAGTACCAGGCACTTCCACTAGAGGAATAGCCAGCACCCACCTAGGATTTACGGACCCGGACTTACTGCCCGGACTGAATGAACATGGCGCAAGCCAAGGTCCAGCCCGTGTCCGTAGTCCTGCATAATGGTGGTCATAGAATTGAGGTAGGTTCCGGTGGCGAGCAGTTGCTCCGGTGCAATCTGGATGACTTTCAGGTTGGCGGGTGGATGGTCCAGGAAATTGGCGCAATCGTTATAGATGGCGTGTCCCCGATCCACGATATCACTCAGCACGGGGTCGGCGCGGTAGTAGTAGCTGCCGGCGACGTCGGCCCAGGTTTTGGTGAACCTCATTTCTTGGGGCCAGGTGCGTAAAACCAAGATTTTGCGCGCTCCCTGAGCGTGCGCGTGGCGGGCGGGCAGGGGGTCGCTGCAGCCTCCGTCGATGTACGCTCGGCCTTCAAAGTTATGCTTTCCTTTGGTGAAAAAAGGTAGCGCCGAAGAGGCGATTAAAGCGTCCAGCCAGTTGTCACGCCCCGGTTTTAGGTAGGCAGGTTTTCCTGTCTGCTCGTCGGTCGCGACGAAGCGAACGGGATGACGGAGCGACTCTTTCATGGCCTCCAGTAGGTCGAAGACGATGTGTTCATGGGCGACGGCGGCGATGATGTCGAGGTTCATAAAACCTTGCTCGGAGAAGGTCCGGCTGTACGCTTTGAAGTTGGGTTCTTGCGCAAGGTGAAGCAAGGATTTTAGCCCAAAACGGTACTGCCCGCTGAGGTAGTAAGATAAGGTAATGGAGCCACCGGAGATCCCGTAGTACTGGTTAAACGGCTGGTAGCCCGTTGCCCGAAAGGCATCGAGTACGCCGGTGGTGAAGGCCGATTTAAAGCCGCCGCCTTCAACGATCAGGGTGGTGTCGGGTTGGTTTTGCACGTATCATCAACTGTTTTTTGGGGGGATTAGTTTGGTGAGGGATGGGGAACTGCGGCTTTGGAGCTTTCTTGTCGGATTAATTTTGTCCGAGTACTTATATTCATTCAAGTATGCTTTCTGTAAATGCTTTTACTTTACGGGACCTTCGCTTACCTCGTAAGAGGTAGACTGCTTAAAAGGAACGCTCTCGGTAGAATGTGGTGGATGGCTAGAGTTGAGTCGAACCTTCTCAATTTACCAAGGGAATCGTCTCCTAGTGGTCTGTCAATATTTAATATTGACAGACCACTAGGGCTCATTTATAAGCCCGTAGTCCACAAATTTACAGCTCTTCAAATCATCCGCTGTATTGTACCTAAGGGCGTACCTAAGGGATCACCGTACCAAAGTAACGTACCCGGTACGTCGCAACTCACCCCGGTCATCCTCCATCCCACGCCAGGGCCTCCCGTTAAAGAAGCTCGCCCGGTGAACCCGCCAGAGATAAGTGGCAGGCGGCATAAGCTGTCCCTGAAAGGTCCCGTCCCAGGACTCCTCCGGAACGCCTTCCTCGTCTACCATGTCAGACTCCCAAACAACCTGCCCGTTCCGGGTATAAACGGCAATGTAGTAGTCTTGTAGCCCGATGCCTTTAGGCTTAAAGATGTCCTTCTCCGGCGTAGAAGCATCTCCCGGTGTGAAGATGTTCGGGATGTACAGCGCACCGAGGGTGTCGAGGTCCACCACCATTTCAATCGTATCCGTACATCCAAACTCATTCTCTACCCAGTGAACGACCGTCTTATCAAAACTAGATAAGTAGCGGTGTACGGGATTCATCTCATCGCTGCCCGTGCCGTCGTCAAAATCCCAGCCGAAGAGAATGGCATCGGAGCTGGACAAGTCCGTGAACTCGATAGTGGTAGGCAGTCGATCCGGACGATCAATGAGGTCAAAGTCAGCAATGGGGCTCGGGTTCACTTCCAGGAAGTTGCCGGTAACGAGGGTATCCGAACAGCCGCTACCGTTGCCTACGATCAGGGTAAACCCATAAATACCGACCTCCGTAAAGGTGCGGGTGACGTTAAACGCATTCGAAACGAAACCGTCACTGAAGATCCACTGAGCAAATTCGGCCTCCTGGCTGGTATTCGTGAAGGTTACGGTAGCAACCTCACAAACCGTACTGTCCGGAATGCTGAAATTCGCCACCGGTATGCCGTACACCGAGATGGGGATTTCGGTACGCGTTTCACAGAGGAACTCGTTGGTGGCAACCAGACTGATCACATAGTCACCCGAGGTCTCGTAGGTGACGCAGGGGTTGTTGTCACCGGAAGTCTGGCCGTTACCAAAGTCCCAACGGTAGTCCCCTCCGTTTTCAGAGTTGTTCTCAAAACAGACTTCCGTCGGTACGCCACACTGGCGTTCAGGTTCGGTTATAAAATTGACGACCGGTACCTCGTAAACCTGGATGGTGGCGACAACCGAATCATGCCCGCAACCAAATTCGTCGCTTGCCGTCAGGGTAATGTCGTAAATGCCTGGCTCGGCATAAGCATGGGGTAGGGGAGCGGGGCCAACGCTCGTGTTGCCATCCCCGTAGTCCCAGAAGTAGAAGTCCGCATCAATGGAAAGGTTATTGACGCTCACTTCTAGCGGCGGACAACCAAACAGCGGAGCCGCAGAAGCATTTGCAACCGGAATCGGGCGGATGTTGATCGTCTCCGTCCAGGTATTTGGGCAGCCGGTACCGATGGCAAAGGCCGTCAGCTCAACCGTATAATTTCCCGGCTGCATAAAGACATGACCGGGGTTTTCAGCCATCGTTAGCGTATCCCCATCGCCAAAGACCCAGATGGGATTGGTAACGTCTTCTGAAGTATTGGTAAAGAAAACGGTGTCGCGCGCGCAGGTGATCGGTGGTGCCGTAAAGGAAACCTGCGGAGCCGGGTTTACCGTGATCGGTATCATAATGCTGTCCTGCCCACAACCGTTATCCGCAACCAGGGTCACTTCGTACACAAGGGTAGTATCCGAGGTGTTCCGGAAAGTATGCAGCGGGTTTTTGAGCTGAGAAGTAGAACCGTCCCCAAAGAACCAGTCGAAGGTAACCAGGGTGTCCGGATCACTGAAGTTGCGGAACTGAACATCGAAGGGCTCGCAGCCTACCTGGTCCTCTACGCTGAAGAAAGCACGGACGTTGTCGGGCAGTACCGTAATCGTTCTACGGGCGGTGTCAATGCCACATTCGTTGTACGCTATTAGCATCACCTCGTAGTAGGTGTTCATCGAATCCGGTGCGATGAAAGAGCGGTCCGGGGCAATGGAGTCGGTAGAATACAAGGCACCGTCGATGTACCACTCAAACCGATCGGGTAGCCCGCTGGTGATGTTGAGGAACTCTACGTAGAGTGGCGTACAGCCTTCATCCTGCGAGACATCGAGGAATGCCTTGGGGTTCGGAAAAACTATAACTGAGTCGCGGTAACTATCTTCTCCACAAGCATTTATTGCGGCCAGGTTAATGTAGTACGTTGTGTCTACATTGCCTTGATCATAGAAGAGGGTGCTGGGGTTGAATTCGGTACTAGTCTCTCCGTTACCGAAGTCCCATCCGTAGCGGACAAA
>JAPKCQ010000354.1 GCA_026421165.1 Lewinella sp. | reverse complement strand
GTATTACCTACTCAACAAAGGGATCACTCCACCGCTCATCAGAATAAACAGCTGAGCCCGTGAGGGTTTTCAGAAAGGCGACCACAGCGCTGCGTTCTTCCGCCGCAAGGTTAAGACGTTGGGGGGTATCGGCGGGCATGAGCCGTCCGTCCAGCTGAGGGTTAATTGAAGGAATGGCGTTGTAATGATCCAAGACGTCGTCTATTGTACGCAGGGAACCGTTGTGCATGTAGGGGCCGTTCTCCCCGCCGTCGGGCCGAAAAAGGTCGCGAAGAGAAGGAGAGCGAGTGGCGTCGAATTCCGGAAATGCTCCACCGATGGAGGCCGTAACACCGTTGTTGCGCGAACGGGGGTCAATAGAAAATTCCGGAGACTGGTGGCAGGAGCCACAGCCCAAGCCTCCCCCAATCCGCTCGTTGTCGTTATTGAACTGAGGCCGGTTTCCGAACAGTTGCCGCCCCCGGTTCTCCTCCTCGGTAAAGTTTGGAAACTGCTGTCCCCCATTGTTCACCTGCCCCCGGCCCGCATCGTACTTCGAGTCGAACGACTGAATACTACGAATGAACTGCGCCAGGGCCTCGCTGATGCGCTCCTCCGTGGCCTCTGCGGAACCAAAGGCACCGGTGAAGAGTGGTGCGTAGTAGTCTAGCCCGTTGAGTCTATCCAATAAGTTCTCGAAGGAAAGGCCTTCATCTGCACCGCTAAAGCCCATCTCAATGTGGTCCCGGATAGGTTGAGCGGTTTGATCCTCCAGGGTAGCGGCCCGCTCATTCCAGAAAAACCGTACTTCGCTACCAAAACGGGCGTTCACAAGCCGCATCGAATGGCGGCTGGTGGTTCCTGCTACCCCGGTGGAAGCGATGGCGCCATCACTAAAGGCTAACTCCTGCTGGTGACAACTTGCACAGGATGTCGTACCGATGGAGGAAAGCGCCTTATCGTAGAAAAGAACGCGGCCTAGGGTTGCTCCGGCGTCCGTGATCAGGTTGTTTCCGGTATTATCGCGGGTAATGTATGCGGGCAATGATTGCGTGGCGTAATTGTAAGGGTCGGACAGGTCTAGCTGACCGTTAAAAGTGATCTCTATGGGATCGGTTTCAGTGTTCGGCTGGCCGGAGGGGCCGAGCGGTTCATCCTCCGCACAGGAAACGAACGATAAGGCAAGCACAATGGCAAGAAAAGAGGAAAGATGATTAGATAGCATTAGGTAAAAAATTACGAACGTGAACACCCAGAGAGAGAGTAAGGTAACGGTATTGGGTGGTAAAAATAGTACGGAGTAATTTTTCGTCAGATGGTATGCTTTACCGATTAGACGAGATAGCGGGTAAAACCCTTCGCTAACTCTAAAAGAAAAGTAAAACCGCCCACAATTTATCGCCTACCACTTGCACAGTATTACAAATGTAGTTTACCTTTACCATCAAGCAAACAAAATATTATGTCTAACGTCCCGATGCCATCCGAAGCACAACTTGAAATTCTTGATCTACTCTGGCAGCAACAACCCGCTACCGTGCAGAACCTGCACGGACGCCTTGGTTCCCGCCGTCAGGTGAGCTACAATACGGTACTTACTCAATTGCAACGAATGACAAAGGCGGGGCTCGTACTTCGGAATACGGACCAAAGGACCCACACTTATACCGCCGCCGCAAAACGCGAGCAGATTGAACGCAAGCTATTTGACCGATTAGCCGGCACCGCCTTCGGAGGCTCCACGGTCAACCTCGCTTTGCGGGCCCTGGGCAATGAAACTCCGACCGCTGCGGAGCTAAACGAGCTTCAAGAATGGATCGACCGACAGAAAAAGTAATCTGTTAATTCGTTAGTTTTTTAGCCTATTAGTTTACAACAATAATAGGCTAACCAAGCTACCGAAGTATCAGCAAGGCAGCACTAAAATTCTAACAGTCTAAAAGACTCAAGGACTAATGGACCATCTCCTACCCTTCGCTACTACCTTCGGACTCGCCCTATTTCATAGTTTGTGGGTCGGCGGTGTGCTCTACATTGCCGTGCGAGCGGTCTTCCCCCTATTCCGTACGCCGGCAGCGCGGCACAACCTTGCGTATGGTGCTCTGCTAACCCTGATTGCGACATTCTGCTTCAGTTCGTACTACCTCTATGACCCGACGCCGGTTTGCAAAAATCTGCTCACAGCATCCGAAGTGCTGCCTAGTATCATGCTTCCGCAGACCGGTACTGGCTGGTCGGAATGGATGGCAACCTACTTACCGACCTACGCACCGTGGATATCCGCGCTTTACCTAGCGGGTTTACTACCTGCGCTGGTTTTATTATTACGCGACCAGGACCGCGTTCAGGCACTAAGTACGCAGGGAGTTTCAGCGCTTCCTACAAGTTGGGCCGAAAGCCTGGGCGACGAACTCGCCCGCCATCCGGCCACCCGTCGCGTCCGGTGTTTCCTAAGTGAGCGGGCTGGTGAAGTAATGACACTTGGCTTCTGGAGCCCCGTCATCGTCTTCCCCGTCGCGCTGGTGAACGAACTCTCACCTGAAATGGCCCGTACCATTCTGTTACACGAAATTGCACACCTGCGGCACTACGATCACTGGCTGAACTACCCTCAGCAATTTATTCGGACATTTTTCTTTTTTCATCCAGCCGTGCACGCCTTGTGCCGCCTGATCGACCGTGAGCGGGAGCACCGCTGCGACGATTGGGTAGCCAACCGTTGCAGCGACCGGCGGACTTATGCTACAGCACTTGTTACCGTGGCCCGTTCTTCCCATATCCCCTCAAACCACCTGGTGATGTCCGCCACCAAAACCCCATTTTCAGCGCGTATTCAACGCCTTTTTCTTGGTGAGGACCACCAAAAGGATGCCAAGTTCATTTTCACTGTTTTACTAGCCATATTGCTGGGAGCTGGGCATTTTTCATTTTCCCATATGGGCGGGGACGCAGGTGCAACCAATTGCTTAGAGGAGCAAAGCAAGGCTCAAAACACCGCTTTCGTCAAGCAAGTAGCTATCCTCCGGAATGAAGCCGCCGCAGTACCAACAGAGTACAAGCTAGGGAAGCTGAACCCGGACGGGAAACACCGTTGGGCAGTAACCGACCCCGTCACCGAACCCAGCAAATCCTGCCCCACCCACATCAAGGTAGAAGACCTCCCCTACATCGCCGCTCCGGAGCCCCCGGCCTCCACCAATCCCCGCGCCATGGAACGCTACGAAAAAGCACGCCGCAAGTACAAAGACATGCGCTCCCTACCGGCTCCCGAGCACATGGGACTGAGCCGGAATGCCGTCGTCCTTACCCTCCCCTGCCGTAAAATCGCCCCGCTCGACATCCTCCCCATACTGCCTAGAATTTGCGCTAAGAACTTCCCGAAAGTTATCTCCACCGCAGCAATCAGCCTCATCCCCACCACCTCCACCCCGCCCAGTAAAATCGCCATCTTCATCGACGGTGCCCGCGCTGAAGCCGACCCGGCTGATCAGCTGGACCCGGCCCAGATTGAGTCCATAACCGTCATAAAAAGCGACATCGAACTCAGTAACCTACACCTCGAAGGCTTCACCGGAGCCATTATGATCATCACCAAGGATCAGAAGAACAGTAGTACGGAATGCTCAACAACACCATAATCAACTTAATTTAAGAACGCGCTTCCCCATCCCTACCTTCCTACTCCTCCTTTGCACCTGCGTCAGCGCCCAAAAGACTAATTAAGTAGATCAATGGCATACGAAGGCGCAAAAAAGGCCAGGCGGATGGCCAGTCCAGAAAGGAAGTAATTGCAGCGTTGCGCTGAGATAAGCCTAATTCGACCGGCGAGTTGTCACCGCTTAAAAGACAGCGACCAGTGCCGCCGTACCGCAAAAAAGCGGATGAGAAAGACGGTAATAATTGCCACGGCCATCCCCGCCACTTCCCCAAGCCACTGGTCCGTGAGTAAAAAGAGAATGCCGCCCACCAAACAGGCTGAAGCATAAATCTCCTTCCGAAATATCAGGGGAACGGTACCGGATAAAACGTCCCGAATGACCCCTCCGAAAGTGGCGGAGACCATTCCGAGCATAACACAAATCTCCGCCGACAAGCCGAAGAAAAGCGCCTTTTGCAGCCCTAGAATCGTGTACAGCGCAATCCCGATCGTATCGAAAAGGAACATACTGCGCCGCAGTCTTCGGAAGTGCTTCTGGAAAAGGTAAGTGAAGACAACCGCAGCCAGCACGGTATAGATATAAGTTGTGTTTTGCATCCAACTCACCGGCGTACTACCGATCAGCAAATCCCGCAGGGTACCACCTCCGATGGCCGTCACCAAACCAAGGATGAAGACCCCGAAGGCATCGAATTGCTGCTTCATCCCCGCCAGGGCACCGGAAATGGCAAAGACGAAGGTGCCGGCGTAATCTATGGTTAGAATGAATAAATCCACTGCAGGTACAATTTATTATAGTTCCGATTGCTTGACGTGATTTACACTTGAACG
>JAPKCQ010000353.1 GCA_026421165.1 Lewinella sp. | reverse complement strand
TAGGCTGATTTATGGATTTACGGACATTTCAGTCACTCCTGTACGCACATCCAATTAAGCAATCACCTATTATCACCACAAATAATTGATTTACAACGTATTAATATATTTTTTTTGGTGTTGACTAATAAAAGAATATTTCCGTAACGTATGTACCCACATAAAATTCTGCAGTAGGGCCTAGTTTCCTAAAACCATCCAATGCACCTGCGGCCGCGCCTCAAAATCCGCCCCTTAAGCTAAAGTTTACGCCTGAGGCTGAACCTAAGACGTTAGCAACGTACTTTTGAGAAAAAGCCCTACGAACGTGCATACCGAACTTATAAAACGCGACACCTCCTGGCTACATTTCAATGCGCGCGTGCTCCAGGAAGCCGCCGATGAACGCGTGCCGCTTTATGAGCGCATCAAGTTTCTGGCTATCTACAGCTCTAACCTCGACGAATTCTACCGGGTTCGGGTAGCGAGCTTACGCCAGTTCAAAAAACTGGACAAGGAAGACCGGCGCGAACTCTTCGACTTCAAACCGAAGCGGGAGCTAAAGACCATCCGTAAGATGGTGACTAACCAACAGGAAGAGTTCGGACAAATCTTCCGCAGCCAAATCCTGCCGCAGCTGAAGGAAGAAAATATTCACCTGTTGCACTGGGACGAGATGAGTCCTAACCAAACTGAGTTTGCCGCCGACTATTTTGATGAACACATCAAGCCACATCTCGACCTCCACTGGCTACGGAAAAGCCCGGACGAAGCTACAAAACTGCCCTTCCTGAAAAGCGGACAGCTGTGCCTGGCCGTTGAGCTCGACGAGGAAACAGCCCGCGAAGCCGAGGAGATCGCTCTGGTTCCACTTCCCACAAAAAAACAACCCCGCTTCATTGTACTTCCTAACCCGGAAGAGGACACAAAGGGCTACTACGTAATTTTTCTGGACAGCATTGTGCGGGCCAATCTCGCCCGCTGGATAGACCGTAAGGTCACCTTTGGCTACAGTTTCAAGCTAAGCCGCGACGCCGAACTATACATCGAGAACGAATACGACGGAGAGCTCCACCGCAAAATTGAAAGCCGGCTCGCCAAGCGTGACGATGGCCTGCCCACGCGCTTCCTCTACGATGCGAATATGCCAGAGTGGATCCTCAAACGACTCAAAAGTACACTCGGCTTGAGCAAGTACGACATGATCCCCGGCAGTCGCTACCAGAACTTCATGGACTTCTTCGGCTTCCCGCTGCCCCCCGGCCGGGAAGACTTGGCTTACCCAGATTTACCCCCTCTGCCCCACCCCCGGCTACGAAGTGGCGACTCCATTATGGAGTCTATGGACGCCAGCGACTTACTGCTACACTTCCCTTACCAGCGGTACGACTACGTACCCAAGCTAATCCGCGAAGCTGCGGACCACCCCCAGGTCACCAAAATACAGATCACCTTATACCGGGTCGCCGGTAAATCTGCCGTTGTAACCGAGCTACTCCGTGCCCTCAAACAGGGAAAAGAAGTAGAAGCTTTCGTAGAAACTAAGGCCCGCTTCGATGAGGCAAGTAACCTCTACTGGGGAAAAAAACTGGAAGATGCAGGTGCCTACGTTCGTTACAGTTATCCCGTCGTAAAGGTGCACACTAAACTGTTACACATCCAACGGAAGATCCCAGGAGAGAAAACCGTTCACTACAGCTACATCGGTACCGGGAATTTCAACGAAAAAACCGCAAAGATCTACACCGATCACGCGCTGCTCACCTGCAGGCCACGTATCGGAAAGGACGTAGAGCAGGTGTTTCAGTTACTAAAGGGCAAGCTCATCCTACCAAATTGCAAAAAACTACTGGTAGCGCCCTTCACCCTTGCCAGTGGTATCGCGGACCTCATCGACGAGGAAATCAAACGCGCCAAAGCCGGAGAAACGGCCTACCTCTTCTTCAAGATGAACAGTCTGGAGGAAGAGAAAATCATTAATAAAATAAGGGAAGCCGCAGCCGCCGGAGTGGAAGTCAAACTGATCGTCCGTGGCATCTGCCGGCTACTACCTGGGCCCGACGAGAAGATCGAGATCATCTCAATCGTCGATCGCTTTCTTGAGCACTCCCGGGTCTTCATCTTCGGTGGTGGCGAGGTCGAGAAAGTGTACATGGGTTCCGCTGACCTAATGGACCGTAACCTCTACCGCCGCGTTGAAGTGGTCACGCCCATCGAAGATCCGATTCTAAGACTTGAAATGCGACGTATCATGGATATCCTGTGGCGGGACAATCAGAAGGCCCGTTACCTTTCTTCCGATCGACTCAACGAATTCCGAAAAACCGGTAAAGGAGTATTCCGGGCGCAGTTGGATATTTACCAGTACTTTGAACGGCGGGAAGAAGTTATTAAGAGGTAGTTGAGAGCATTTGGGCTAACGCAGAGAAGTGGTAGGTACCCGGCTACTTCTGGCCTAGCCCTGAACAACGGCAAGCTAAACACTAAACGATAAATGCTGATTCCATGAACTTCCTAGCTCACCTTACCCTATCCTACTTCGATACTAACCTCCAGGCCGGCAACTTCCTCGGCGACTTTGTGAAGGGAAAGGCGGTAACGAAGCTCCCCGCAGGCGTCCAACGCGGCATCGCTATGCACCGGGCCATCGACGCCATGACGGATACCGACCCTGGCGTAAAGTCACTAAACCACCTACTCTCCGCCCGCCACGGTCGCTACGCCGGGGTGATTACCGACATCGGTTTCGATCATTTCCTCTGCCAGAACTGGAAGCAATTCGGCCCGCTAGAATTCGATGCCTTCCGCGTAGGAACTTACTGGGCGCTGCACGCCCACCGTGAAGCAATGTCGGAACGGGTACAAGGTTATATTGAAGGAATGCTGAACCACGATTGGCTCACACTGTACAAAAGTAGGGAAGGCATGGCCCACGTTTACGGTAGGCTCCGACCCCGCCTCAGTAAACCGAAATTACTCGATGGGGTAAATGAAAGTCTTACCGAATACCACGACGAATTCAACCAGACCTTCCTAGCGCTGTTCCCCAGACTACAAACCCTTGCTGATGCCTACCGACCAAACCCCGCCTAAATCTATTGACCTGCGCCTGGAGCGCTTCAGTTCTCAGCTTAATGTGAAGCAAGAGGCTAATAAACGGATGGTCTTCGGCGCTATCCGTAAAAAATGGCTGGTGCTACAACCAGAGGAATTCGTCCGTCAGCTACTCATTCATTTCCTAATCAATGATATGCGTTACAACCGTAACCGCATTACTGTAGAGCGTGGTGTGACCGTTAACACCAAGGCCCGCCGAACAGACATATTAATTTTCGACAATGACATGCGGCCCTTCATGCTCATTGAGTGTAAAGAACCTCGGATAGCACTGGACACCTCTGTGTTCCGGCAGGCAGCCACCTACAACGGCCCACTGCGCGTCCCCTACCTAATGATTAGCAACGGGCGGGAAAATATTATTGCGGAGATCGACTTTGCCGCTGAAGACTATCGATTTCTTGACGCCGTACCGGAGTGGGCCTAAGTACGACTACCTTAAAGTTACTAAGCCTCAGACTTCGTGGTATTTTTTTGCGCGGACGCGGGATGCAAAGAACGTTTTAAGGAAAACTGTCTAATATTTTGACTCAGTCGCCAAATACCTCCCACTATGCCTCCTCATCCGTCATCATCTTGTACACCTCCTGACCCCGCTTGAAGAACTGCTCGATCTGAGCACTAGAAATCAGCGTTCCCTTGCGGTAAAACAAGAGGTAGAACCCGATCCCTTCCATAGACCAGCCCTTGTTCATGGTGAAGTAGTTGAGCACCTCATCGTTAAAGTGGTGGCGAATGTATTCCTCATCCCCTCCCGTAAGTCGGTAATTACCGGAGAATTTGGGAAACCGAACAAAGTCAATATCCGTAAAGCCAACTAACTCACCGAGCTTGTGCACAATCGTTTCGGGTTGCAACCACAGTTCGGGCAGTCCCAGCTTTGCACTCTGCAAAAAGAAGACCGTTTGGTGAACGCGGTCGTCCTTCCCGGAACTTCCCCAAATTTGGTAGCTGTAATCGAAAATGGCTACATCAAGGTCCATCAGGCCATCTTGTTTTCGCATGATCCGATCAATAGATTTGCTTCTACCCTGACTGAAGAGGCGAAAATCCTGTAGTTGTATCTCCATCCCATAGTCGTCTTCCGGATAAAACTGGAAGCCGAGCTTATCGGCCAGCGCGGACATATTTCTTTCTCTGTAGGGATGAACCATTGTTAGTTCGTTAGTCGGTTAATGGCAATTCGTTGGTTTGGCACTTGAGCTAGCAAGTAGAAGCCTTCCAACAACGTCCTTAGGGACGCCGTATAAATAACGGTCGCTTTTCGGACGTCTTATTTTGCCCCTACGCTCTCAAAAAATCATTTCCGCAGCTAAGGCCGTGCAAAGGATTTTTTGAGAACGTAGGAACAAAAACGCCAGGCCGCAAATCGGAC
>JAPKCQ010000352.1 GCA_026421165.1 Lewinella sp. | reverse complement strand
TTCTCAAATTTCTCGCGGTAGAGTTTCTTCAGGCGGTCGGTATCAAAATCGAGGAAAGTTCCACCGGTAGCGAAGTGGGTCTTGAAGACCTCCCCAAGGGCGTAAGTACTCGCACCGTTAATTGCGGCAGTGGTAATACCGCCAACGACGGAGCCAACGACGGGGATAATTTTGAGCAGGCTGCGCGCACCGGCACGGGCCATTGTACTGGTGGTTAATGAGGAAACAATGGCCTTACCCTGAGTTTCAGCGAAGTCGATATCGTATACCCGACAGAGCTGGCGGATCATATCAAGTTGTAGTGCACTTACGGCGAATACATCCACAATGGGGAGCGGAATAATATAGCTAGCGCCCATGCTCCAAATAACGTGGTTACGGATTACAGTTTCGGCATGTTGGCTCTGGTGCTTATTACCTTTGGGAGTCATAAATGATTTTTTGAGTTGCTTTTTAGCAATGTCTTGGATCTTCTTACGCATGGGTTATCAACGTTTTAGGTACCCGCTAAGTTATAGGGCGCGGCCACTGGTGCGGAGGAAGTTCGACGAACAGACTGGATTGATAGATTAGTAGATATAATAGAATACTGGCCTGACGAATTCTTTCGAAAAAGAGGCTCAGTAGAAGCTTCATTCCCGAAAGTTCATCCGACGAATTCAGCTAAGTTGTTAGGCAGATAGTGGCAAACACCTGGCCTAAGTCGTCGGGTAAACCTTGGCTCAATGCCCCGTAAACACCGCCTCAGAAGCCCGCATAGCCTCACTAAAAGCCTCCTCCTTTACACCCGTGAGCTCAAAGCCGAAATGGGCAAATAAGTTCTCGGTAGGCATATTCCCCGTAAGGTCGTCCTTGGCCATGGGGCAGCCACCGAAGCCGCGGATGGCTCCGTCGTAGCGGCGACAACCGGCTTCAGCTGCAGCGGTGACCTTCTCCGACCAGGTGGTTGGCGTTGTGTGAAGGTGTGCCCCGATGTCGAGGTTCGGGTAGCTCGGGATGAGGCTATTAAAGAGGTAACTGATGCTGGCTGGCTGGCTCACACCAATGGTGTCCGAGAGTTGGAAGATCGTTATGTCCAACGCAGAAAGTTTGCTCATCCACTGTTCCACTACTTCTACATTCCAAGGGTCGCCGTAGGGGTTGCCAAAACCCATACTTAAGTACAAGACCATCTCCTTACCCGCAGCCACGGTTAGTTCTTGTATCTGTTTTACCCGCTCCAGGCTTTCCTCCAGTGTTGCATTGGTGTTCCTCAGTTGAAAAGTCTCACTCACGCTGAAGGGATAGCCTAGGTACTGGATTTCCGGATGCTCCAGCGCAGCCACCGCGCCGCGGCGGTTGGCGACGATGGCCAGTAATTTGGTATCCGTGGCGCTAAGGTCCAGCATCCCCAGCACCTCCGCAGTATCGCGCATTTGAGGGATGGCCTTTGGCGAAACGAAGCTACCAAAATCGAGCGTATCAAACCCGCAAGCCAGTAGCTTTTGGATATAGGCAGCTTTCTTCTGCGTAGGGATGAACACCTTACGGCCCTGCATGGCATCGCGGGGACATTCGATTATTTTTATGGAATTCGTGATGGACATATTTAGACGGGCTGTGCGCTTTTAGACGGCTTCGCTTTTTAGACACTACGCTTTTAGGCTACCGCACGGCTCCGGTGGACAGAGCCATGCGGTAGCCTAAAAGGCCAAAGGCCGTCTAAAAGTGTAGTGTCTAAAAGCGCACAACGCGTCTAAAACTTGGTTATTCTCGCAACACTACAGCCTACGCCGTAGTTTTGCGGTCAGAGAAATCAAATTATCCCCAAGTTATGCTCAAGAACTCCACCACCATTACCGTTATCGGATTTATACTACTCTTTACCGGTGTAATGACCCTTGTGCTCAACATCGTGGGCGTAGACTTCATCCTTTTTGAATGGATCTACCGGTGGAACGTCGCCGTTTCTTTCCTCTTCCGGTTCTTTTTAATTCTGGCCGGCTTCGTCTTGGTTTACGTGGGGCAGACGGATTGGGATAGGGAGGAGGCATAATTCATGAATGCTGACACCTGAATACCCCTACTGAGAACTATATACTTTATTGAGTTTATCTGATTCTTATGTACTCAACAAACGCCCGCTTTTCCTCCTCACTCAGTTGGTCGGTACCGTACCGATAGCCGAGGTTGGAATTTCCGTGCATGATTTAGCCCTCCTGCATGACCTGGAACTGGTTTTACCTTTTGCAATAATAAAACCTACGTTTTAAGTGCCGATTTTGTGGCTGCCTACCCAGAATTCCTTCATCCTATTCTTCCGGACTTCTCAGCGACTCCGATAGGTTCGGGACCGACCCATTGCGCAGATAAGGCTCCGTGGCCCAGATACGGCCCAACATCTCGGGATAAATTGGAAGTACTACCGTTTCACTAGACCACGTCAGACTTGTGCGTTCCCAATAAAAAAGGGAACGGTAACCGGAGCGATGGCCGGGTTACCGTTCCCTTTCATGTTAAGCGCAAAAACGGACCTGGTATTCTCAGTATTGGTGAAGGTACCTAGACGGCCGAAACTGGTAAAATCACCCAGGTGATGGTCAAAAAGCGCGCAAAGCGCATCTTTTCACTAAAGGTGTAACTACTTGCCCCGTCAAGTATCTTTTTTACAATTTCACAACCCACCCAAACTTATCGGCCACCCGTCCGGTGCGGAGTCCGTCGATGTACTGCTTCAGCATCGGGCCAATCTTGCGATCAGCTACATCAGGCAGCACCATCAGCTTGTCTTTGAACTGAAGTTCGGATACATGGCTAACGATGGCGGCGGTTCCGGCTCCGAACATCTCCTGCAGCTTACCGGCATCGTGGGCTTCCACAATTTCTTGGATTTCGACCTTGCGCTCAGTGACTTTATAGCCCTGGTCGCGCAGGATGGTGATGAAATTTTTACGGGTGATACCCTTCAGGATAGCTCCGTCGGTAGCCGGTGTAATGACCTCTCCGTCGATGACGAAGAAGATATTCATCGTGCCTACTTCCTGGACTTCCGTCATGTCTGGTCCGCCCATCCAGACGACCTGGTCGAAGCCTTTTTCGTTAGCTTCGTAAACGGGACGCAGGCTAGCAGCGTAATTGCCGGCAGCCTTGGCTTCGCCCGTTCCACCAGGGACGGCGCGGACGTAGTTTTGTTCCACGATCAGGCGAACAGGCTTCGCGTAATACGGCCCTACGGGAGCCGTAAAGATGCAGAAACGGTAGCTGTTACTTGGGCGTACACCGATAAATTCGTCGGTAGAGAACATGTACGGGCGCAAGTATAAGGCGCTGCCTTCTGCCGGTGGAATCCAGTCGCGGTCGAGCGAAACTAACTGACTGACGGCTTCGACGAACTGGTCTTCGGGAAACTCTGCCATCATCATTCGGCGAGCGCTGGCGTTAAGGCGTTTAGCATGCTCGATAGGTGCGAGCAGGGCGGGTGATCCGCCCTCTAGTTTACTTGCCTTCATTCCTTCAAAAATCGCCTGACCGTAGTGCAACACCATACTAGCTGGGTGCATCGTGAAATGGCCAAAGGGGACGATACGGCTGTCTGTCCACTGCCCATCTTTATAGTCGGAGACGAACATGTGATCGGAAAAAATTTTTCCGAAGGGGAGGTTGTTCCAGTCAACGTCTTTTACGCGACTCTGCTGTACTTTTTCGGTACGAAATTGGATATCGACCATGGGTTTTTATTTTGTGGTTGAGGCATGATGAGAATCACCAGCGGATGCTTAAAGTACGCTTCGCGAATTGGTTAGGTTCGTGTGAGGCTCGAAAAAATTCAGGGCCATTTAATTCCTTTTCGGGAACTGGTGGCGCGGCCGCAGGTGCAATGGAAGGCTAACGTATGGCAAAGTTGGGGATTTTTTACAGATTCCCCACAAATTTAATTTTGGGTTGTGCGTAAGCCAGGCTAAAACTCATACCGCTGCCGAGCCACATTCCACCGCACACCCAGATTAATAACCTGGGTCTCTAAATCCTGAGCAGCATCATCAGAATTCTTGCTACGGGAAAGAAACTCTGCTTCCAGCCAAAGATTAGGCTTCAACTCGTAGCTCGCCGTCAGAGAAAGTAACGTATTGGTGTACCCTACGCCCTGGCCGGTCTCGTTACCAAAGTTCATCTCCCTTAGGCCGTGCGGCTGGTTCAGATTTTCGCCCACCACCTGGTCCTCGGTTCCTTCGCCCTGAGTAATGAGGTAGAGCCGGCCACGCAGGTGCAACCGGGGTAGCGGCCGGTACTCAATGGCCAGCAGGTTCTCCTTGAAATTCGCCCCCAACGGGTGCCCCAGCGGCATTGCGAAGTGCGTGTAATTACTGATGGTCCGGTGGGTATAAGTGTAAGGCCGCACGTAATTGCGCTCCACCGTAAGGTCTAGTTGATCGATCCCGAATGCATCCGCGTAGCGGGCACCAATCTGGTAGCCAAATTTATTGGCCCACCAGCCCCGCCGCTCGATGAA
>JAPKCQ010000351.1 GCA_026421165.1 Lewinella sp. | reverse complement strand
CGGAAACCGCCGCCGCCGCCGCCGCCGCCGCCGCCTTGGCGGTCGTTTTCTTTGACAACAATAGTGCGACCATCGAGGTCGGATTGATCCAGGGCTTCAATAGCGGCCTTGGCTTCTTCTTCGTTTGGCATCTCTACGAAACCAAAACCACGCGAACGACCGGTTTCCCGGTCGAGGATAATTTTTACTGACTCAACCTCACCATAGGCGCTGAAGGTATTCTGGAGGGTGTCTTCGTCAGTGTCCCAGCTTAGCCGGGCAACAAATAAGTTCATAACAAAAAAAGGAAAATGAAAAAAAAAAGATGATATAGAAAAGCGAATGGATGACTAAGGCAGTCGTTAAATGGAATAGAAAAAAATACTTCTGATCTCTAATTCGTGTTAAGCCTACTCAAAATTCACTTGTTAAAGCATAGTTGTAACAATATTAAGTAGAATAGTTACCAGCTTAGTGGTAAAAATAGGGGTTATTTGCTTGATAAAGCACCTTTCTTGCATTGTTTAAGCAGTAAAGGGCACATTTTCTCACCTATGAGGCTTGATTGTCGGTACACCTGTCTTTACTTTGGCTGGTAAACTCTCTTTGTTTTAGCCGCTACTAACTAAGTTTATCATTATGAAAGACTGTACCCAAATTGTCTTCCTCCTACTCGGGTTCCTTGCCCTTAGCTCTTGCCGCGACGCCAATAAAGCGAAAAGCTTTGAACAGATGGCCGACCGTATCAAAGCTCACTATGTCGAGGATAGTAGGGTAGACCGTTTGGAGTTGCGCCACGTGTCCACGCTTAATGGCTTATTAGTCGAAGGGTATACTACTATCCCTGAAGCCTTTGATAGTCTCCAGAAGGTGCTATCTGATGGAGGTTTTGTGGTGCAAAAAAACAACTTTCGCCTGCTTCCTGATGCGGAATTACTGGAAGGGAAAACGACGGGTATCATCAACGTATCCGTTGCTAACCTGCGATCGAAGCCGGGACACAGCCAGGAGTTAGCTACTCAGGCTTTACTCGGAACACCCATTCAGGTACTAGATTTTCAGGACGGCTGGTACCTGGTGCGTACGCCTGATCGTTACCTGGCCTGGTTGGAGCCGGGGGCGTTCGTTGGGATGAAGCTAAAAGAATCTAAAGCATGGTTTGGGGACAATTTGCGCATGTACGTCGGCCCGGCGGGCGTGATGAAGTCGGATGGGGAAGAGATTATCACTGACTTGGTTTCTGGGAACCTCGTTGAGTATACTGATGATGAACGGGAAGCTGATAAAATGGTAAGAGTTCGTCTACCTGACGGAAGCCCCGGACTAGTTGAAGGAAAATATCTGGTACTGCCGGTGATGTATGGAAAGACCCTTCAGGCAGAGGCGTTACTGGGGATGGCGTACGCGAATACCGGTCGCCCATATTTGTGGGGTGGTACTAGCCCTAAGGCGATGGATTGTTCCGGGTTTACCAAGACTGCGTTCTACGAAAGCGGCTACGTAATCCCCCGCGACGCTAGTCAGCAGGTCCAGGCTGGTGAAGAAATTGAACTAACCAGTGACTTTCGTAATCTTGAACCGGGCGATCTGTTGTTCTTCGGCCGCTACCGCCAGGATGAATCTGAGAAGATTACCCACGTCGGCTTCTATCTCGGCGAAGGTCGTTTCCTTCATTCGGGGGCCGATAATGGCCGAATCAAAGAACAATCCCTTAGGCCTGAAGACGAGGATTTTGCCGAACACCGGCTGAAGTCTTTACTTAGAGCGCGTAGGTTAAGCCCAGGTACGAAAGGGGTTGTGCCGCTAGGAGAGGCGTTCGGGGACTTATTAAGGTAACGTCCGCATCAAAACGGTGCAGAATGGGCGCTTTACCAATAGGGCTATTACACTAGGTCCTCGTCCCGATAAGGCCGCCGCGACTCCAACTCCCGCAATTCTATCTCATCCTTTCGGCGGCGGACTTCTTCGTCGGTGATATCAGGTAGAGGTCCGAAAAACTCTTGGTCTGTATTCTGATCCTCAGGATGGGCATCCTCGGGGTCAGCGAGCGGGCCGTAGAGACTGAGCCCCTGCATGGCTACCCCAATACCCCAGCCAAGGATTGGCCAGATGGCCCAGAATTGCCTCGAACCTCCAAATATGTTCAGGGCTATGAAAAAAAGGCCCATCACTAGGTAAGTCCGAAAATGGCGTCGAAAATCGAGCTTTTTTTCGCGGAGGGTTTTTTCTTCGTACTTGGGTTTTTGTTTGCGAGCCATACTTTCAGGATTCAGGATTTGAGGTTGTTCCGGAGGGGGAGGCAATATAAACTAATGTGCATGCCTACGGCTAAAGTGAAACCGGGGAATCTTATTTCTGACTTTATCAGATATTTTACCCAAGTCTGCCAATAATGGTCTTATTGCCCTTTACTTTTTGATTCAGTTTCACCTCCAGCTTGGTGCCCAGTGGCAGAAAAAGGTCTACGCGGCTGCCAAATTTGATGAAGCCGAAATCTTCTCCCTGCCGTACCATGTCACCCACATCTACGTAGTTCTTGATCCGTTTGGCCAGGGCGCCGGCGATCTGGCGCAGCAATATTTCCGTGCTGCCATTATCGATCACCATCGTCGTTCTTTCGTTTTCAGTGCTGGATTTTGGATGCCAGGCAACTAGGTATCTACCGGGGTGGTAAGCATTGTATTTAACCTCGCCTCCGATTGGGTTGCGGTTTACGTGAACATCGACGGGAGACATGAAGATGCTTACCTGTAGGCGCTTATCCTTGAAGTATTCTGGCTCCTCGGCCTCTTCAATCACCACCACTTTACCATCCGCAGGAGCGTAGATGATGTTGTCGTCCTCTTCGGGAACCAGGCGTGCCGGGTTGCGGAAAAACTGGAGAATTATGAGGAAGAAAATCACAGAAACTATCGCTACGGGCAGGCCCCACACTGGAAATTGCCAGAAGGTAACGGCAGTAGCCCCCCCGAGGAGTACAAGTAAGATTACGAGCATTCTGCGGCCTTCAGTATGTATGCGCAGGGGTGTTTTCATGTTTTGCTTTCTTTGATTAAGTGGCACAAATATAAAGCCTCATTCAAGAACCAGTACGCCAAAATAGGTTCCTTAGCTGTATCTAAGAAGATGATATCAGATCAAGATGTTTCTGAATTCAACCAGGCTATTGCCGATTTGGGAGAGTTTTGCGAGCAATTCCATCAGATACAGCTCTGTTGTTGCCTGATTTGTAAACGTACACCTTAAGTATAATTGGCTACGGAGCTTGGTTTGGACAACATAAAATTTCGTCTCCGCTACCAGTTGTGCCCGGATCATCGCATTCAGGTGACTTAGCTCATCTGAAGTGTGGGTACACCCGTTAGGACAAAATCTAAAACACACAATGTTGCAATCCGGTTCCAGGGCAAGCTCAAAATCTTGGTTCTTTTTAACGGTATTGGCGAATTGATTCGCGATTTCGTTTACGCGGACAACGTAGTCACGGAAAATATCGGCTCCATGGCAAGCGAGTAGGCTAAAAACCCGTAAGCTCATCATGTTCTTGGTGCACTCAAACGTTCGGCGGCCCACATTGTACCAATCCTCTTCGTTCGTGTCAAAACTGAGTAGGTAGTCGGCTTTTTGGTGAAAAGTGCGGTAAGCATCCGATCCTTTGCGGAAAAAGATGCCGGTGGTCAGCCCTGGGCACATTAGCATCTTGTGGAAATCCATGGTCAGGCTGTCGGCCCGTTCAAGCCCATTGAGCAGGTGTCTGCGGGCAGGGTCTAGGCGTACCGGTGCACCGTGCGCACCGTCAACGTGGAACCATAAGCCGTGCTTGTCTGCGGCATCTGCAATGGCACCGAGGTCGTCGAATGAGCCGGTGCTGGTGGTGCAGGCACTACCAACAATGGCGAGTGGGGTCAGGCCTTCCTCTTTCGCATTGGCGATTGCTTCGTCGATCAGTCCGGTTCGCATCCGGAAGTTTTCGTCCGCAGCAATATTGATGATACCAGCTTCACCCCAGCCCATAATTTTTACCGCCCGGTCGATACAATAATGCGCTTGTTCGTTTACGAGGACGCAGGGGCGGAACGCTTGATTACCGCCGCTCCAGGCATCGCCTGAGGGCCATTTTGCGGTGCGGGCAGCCAGTAAAGCGGTGAGGTTAGCGAGGGTCCCGCCGTTGGTAAGAAAGCCTCCAGTTGTATCCGCCAAACCGAGTAAATTCGCGAATTTTTCAATCACCAACCGTTCCATCACCGCGCCGGTTCGCCCCATCTCGAAGATAGCGGTACTGCCATTTATTATGCCGTTTACCATATCCGCTAGGGCCGTTATCGGAGCGGGTGGGTTTACCTGGTGGCCCATATAATTCGGGCTGTGTAGGTGGAGGGATTCAGCGATATATTTTGCGTAGAGCTCGTTTGGAGTACTGCCGTCTTCCAGAACTTGACGGTAATCCTCCAGCATATCTTCTGGCTCTGCGTGCGGATTGGCGTCGGCGCTGGGCGTGCTTTCGAGGTAGTCGGCTA
>JAPKCQ010000350.1 GCA_026421165.1 Lewinella sp. | reverse complement strand
AATTCATACCCTCCCATGCCCACTCAAGACCAATTCCGCAAAACCATAGAAGAAGGTTACACATTCGAAGCCCCAAGCTTTGTACTGGGTGGCGCCATGCTCGGCGAAGAAACGCTAACCGGCTCGCTTGTTCGTATTCCGCTGGGTACGCTGAACCGCCACGGCCTCATCGCCGGAGCAACGGGTACGGGTAAAACCAAGACCCTGCAAATCATTGCCGAGCAACTTAGCAAAGAAGGGGTGCCAAGTTTATTGATGGATATTAAAGGTGACCTCTCCGGCATCGCCGTAGCAAGTAGTGGCCACCCAAAGATTGATGAGCGACACGAAGCCATCGGTATTCCCTTCACCGCCGGCGCCAGCCCGGTGGAGTTGCTAACACTTAGCGACGAACCAGGTGCACGCCTACGCGCTACCGTCGTGGAGTTTGGCCCGGTACTCTTTTCAAAAATGCTGAACCTCAATGATACCCAGAGCGGCATTGTCGCGGTTGCCTTTAAGTATGCCGAGGAAAACGCGCTACCGCTACTCGACTTGAAAGACTTCCGCAAGATTTTGCAGTGGATCACTGGAGACGGCAAGAAAGAAATCGAGTCTGATTACGGCCGGATTAGCACCGCTAGTACCGGCGCCATCATGCGCCGGATCGTGGAACTGGAAACTCAGGGTGCTGAGCATTTTTTTGGCGAGACCAGCTTCGACGTCGAAGACCTGACCCGTTTGGACGAACTGGGACGCGGCATGGTATCCATTCTCCGCCTAACCGACGTTCAGGACAAGCCCAAACTCTTTTCCACTTTCATGCTCCAGCTACTCGCTGAGGTTTACGCCACCTTCCCCGAAGAAGGCGATATGGACCGGCCGAAACTCGTGATCTTCATTGATGAGGCCCACCTTGTCTTTGAAGAAGCGACCGATGCCCTGCTGGATCAATTAGAGTCCATCATCAAACTCATCCGCTCTAAAGGAGTTGGGCTCTTCTTCGTAACCCAGAACCCGGCCGATATCCCAAGCGACATCCTCGGTCAACTCGGTTTGAAGATTCAACACGCCCTCCGCGCCTTCACCGCAAAAGACCGCAAGGCCATCAAGCTCGCAAGCGAAAACTATCCGCTGACCGAATTTTACGACATCGACCAAACACTGACCGAACTCGGTACCGGAGAGGCCTTCGTCACCGTGCTGGACCGCAAGGGGCGCCCTACCCCACTCGTCCGGACCATGCTGCGAGCGCCTGAAAGCCGGATGGACATACTGACGACATCGGAGATCAAAGACATCGTAAACCACAGCCCGCTGGTTCGCAAATACAATAAAGAGATCGACCGGGATAGCGCCTACGAGATGCTGGGAAAGAAAATGGAAGCCGCTGCTAAAGCCGAGCACAAGGCAGAGATGGGAAAACAGCAGGAGAAAGCACGTGGTACTTCCACCCGCCGCCGCCGTGCGGAGAAGTCCACCTTAGAGAAAATCATGAGTAATACCACCACCCGGCAAATTGGGCGAACGATTGCGCGCGAGCTTGCGCGGGGTTTGCTGGGGGTTTTGGGCATCAAGAAGAGATGACGTTGTCCGGGCCGAGTGGTAACGTTGCAGTACAACTGAAAGCGCCGTGCACTTATTCGCTTCCTTGCTCAGGAACTCGGCGTGGAAGACCTCGACCGGGGCTAAATAAATCTCCGAAACGCCGCCATCAACCGATCCGGTAAATGCTGTTTACCACTGGCCTCCAGGTAGTCTTCATAACTGCAAGGAACCAGCCGGTGGCGCTCATCACCTTTCTTCGTACCGGCTGGCACCTGAACCCACCAGCGGTTGCTGCGCGGTGAACGCCAAAAGGTAAGTTTATCGAAGTCGTCAATATCAACAACATATTCTAGCATGCCCGTGCTGGAGGCTGGAAAGTCTCCCTGCCTGCGGCTGTACCCCTGAAGGAAATACCAGATGAGTTGGGCGTAAGCGGCGGCAGTCAGATCGGTATCACGCTCACTTCCAGCTTCAGCATCAAGACCGTAAAGGCCAAAGCTGCTGAGTTTATCAGAATTACCAGCGTAATAAGCCAGTTGAGAGGCTTCCTGCAGCGAGAACCCGCTGGGATGGAGGCCAGAGCGGGCGGGAGCTTCATGGTAATTTATAGCACTAATATCAAGACCAACCAGATCAGCGTCGCGCAGCAATGGCTCCAGCGCTAAAGTATTACCTCGAGCTGGGCCAAGGCTGACGGACTCGTAGTCCTGAGCGTTGAACAAATCAAAGATAGCGGGATCAACGAGGTGCTGTTGCGCCCCGATATGGGTAAGGTGAAAGCGACGACGGCCCTTATTGTGTACCGCGTTATCGAGCACCTCGCCGCCCTCGCCAACCGGATTAAGTCGAATATTGCGGTCTATCTTTAGCAAGCTTACCTGGCGGTTCAATTCAGCGAAGGCAAGGTACTGGGCCGTGAAGGCTTGAGAAGAAGATCCGATTAGTACGGGCGTAATCCCGGCAGCGTGAAGCTCGCGCAGCAGCGGAATGACGAAGTCAGGCGTTGTTTTACGAAGGTTACCCAAATCCCTCACCACCAGCTTCCCGAAGGCCCAGCTGGTAGAAAATAATTGTTCACGTGTCTTTTTTGACACTTCAGCGTCTATACCTATGATGGCAACGTCAATTTTTCGGGCGCGAGGCCGCAGGTGCTTACCAAAGCTATGCGAAGGCAGGGTTGGGGAAGGCTTGTCGGCAGCTTTTAACCAGGGCTCGTACATAAACCCGAAGGTAGTTAAGCGGCGGGAAAAGCCCGCTTTTCAGATAGAAAACGAATGTGAATTTTTATTAATACGAAATAAAGTTATACCCGTTTACTTAAAAAGTACTAGCGTTTCAAAAACTACTACTACCTTTGAAGTGAAGGGGATGTACATTACTGTTCAAAAATACACCGCTCCATATCCCAATGCTACCGCTTACGCTTTAAACCACACCAGTCAGCATTGTAGTGCACGATCACAGTTCCACAGTTTTTTAATCCCTATCCAAAACTAATCTACACTACCGATCTTATGAAGGTATTCCAACTTTCCCTCCTCAGCCTATTATTGGCTTTTTCTAGCAGCCTTTTTTCTCAAGGCACTCCCGTTCCAGCTACCAACGATACCGATGCTGTTGAAACCACGGACATGTCCATCGATGACCTTACCATGAAGGATCAGAAGGTAGACAGTGAGAAAAAAAACAAGAAAATGAAAGGTGGCAGCAAAGGCTCCATGCTGGAGATTGGCATCCGTCCGGCTTACACCTTCATCGCCGGCGATATTGCGCCCGAGGCTGGCTTTGGTGCTGGTATCCACTTCCGGAAGGCGCTTGACCACCTTTTCTCACTGCGCCTTGAAGCTCTTTATGCCTCCAACAAAGGTATAGATGAAAACATGAGCCGCCAGTTTGAAAACACCTGGCTTAGTGCTACGGGCTCAGTAGTAATTACCCTGAACAACTTCCGCTTCAGCGGAGAAACCCGCAAGGTAAACCTCTACGCACTTGTTGGTGCTGGTGGGCACAAATTAAGTGGCCAGTTCCAAAGACCGGGTACAACCTACCAAGAAGGACGTAATGGTCTGATAAAAGAAAACATTTCCTTGCACGCATCCGGTGGTGCTGGCATCACCTTTCGGGTAAGCCCCAAGTTCAACATTGGTGCCGAGTTCCAAACTTTCATTCCCTTCGGCAAGCTTATTGATGAAATTGACGGTTACCCCGTAGGTGGTGGCCGTGACATCCAGAACGTTGGTGCACTCAGCCTCAACTTCAACATCGGAAACGCTGCGACCAAGAGCGAGCCGCTGTACTGGACCAACGCCTTCACGCCCGTTCGTGACGAGCTGGACCGTATGAGCAGCAAAGTAGACGATGCCACCAAAGACTCCGACGGAGACGGCGTTGTTGACGCTATCGACCAGGAAGCCAACACCCCCGCAGGTGTACCGGTGGACACTAAGGGCCGCGTTCTCGACAGCGACAAAGACGGCATTCCCGATTACAAAGACCTCGAGCCTTTCTTCCCGCCCCGTGCCGGTGAGCAGGTAGACGACAACGGTGTTGTGATGAACCGCAACGATAAGCCGATCACCGAAGACCGCGTTCAAGAAATGATCGACGCCTCCATCGCCCGCATGAAAGCCGGTAACCAGGCTGGCACTACTACCGTTCGTACCGATCGCGGTGAAATATTCCTCCCGATGATCTACTTCCCACTCGGCCAGTCTACCGTTAAGTACTCCGACTACGGTACGCTCTCTAGCGTTGCTCGTGTACTGGAAGGCAACCCTGGGACGCGCATGGTCATCCGTGGCTACACGGACCGGACTGGCAACTCCTCTAACAACGAAGTGCTTTCCTACCGCCGCGCCAAGGCCATCGTTGACCACCTGGTGAACCAGCATGGCATTAGCCGTAGCAGCCTGGTCCTTCAGTACCGTGGTCAAGACAACGCCATCGTACCGCTCGACAAGTCCTACATCAA
>JAPKCQ010000349.1 GCA_026421165.1 Lewinella sp. | reverse complement strand
TCGACCGGGGCAGTGTTTACCTCGGCCTGACCGCATTATTCATCTGCGCAGAGACAACATCTTTATCCTGCCGCAAAAAGTTGAGCAGTTCCTCCGCGCCCATAAGGTTGGGGTCGGCGGTGATGATGTAGTAGGGGCTGCGGGGAGAGATGCGGTTTTTGATCTGGACGTTCTGTTTTCCGTAGGCGATGACCCAGGTTTTGGCGGTGATGCCTTCGTTTAACTGAACGATGATTTCCTCGCGTTCCTGTTCGCCGACGGAGCGGGCGTTGCTGCCGACGATGGTGTCGGATACGAGGCGGTAATTCGGTAAGTGGGCCAGGTCGTGGAGCTTGTTGCTGAGTAGTTCGAGCTCGGCGGGCGCGAAGTCTTTGAAGGAGGTTTCGTACGCCTTACCGTCGTCGTCGTAGTAGGTGACTTCGATGGTGGCGGCGTCGGCGATCTGGCTGCGGAAGTTGGCCGGGTAGTTGGCGATGTCGGATTCGGCGAAGCTGTCGAGCAGGCTCGTTACGCGGCGGCGGTCGATGCTTTTTTCCCAGGTGCCGGGGCGGTCGGTGAAGCGTTCGCCTTCGAAGGTGAGCAGTCCGTTGTCGTAGACGTTGAGGGTGTACACTTCGCAACGGCCGTAGCAACTGCCACGGTGGTAGCGGACGCGCAGGTCGTACTTATCCGCCTGGTTGGCCTGGGGCCCGAGGATGGCGGCGGGGTCGCAGGCGGTGGTTAGGAAGATGGATAAGGTGGTTATGGTTAGTAGTAGAAAGGTGAGTTTCACGGGGTGTTTGTTTTTTAGAAATCAGAGGTCAGAAACTTAGGAATCAGAATTTAGTAGCCAGAGGTCAGGAATCAGGAAATCATCGTGTTTTGATTTCAGGCTTCTGACCTCTGCTTTTTAAAACCTCTCTTTGCACCCGCGTCCGCGCCGTAAAAAGAGACCTGTAGGAAAGTAATATTTAGTACTCAAAGACGGCAATTAACAGCTCTGTCCGCCGGTTTTTCTGTAGGTCTGCCTGCGTGATGCCGTTGGTGACCGGGTCGTAAAACCCCTTACCCGCTACGGTGATTTTGCGCGGGGAAATGCCGAAATTAATGAACTGCGTAGCTACGTTGATCGCCTTATCGGAGCTGTCTTCGTAAGCGCGCAGGGCGTTGCCGTCGCTGTTGTCAGCATGGCCGACCACGAGCAATTGGGAGGAAGCCTGGGTGCGCAAAACACTGGCGATGCTACGCAGCAGGTTCTGCCCCGCAGGGCTGATGGAGAAGCCATCGGAATAAAGTAGCGACTCGCCGAGGGTGAGGCGGAGCTTATTCGATCCTTCCACTTCCATCTTCTGAGCGGACACGGGGTAGCGCGCTAGGATCTGGCTCAAATCACTCTGGATTTCGTTGATCCGCAGCGCCGAATTCTGATCGGCGGAAAGGGCGGGGCGGGTGGCGTTACTGCCGTAGGCCTGCGGGGTTGACTGACCGTAGGTGTACGTTCCGGGGGCGTTGCCGGCCGACTGGTAGTCGGACTCAACGCGGGTGATGGCCTCTTCCCGCGCCGTGAGGGTCGTTTCGAGTTGCCGAAGTTCGTCCTCTTGCTGGCTGATGACCATCGTGCGTTCGGCCAGGCTTTGCTGCAGATCACTGACCTGGTCGCCGCGGGTATTCAGCAGCTGCTGGCTTTGGCCGAGTAATTCTTCGTAGCGCAGCTGTAGCGACTGGTAACTCCGGTTAAGTGCGAGGTTGGTGGCCGTGAGGGATTCCACCTGGCGGATGCGGCGGTTGAGGTCGTTGCCCAGCGGGTCCACTTCGTCGTAAGAAGAGATGGCACGTTGATCGTTGAGGCTGTCGGCAAGGGTAGATTGGTTGCGGTAATAATTGCGCTCCGTTTCCAGTGCGGCGTACTGGTCTTTAGGTACGCAGGCGGTAACGGCCAGGGCCATCAGCAGGGCGGGGATGAGTATTTGTTTCATGGTGTTGGTTTGTATTGGTATAAACTGCTAAGGTCTTCTTTATTTCCCGTTCTTTACGAGGCTAAAAGTAGGGTAAATCACCGAAGTTTGCCCCGAACTCAAATTTGGTCCGCGTTGCAACTACCTTTACCGCTCATTAAAGTCTCATTCGAAATGATGAAATACCTGGTATCGTTCAGCCTGTTAATGGCTATTTTCAGTTGCAACAGCACGGCCACCAACGCCCCGCAAAAAGGAGATGCCGTGGTGGGCAAGGTGAACCCCCGTACGCCGCTGCGCCAGGAATCAGACCAAGCAGACAACCGCTCCGCCGCGCTGGTGATGCGGATGGGTGACGCTAAAGCCAAGAAGGGTGAACTGGTCTGCTTGCCCATAGAAGCTTCCGGCTTCAAGAACCTGATCGGCCTGCAGTACACGGTGCGGTTTGACAGTGCGGCCCTGGAGTACCAATCGATCCGTGCCACCGGCCTGCCCGGCTACGGACCGAATAATTTCGGCGTCCGCTTCGCCGATCGGGGCGTCGTTTCTACCCTCTGGACCGACTCCGGCCTGAAGGGAGTCACTAAAGCCGACAACCATAAGATGTTTGAGATCTGTTTCATCAACCTGCAGGGCAAAGGCCAGGAAACGGAGGTGCGCTTTAGCGACGGGCCTACTTCTTTTGAAGTGGTGGCGGCGGATATGAGCGAGTTGCGGTTTGCTTATGCGAACGGGAAGGTGGGAACTAGGAAGTAGGAGCTAGGAGCTAGGAGCTAGAAGTTAGGGAACTAGGAGCTAGGAACTAGAAGTTGGGAAACTAGGAACTAGGGAATTAGGAGCTAGAAGTTAGGGAACTAGGAAATAGGGAATTAGGAGCTAGAAGTTAGGGAACTAGGAAGTAGGGAACTAGAAACTAGTGAACTAAGGAATTAGAAACTAGAAACTAGAAGCTAGCTCCCTAACTTCTAGTTTCTAGTTCCTATACTACCGTCGGTCGCCCGTACTGGGCCACGTTTGCCGTTGCGTTTTTACCCCATGTTGCCCGACAGCAGGATAGCCCTTACTTAATCACGACGATAAAGCCGGCAATCTTATACCGCGCCTTGAGGTCCGAAGCATAGTGAGCGGCACTTTTATGGGTGGCGAACCCGTCGGGCATATCGCCGGGGCCGAGGATCACTTTATAGACGGCTGCGGCGCCGGTGCTTACTTTTTCTAGCATGATGTTGTCGAACCATTTGGCCTGCAGTTCGGTGATTTTTACCATGGCGCTCTCGAGGTCATTGAAGCTGCCTACCTGCACGCCGAAGGTGCCGGCGGTGGGTTTTGACAATTCTATTTTGTAGGTACCGGCGTTGAATCCGGCCTCGCGCACTATTTCCTTACTGCTTACCGCCGTGGCCTTCACTACTGCGGTGGCCTCGCTTACCGTCACGGTTGGTGTGGGCGCGGTTACTTGTTCGACGGGTTTTTGGGGCGCGGCCGCAGGTGCAGAGTAAGTTTTAGGAGCAGTGGTGGTCTGCTCGGCGGTCTTCGGGCTCGGCTCCGTCGCGAGCGTGGGAGGTGGGGTGGAACCGGCGCGGCTCGTCTCTTCCAGTGTCGCGTTGATGCGGCGCTTTTCTTCTTCGGCCTGGGCGGCGGTGCGTCCGGGTTGAGCGAGTTGGTCTGGTGTGGAGATCAGGGTAAGCTCTACCCGAACGGTTTCTTTGCCGATCATGCCTAGGTTGGCCGCGGCCCGCTCGCTGAGCTCGATGATCCGACCTTTAATGAAAGGCCCCTTGTCAATAATCCGCACGGTAACCGACTTGCCATTCTCCGCATTGCGGACGAGGACTACGCTGTTGAAAGGATAAAGCCGGTGGGCAGCAACCAGGTCGGCCTTATTGTAAATGTCTCCGTAAGCCGTCTTGGCGCCCTCGTACTCGTTGCTGTAGTAACTGGCCAGGCCGTTTTCTGTTTCGCCGACGAGCTGGGCGGTGAGGAGGGTAGAAGTGAGGGTGAAAAAGCTTAGTATCAGTATAAATTTCATTCGGAGTGGATTGTTTGATAGTTGGAACGCTTTTTAGTGGGGGTTTGGTTTGATCGTGCTCATTAGTGGGTGAATTTTGATGTAGCCACCCGTCTGTAATCGTGTCTAAGCGTAAGTGTACGTGTAAAGAACGATTAATAAGCCGCTATCGCCCCTCACCCTGCGGCATAGTTATGCTACCACTTGTTGGAGGCCGGTACAGCGCTGCGGCACATCCAGGTGTTGCTGGGCCATGCGAGTAGTACGACTACGGAGATTTATGCGCACGTCTCTACGACCGAAAAACAGCGGGTGGTTAGTCTTTTGGACCGGTTGGATTGAGTTGCGTGTTTGCCGGGTATTTCTTGTAGACACGTGACTCGGTCGTTGGAGGAATCGCGTAATATTGGTCAAACACGCAATTAAAGTTTGATGGAGTGGATGGGTTTTGCTGGGGATTTTGTTAGTTTTGGGTGCGTGCTTAAGTGGGGTATGCGCAATGCGTGTATGATTGTGTTGTGTGTCATGAAGAAAAAAATAAACAAAACGAAATATGTTCTTTAACTCAATAG
>JAPKCQ010000348.1 GCA_026421165.1 Lewinella sp. | reverse complement strand
CAGGTGTGCATTCCAGGGCTATTGAACAGGTGCTTCATAAGCGAAACGGGTTCAAGCCCACTACACAAATGAATAATGCCCAACCAGTTGCTCGAAAACATCAAAGCCGAAAGTACCTGGCTCTGGTACAAAGGGTCTTGCATCGCCGTCGCTGAATAAAAAGGTCTGTGTTTGCAGTACGCACGCAGGCGGCCAGGGGGAAGTCGAGCCGGTACCAAAGTTGCTCGATGACGATGTTCGTCATGCCGCTGCCGGTGCAGGACCTTATCATCGCGATCCCTAAGTTGGCTTCGCAAACGACAGCGATCGATTATCCGCCTTCGCGATTAAACTCTTGGATGTTTTATTGTAAATTTGAGTCGTACCCACACGGAGTTATTTTTTGGTCGAACTCTAAAGCCACGAAATATGGGTACACTTTTTAAGGCTGAAAAACGCAGGGCGGATTTTATATTATACTGAACACCCTAGCCCAAAAGGTTAGCCAGGCCTATATTAATTTCGGCGGTACTGGCAACCTTAATCATTCCGGCCTTTCCCGCTGGGAAGCGTACACCAAGAAAAAAGGTGCCACGATGGTGCTCAATGACGACTGCGCCGTCCGTAACCATCCTGATCAAAAATCACTGGAGTTCAATAGTCAGAAGTGACCCTCAAAAATTAAACATGAAAACTAATAATTATTTACTTCCAGTACTGGCCGGTATGGTGTTTTTTTGTGCCTCCGCGTGCGAGCCCAAGTGGTCCGAAACCACCGGTAATGATTTTAGTTTGGTCACCAACGAAGGTGGTGCGGAACTGGGCTACTCCCCGGCCTCCGGCGTTAAACTACTTTCCGTTGATCGTTTGGCCTTCAAGGACCTGAACCAAAACGGTACCCTTGATGCCTACGAAGATTGGCGACTCAGCGCCGAGGAACGAGCCACTAACCTAGCTAAGCAAATGTCCGTCGAGCAAATCGCTGGGCTGATGCTCTACAGTGGTCACCAGTCCATTCCTTCCAGCGGCAGACGGGGATCAAATTATGGAGGAAAGCCATTCTCCGAAAGTGGTGCTTCCGCCAGTGATCTTTCCGATGATCAGAGACAGTTTTTGACCGACGATAATTTACGACACGTGCTGATCACGCAAGTTGAGACGCCGCCGGTAGCCGCGCAGTGGAACAACAACGCCCAGGCCCACGTGGAAGGCATCGGCCTTGGAATACCGGTAAATACAAGTTCGGACCCAAGGCACGGCAGCGATTCACACGCAGAGTTCAACGAGGGCGCCGGAGGCAGTATCTCCCAATGGCCCGGAAGCCTGGGTATCGCCGCCAGCTTCGATCCCGGTCTGATGAAAAAATTTGGCGAGATCGCTTCCAGGGAGTACCGGGCCTTAGGCATTGCTACGGCCTTATCTCCGCAAATTGACTTGGCCACCGAGCCCCGCTGGAGCCGTTTCGACGGTACCATGGGGGAAGATCCTGATCTGGCAACCGACCTGGCCAGGGCCTACGTGGATGGATTTCAGTCGACTGATGGCGGTGACTGGGGCTTAGAAAGCGTCAACGCAATGGTAAAACACTGGCCCGGCGGCGGCCCCGAGGAGGGTGGCCGCGACGGGCACTTTGGTTACGGTGCCTACGCGGTATACCCGGGCAAAAACATGGATGACCATATGCAGCCCTTCACCGAGGGGGTATTCAAGCTTGACGGGCCGACAAAAATGGCCTCGGCGGTGATGCCGTATTACACCATTTCATCGGGCTTCGGCGAAGCCGTTGGCAACGGGTTCAACAAATACCTGATCACCGACGTCCTCAGGGGTAAATACGGCTACGACGGGGTACTTTGCACAGACTGGGGCATTACCCGCAATGCTTCTGCCGTCGACAAATTCGAGGGTAAGCCCTGGGGTATTGAGGAGATGAGCGAAGATGAGCGCCACTATAAAGCTATTGAAGCAGGTATGGACCAATTCGGTGGCAACAACGACATGAAGCCGGTATTAGCAGCCTATAAGATGGGCGTTGCGGCACACGATGAGACCTACATGCGCCAACGGTTTGAGGCTTCCGCAGTTCGTCTTTTAAATAATATTTTCCGGGTCGGTCTTTTTGAAAACCCTTACCTAGATACCGAAATAACCGAGGCAACGGTTGGTGCTCCTGAATTCATGAAAGCTGGCTTTGAAGCACAGCTGCGCTCGGTCGTTATGCTCAAGAACCAGGCCGGGGTGCTGCCTTTAGCGGAGAAGCAAAAAGTATACGTTCCTAAGCGATACATTGCCCCCAGCTCCAATTGGTGGGGTGTCGTTAGTCTGGAAAGAACAGAGCCTGCCTTCAATCCCGAGGTCGTGGCGAAGTACTTTACGGTAGTAGAAGACCCGAAAGTAGCTGATTTTGCCCTCGTAGGTATTGAAAGCCCAAATGGTGGCGTAGGCTATGACCGTGCGGACTTGAATAATGGCGGCAATGGCTACGTACCCATCAGCTTGCAGTATGGGAGCTATATCGCTACCGAAGCCAGAGAAACGAGCCTGGCTGGTGGTAGTTCGTTAGAGAGCTTTACCAACCGGACCTATAAAGGAAAAACGGTTAAGACTATTAACGAGACGGATATGGTACTGGTAAACGATACCAAAGCAAAAATGGGCGACAAACCCGTTATCGTAATTGTTCAGGTTAGTAAACCAATGGTCTTCGCTGAAATTGAGGGAGATGCCGCAGCGATATTAGTACACATGGGCGTACAGGACCAGGCTATTATGGAAACCATCACTGGCAAATCCGAACCGTCTGGCTTGTTGCCATTCCAGATGCCGGCTGATATGATAACCGTAGAAAAGCAGTTTGAAGACGTTCCGCGGGATATGACGCCCTACACAGATACGGAAGGCAGCGCCTACGATTTTGCCTTTGGCCTGAACTGGGGTGGGGTGATCAAGGACGAGCGGGTCACCCGCTACGGTACGCCTGCAGCCTCTCGCTAAGTTCTACCACTGCTCCGTTAATCCATCCATTGCACCAGCGTCCGCGCCCCAAAAAACTATATGGTTACTATAGACCTTGACTCCCGGTAGAATCTACAGTAATTGTTATCGAACCCGATTTTGGAATATCGAATGGAAAAATACTCGTAGCGAGAAAGTGGGGGTTCACTTTAGTAAAACTTGGTATTTCAAGGTGTTTTAACTTCATCCGTTTTAGTATTCCATGAGTGAAGCCTCTTGACGAACGATAGGTCAAGCAGAAGACCGTACTGAACGTCGTGATAGCTTCAATACAGATAAACCACTTTGTGTGACGACAACATGAGTGTTCAGACTTAAATGTTTGTGCATCAACATCATCGCCTGTTACAAAACCCTCGGATGGTGAGGATTACACTTTTTAACTGTAATCTAACGTTTGCGAGCGGCTAAGGCATCTAATAAAACAGTCTTTTTAATGGATGGCGATTCACTTAAGATAAAAATCTTGATCGCATCTTCACAAGCATGTCTGATCTCTGAATGGCTTAGGGTTGCTACGGTATGTTCCATAATCATTTCAAGCTTAAAGTCAAAAGGAAAACTCGCAAGGTTCTTCCTTATTAGCTGTAATGCTTCGTTGTATTTCGGAAGCTCATAAAAAAGAACATCATCAAAACTCTGAAGCAGGGTCTTATCCAATAAAGTGAAGTGATTAGCCGCAGCTATAATGAAGCTACCCGATTTGTCTTGTTTAAGAAATTGAAGAAAAGAGTTAAGTACGCAACGTATTTCGCCTACGTTATTATCTTTAGCGCGTTCTGCACCTATTGTGTCAAACTCGTCAAAAAAGTATACGCCCATCTGCTGATTGATGAAATCAAATACCTGTTTCAACTTAAAGACCGTTTCGTCCATATATTCCGTGATGATCTTATCGGTATGGATTATGTAGAGAGGAAGTTCTAGTTCGTGAGCTATTGCTGATGCCGTCATTGCCTTACCCGTACCAGGAGGGCCGGTAAGTAACGTCTTTCTTCGATATTTTAACCCGTGCTTTTTAAGCTCTGAACGCTGGACGAACTCTTCGATGATACGCTTCAGACTAGTAGTAATTCTGCTACTCGCTACCATGTCTGAAAGCTTTGCGGATGGTTCTCCAACCTGAAGAAAGTCACTTAACCCGTCGTTAGTAGGTAAAATAGGAAGGGAGGTAAGATCTTTCCTGCCTTTGCTAACAAGGTTTTTTATATCAATAGCTAACGCAGGGTGCCCATTACTAGCCTCATAAGCCGCAATCTGTAGTGCGAGTGTCGTAAATCGATCCGAGTCACTAGTGTAGTGGGACTTGATCAGTGCCTTTATTTGTTTTGCGTTAGCCATAAGAAATGTAGGTGTGGTGACGATTTAAAGGAAGTGACTATACTTTGAACATCCTGCCTAAAGATCATACAGGTAAGAATCAGGTTATGTTGAGATTTTCGATATTTTTTCGCATATTTTTATCGCCGTATGTTAGTTTAACACCTATTTTTGATAGATTGAATGTCTTTTTATAGTCTTTGGCCGATATCGTTAGG
>JAPKCQ010000059.1 GCA_026421165.1 Lewinella sp. | reverse complement strand
CAAAATGAATCACCTTCTTATAACGGCGCTTCCTGAAGAGAGTAATTGCTCAAAAGTAAATATCAGGTAGCACGTACAAATATCAGGTTTTTCATAATAAGAATTATGGGTTTTAGGTGTTTTTCTAGGAGGGTTTGGACATTGTCCGGACCCTCTTTTTAATGCGAGAATCATTGGACGATAAAAAAGCTACCGCAGTAACCACTTACGTCGCTACGCTTGTTCACCTCGGGTGAGTAAGCGTAGCGCCGCGAGTGGTACTTGCGGTAGCTAGTCCGTAGTTCTCTTAATTTACCCTTCAGTTATTAACTGAGTACGTCGACACAGTTCAAATCTTCAAATGCTTGCTTGAGGCGGGTAGAGAACGACTGTTCAGCTTTACGCACCCAGTTGCGGGGGTCGTAGTACTTTTTGTTCGGCTTATCGCCGCCTTCGGAGTTGCCGATTTGGGCTTGTAGGCAGTCTTTATTTTCTGCTTCGAAGGCGCGGACGCCGTCCCAGTAAGCCCACTGAAGGTCGGTATCGATGTTCATCTTGATGGCACCGTAGCCGATGGCTTCGCGAATTTCTTCCTGGCTGGAGCCGGAGCCACCGTGGAAGACGAAGTTGATCGGGTTTTCGGTTTCGACAGAGAGTTTTTCCTTCAGGTAATCCTGGCTGTTCTTCAGGATTTTAGGCGTCAGTTCAACGTTGCCGGGCTTGTAGACACCATGTACGTTACCGAATGCGGCAGCGATGGTGAAGCGGTCACCGACCTTGCTGAGTGCCTGGTAGCTTTCGAAGACCTCTTCTGGTTGGGTGTACAGTTTACTGGAGTCAACGCCGGTGTTGTCAACGCCGTCTTCCTCACCACCGGTAACACCGAGTTCGATCTCGATTGTCATCCCGATCTTGTTCATTCGCTCGAAGTACTTTGAGCTGATTTCGAGATTTTCTTCCAGGGGCTCTTCGCTGAGGTCGAGCATGTGGCTAGAGTAGAGCGGGAAGCCGCGCTTGGCGTAAAACTTCTCTCCGGCATCGAGCAGGCCGTCGATCCAGGGGAGGAGCTTCTTGGCGCAGTGGTCGGTGTGGAGAATAACGGGGACGCCGTAGGCTTCGGCCATGGTGTGTACGTGTATGGCTCCGGAAAGGCCGCCAGCGATGGCTGCTTTCTGCCCGTCGTTGCTCATTCCTTTGCCGGCAAAGAAGGCGGCGCCTCCGTTGCTGAACTGAATGATGACCGGGCTGTTGAGAGCCTTGGCCGTTTCTAATACGGCGTTCACGGTACTACTGCTCGTGCAGTTTACGGCGGGGATGGCGAATTTGTTTTCGTTGGCGTAACGGAAGAGTTCCGTTACTTCGTCGCCGTGCAGTACGCCGGCGCGGAAGGTTTTCTTAGACATTGTGTGGATATTTTGAGGTTTCAGAAGGCGAAGATACGTTTTTCCGGAGTGTTGGCCCCGGGCTTAGTATTGGTTAGTTTTACGGTGGGCGGAGCTGGCTTCGATATAGCGTTTAGCGTAAAGTAGGTACATGACTGAAATATCCGTCAATCAGTCTTGGGAGGTGCGCAGGGACAGCTAAATTTTCCTGTTTGGGGGTGGATTTAGGGTGAAATTTAGATCGTAGCTACGTACGTGGCGGAAATATCCTTATTTCAAAAAAAACGGAGACTACCCTTTCCAGATTTATCCCAGCCCAATTACCCCTCCACAGCACCCGCGGCCGCGCCTAATGATGAACACTTTAGTCTTCCTCCATAAAGTGCCGGTCTATCCCTTCTTTTGGCTCTACTATTACCTCCTGACCGCCAAACCTACCCTGCGCCCACCAACCGATGGACAACACAATCAAGAGGCTCCCGGTCCCCAACCACCAGGGTGGGGCCTCCGTCAAATCCGCCTCAGGGCTAAACTCTCCGGTAACGTACGCGATAACTACCTGAAGGCCGTTAAACAATAAATGTAGCCCTATGGGAACCCACAACGACCGCGTCCAGTAGTAGGCATAACCGAGCAGAACACCGAGCAAAAGCCGTGGTGCAAATCCACCGAACTCTAGGTGCATAGCACTGAACAGGATCGCCGCCAGCCAAATGGCTGCGTGATCATTACCAAACCAGGGCTTAAGTATCCGCCTTTGTACTACTCCGCGCAGCAACAGCTCTTCGCCAATAGCCGGGGTAACGGCGACGGTTATAAAAGCAAGAAGGAACTCGGGCACGGTCTCCATATTTAGAATGCCCTTGAGCAGAATGTCGGTGTTGTCTTCATTGCGCTGCATCCACTCGGGCAAAGAGATTTGTAAATTTAAATATGCCAGCCAGCCGACAAAAGGCAGTGCGCACACGAAAAACAAAGTGACGACGGGTACTGAACTCTTTGGAGGAGAAGCGATCAGCCCGGCGGCCCCACGCCATCTCTCTCGAAAAACGAAAATCAGGGCAATCAGGGCGGTGGTTGCAAACGGCAGTAAGTTGCTAAGCAACAGGTAGAACCGAAGCCACTGACGCCCCCCTTCGGTAGCAACCTGATCCACCAGCCCGGATAGGTTAATCAGGCCAGAGGAATTAAGACCTGCCCCAATAAGACCAGTCAGAAAGGCGCAGAATAGGAAGGAAACTAGTACCGCAATAAGTACACGTACGGGGGCTTCCTGAACGGTTAATGTTTTATAATTGGTGCTAAGTGGTTTCATAAATGAGGACTAAAAGTGTATTTTGCGGTCGATTACCGGGGTAGATACGTATTCTACCCATTTTTATTTCAATCAATCGTAGCGCTTTTTTTGTAAAGTTAATTTTCGTACCCAGGTCTTATAACAAACACAGTTTTTCTCCACCACGATTTCTGTTCAACACCTAATAATACAACCCGTTCGACCCTGTTTCGAATGTTGATTTTGCTTTGTGCCTACAAAGTGTTCTTGTTAATGAAGCTTTTTACTTACGCATCCTTACTTACGTTGTTCGTTTTGTTACCCGCAATGTTGTGGGCTCAACCCGCGAACGATGCATGCTCTGGAGCCATCTCTCTTGAATTTAATCGGGTTCTCAGCTGCCCGGCAGACGATGGAACCACCGAAACAGTAAATGCAGCGGGAACCAACGTAGGAGCCACTCCGGTTGCACCATTTCCCTCTTTAGCGTGTACTGGCGGCCAATCCGTCCCCGCCTCAGAAGTATGGTATACCTTTAGAGCAGCTGGTAAAAATACTTCAATAACGATCGATAACGCTACAATGGCAGGCGTACAATTGGTCGTTTATTTGGGCGACGACTGTAATAACCTACAGGCACAGGCTTGCGCCGTTAATGCTGGGCCGGTTAGCGCAACCTTCTTTACTTCTCCAGGCCAACGCGTATACTTTTTCGTCGCTGGTGCTAACCCTTCAGATGTGGGTACTTATGATATTACGCTTGAAAGTACAGTGCTCTGTGGTTCCTGTTTTCAAGGAGACAACGGCTTCATTACGCTTAGCCCCCTCAACGCAACGGGTGTTTACGGTTGTGGGGAATCTGTAGATATTTGTTTTACGCTTACCGACTGGCAGGGCAACGCCAGTGGAACCATTGAATGGTTGCACTCTGTTGTACCTGAGTTCGGTCCGGGGTGGGATGTAACCTCCATTACCAATATCAATGTTCCTTCTTCCTGTGATGGAGCTGGTACTTGGGGCTATTACCCAGGTGGCTGGACGGGCTGTAACACCGGTCAGGTATTCGCCCAGGGCTTTGCTTATAACAGTTCGGGGGGGGTAGATGGATCTTGCCCGGAAGGAGCTGGTAACCCGGGTAATAACTACGGTGATGGTGCAAACGGCTGTGTAAACTACCCTACGCCAACGCCATGGTGCTGGCGGATGAACGTCCGTGATTGCCCTCCGGCAACCAACACCTTTACGGGAGAAGACCTTAGTATCACCATTGCCATCTACAGTGACGGTGATGCAGGCTCCTGGACGCAAACCGGTTGTAACAGCGGTGCTACTTTTGATGTTCTGGCGAGTGTCGTTGTTTGTGATGATGACGATCCTATCGCTTTTACTACCGGCGTAAGCTGCCCCGGCACCCCGGATGGCACCATTACCTTCAGCGGAAACGGTGGATTTGATTCTACGGAGGCTTTCAACTTTACCGTTCGTAATGATGCCGGTGATGACGTATTTATCTGTAACGGCTGTACGGGTGAGCAACTGATTGATAACCTGCTGGCCGGAGAATACAACGTTGAAGCCATTAACCTTACCAACTCTTGTCCCCGCTCCGTCTTCGTGACCGTCGATGATGCACCCGCACCCGATGCCATTCCAGACTTTCAGGAAACCTGCCCGGGTGCCGGACCAATCCGGCTGTTGGGCTCTACTACCTTTCCCGGTACTGTTTTTGAGTACAACTGGACCGGACCGGGTGGCTATGTATCCTCAGACCAAAACCCCTTCACTGCCGATCCTGCAATCGAAGGAAGCTATACTCTTATTGTAACGGTAGATGGTTGCGCCGGCATGCCTACGGATGTCGATGTGGCTTACGTTGATTTTAATCCTACCATCGCAGTCGATAACGACTTTGTTTGTTTTGGTGACGATGTAACCTTCACCGTTACCGATGGTGGTGACACCTACGAATGGTTCGACCCCGCCGGTACACTGCTGGCGGAAACGGGACCGGTGCTTAATTATTCTGCCCAGGCAGAAGGCCTGGTTACCATCACCGTAATTACCACCGATGTTAACGGTTGTGCCGTTACCCTGACCCAGGACATCTTCATCGCTGATGAGATTGCAATCGACATCCAGGCCAGTCCCAGCTTTGTTGTTTGTGAATCTGTGGACGGTATCGATCCAGACATTACCTTTTTCGCAGTGCAGGCCAATGGAAACGTTTTCCCTCCCGGGTGGATATTTGACTGGGACAACGGCTCCGGCTCCGGTCCGTCGTACGCCATTACTGGAACTGCCCCGGGCGATTACCTCCTGGAGCTTACCGCTACGAATCCGGAAGGATGTGTTCAGGTGATCATTCCGCTTGGCTACTCCATCTTCGAGTTGCCTACCGTTACCGTCACCCCGCTTGATCCTACTATCTGTTTTGACGGCAGCGTCACCCTCATGGCCACAGCGACTGGCGGAGAGCCAAACTACGACCTGGAATGGTTTGTGAACGGGTCATCCGTTAGTACGGACCCAACCCTTACGGTAGATATCGCTAATCCTGCCGACGACTTTTACGTTCGGGTAACCGATAACTTTGGCTGTATTAACTTTTCTACCTCGGGAAGCGTAGAGATTTTGCCGGAGCTTCCTGCGGTAACCTTCGCCGATTGCAACTTCCCAAATATGGACGAAATGTTCTTCGATTGGGATGACGTGGGCCAGCAGTTCTTCAACGTCTACGTAACCATCGATGGCGTGGACCAGCCGGTACAGGAAGTCTTTAATTCTGAGCTCCTTATCACCGGTGTAATGTCGGGTACCAGCGTTACTGTCCGGGTTGTTCCTGTTTCAAACTCAAATAATATTGCTTGTGAAGGGTTGGAAAACTCGATCAGCTGTATCAACCAGACCTGCCCGGAGCTAGACCCTGTAATTACTATACCCGCAGCATCGTTCTGTTCCGTCAGTACCACTGCTGTACTGGTTGACCTGACGGCTGACGTACCAGGAAGCGGTACCCTTACCTGGTCTGGCCCTGGCGTTACTGGCAGTCAGTTTGACCCCGCAGCTGCTGGCGTCGGCGCGCACACGATCGTGCTTGTTTACGCTGAAGGAACTTGTACCGGAGATACTACGGTGATGCTCACGGTAGTTGCTCCGCCGTCTTCAGACTTTACGATCGCTCCCGATACCATTTGTGTTGGCGGCATGGCGACCATGACTTACGATGGCGATGCCACCGGCCTTACCTTCGCCTGGAACTTCGGTGCTGGTGCAACACCCACGATGGCTACCGGTGCCGGACCACACCAGGTGACCTTTGCCAACGTAGGTACCCAAGCGGTTTCCCTGGTGGCTTCTAATGCGGAATGTACGGGGCCGACGGTGACTGAAAACCTGGAGGTTGTGGACTTGCCGGCAGATCCGGTCGTAAGCTGTGAAAACGTAAACTTCGACCAGGTCGGCTTTACCTGGAGCCACCCAAATACGACTGATTTCACCGTGGTAATCGTCAGTCAGCCAGCCGGCGCAACGGTCGATCAGACTGGCAATACCATGCTGGTAACCGGCATGGTAGAAGGCGAATCCGTTACCATTAGCGTAACGGCAATGAACACCGGACCATGTGGTGATTCTGCGCCGGTTGAACAGACCTGTACAACCCGTGCCTGCCCGTCTATTACCCTGGTTATCGATTCAATCGGTCCTTTCTGTGAGGGTGACGATACAGACGTTGCGCTTACGGCGGTGGCCACCGACTCAGACGGAAGCGGAACGCTCAGTTGGATGCAGCAGAACGGGACGATGTCCTCAACGTTCAATGCCTCTACGGCCGCGCCCGGATCCTATTCTGTGATCGCCACCTTTGAAGAGATGGATTGCACCTTCCGCGATACGTTCGACATTACCATCAACCCGCTGCCTTCTTCGGCCTTTGATTTACCCGACGGCCCGATCTGTACGGGAGCAGAAGTTTTGGGCGCGGTCGCAGGTGCAGCGCAAGCCGGTTTCACGTACGATTTCTCTGCGCCGGGAGCAACCCTTACTCCAGGAGTTGACGCTGCTTCCCGTAGCTTCAGCTGGACGGCGCCCGGACGTTACTTCGTCTCCCTGACCGTTACCTCGGCTCCGGGCTGTACCGGAGCCGTCTTCACTGATAGTATCGACGTGGTGGCTCAGCTACTAAGCCCTGTGGTTACCTGCGATACGGTAACCATGGAATCCGTAACCTTCACCTGGCCAGCCCAGGCGAATGCGGACAGCTTCGGTATTTCAGTAGACAGTGGTCCGATCTTCTTCCAGGACTCCAACACACTGTTTGTAGGGGGGCTTTCGGTGGATCAAGTGGTAAACATCTCGGTGGAAGCCTTTGGTGGTGCGCCTTGTCCTAACCCCACGGAAGGAACTGCTTCCTGTACCTCAGTGGCTTGTCCGCAACTCTTCGTGGCCCTCCCAGCGGATACTACCTTCTGTTTCATGGATGCTCCGCTGCAGTACCTGCTAACCACCACGGTGGTCGGGGATAACGGCGGCGGAACCCTGACCTTTAGCGGCCCGGGTGTAGTTCAAGCCGGAGCTGACTACTTCTTCGACCTTGATGTTGCTGGTGTAGGCGACCACCTGCTTACCGTGGACTTTCAGGAGGGGATGTGCACAAGCATCCAGACCTTCACCTACACGGTTACCCAGATTCCCCTGAGCAACTTTGAGGTAAACGGCGTCTCTAGCGGAGAACTCAACGCTGGTGTACCTTTTATAGAGGTATGTGCCGGAGACCTACTTACCGTTGAATATACGGGTGGGCTCACCGCCGCAGATTCTGCCGTATTTTATTATTCTTACTCGCCGATTGAACCGACTCTCGTCGATACGCTTGGCTTTGAAACACACCGCTACCAGTTCGATAGCTCTGGCACTTACCGTATCTGTCTCGAAGTAAAACTGGACAGCTGTACAAGCACGAAGAACTTCTTCGATGTAATCTGCGTGAGCCCGCCGCCACCACCGATAGTAAACTGTACGGCTGATGGCCGGAGCTCCATCGTATTCTCCTGGAGCGCAGTTCCGGAGGCCGCATTTTATACCATCCTCCTTGAGGATGGAACGGAGATAATGACCACCGATCTGGAATACGTCGCTACCGGCCTCGCGCCCGGAGAATCCGTCACCATTGAGGTGACCGCCGATGCCGCCAATGGTTGTGACGACAGTGGTTCTATCGGAACGGTAACCTGTAATACTGAACCTTGTGACTTCCTGGAAGCAGACCTGTCCTCCATCCCTGACCAAATCTGTATTTTAGACGGTACCGAATTCGTCAGCCTGACCGAAATTACCATTGATGGCGAAAATGGGGCAGGAACCTACACGTTCTCTGGAACGGGCGTTAGCCAGGACACTTTCTTCGCTAGTACCGTACCTTTTGATGAGACGGGTACGACTTATACGGTTACACTGAACTACGAAGAAACCGGGCCCTGTCCGCTGGATACGACTTTCGACATTACGGTCTTCCGCCGTCCAATGGCCTTTTTCTTAGAAGTGGATACACAATGCCTTGGTGATACTACTCTGATCACGGTCGGTAGCGCTAATCCTATAGATGGCAACGACGTGATGACCGACTTTGCTGACGGTACGGTCGTCGCGGATGATGACCCCAACGACACGAGCTACCTGGTCGTCTTTCCCTCAGCGGGCACCAGAACCATCACCGCCACGGTGATCAGCAACATCAGTGGCTGCCCCAGTGAGCCTGTAATGCTGGACATCGAGGTTGTTGCACCCTTACCGGCTCCGGCATTGATGTGCGGTGCGGCTACGCTGGAAACGGTGGAAATTACCTGGGCTGATGTTCCCGAAGCAACCGGTTTTACCGTCACTATCAGCAACGGCCAGAACGAAACTTTGCCGGCGGGTTCTACCACTTACGAAGCAACCGGCCTTTCACCATCCTCTGACGTAACCTTTACCGTTACAGCGCTGGGTGACGCTCCGTGTGGAAACGGACCGGCACAAATGATTACTTGCCGGACCATGGACTGCTCTGGCGGCGTGGTGCAGACGGATACCCCCGTTAGTAGTCAGTGCCTTGATGGTAATGAAGCAACTGTCCTCCTGGAGGCCAGTCTTACCTCCGGAGATCCCTTCAACGGCCCGATCGTATGGTCCGGACCCGGAGTTGTGGACAATGGCGACGGTACTTTCAGCTTCGACCCTGTCGGACTTACCGCTGGAGACTACCCGATCACCGTCAGCTACGACGGCCCGGCCAACTGTGACTCGGAGGCCAGTGTAACCCTCACGCTCTTCGATGTGCCCGTAATCAGTTTTAACGCCATGCCGACACAGCTTTGCCAGGGCGAAGATTTCAACCTCTTCTTCACCGGAACGGCCGGAGGCGGCGATGAATTTGTTTGGGACTTCGACGGTGCAGTGGTGAATGACCTCGGCATGGAGAGCTACCTCCTTCGTTGGGATACTCCGGGCGACCGGACGGTGTTGCTCACGGTAAACGGTAATTGTTCGGCCAGCGCAAGCTTCGACGTAAGGATCACTCCGACACTGTCCGCACCGGTAGTGAGCTGTGCCCGCCAGGACCTTGACGGCGTGTTCTTCACCTGGCCTACCGTGGCCGAGGCGACGGTAGGCTACCGCGTCAGTGTTAACGGTGGACCTTACGGAGGTCTTCAAACGAATACGGACTTCTTCGTCGGCGATCTCGCCTTCGGGGAGAGCGTAACCATCACCGTGGTCTCGGTTCGTAGCGGGACCAACTGCGATGAAAGTGCACCAAGCGCTGCCGTAGACTGTGCTGCCCGTGAATGTCCGGACGTTATCCTAGCACCATCTTCTCCACAAACGGCCTTCTGTGATGGTGATACCGAGCCAGTCCTGCTGAACGCCAACCTGAGTGGTGATGACGGAACGGGTGAACTGGTTTGGACCGGGCCTGGCGTTGTAACAAACAACGGTGTACTTGCCTTTGATCCCATCTTAGCGGGTGTAGGAAACCATACGCTGGCCGTAATGTACACCCAGGAAACACTCTGTGTCTACTCAGCCACCCTGACGATGATGGTAAACGCATCTCCCGCAGCGGCCATCGCTCAGGGCACCAATGTGACTTGTTCCGGTACGGCCGTTTCCTTCGGATTGAACGGAACGCCCGATCCGGCGACGACTTACACCTTTGACTTTAACGGCGCCGCCGTCAACGATCTGGGGAATGAGAATTACGAGATCACTTTCGCTGCCGGAGGAACGTACACCGTAACGCTCACTGCCGAACGCAATGGCTGTATCAATACCACTTCGGCCACCCTTGCCGTTGAGGAAGAAGCCTCGGCTGGTGCGCCGGTTGACGGTGTGCTGGAGGTTTGTGCCGGTACGACCGAGCCGATTGAACTGACCGCACGCGTTATCAACGCAATGGAGGGCGGTACCTGGTCTACCATCGCTGGTGGAGTACCTAGCGGGAGCCTGAACGCCACAACGGGCGTTTTAAATCCTACTGGCCTTGGAGCAGGAAATTACACCTTCGCCTATACCGTAGATGGTGGCGCCTGCCCTGAGGGCACGGTTGAAGTAACGGTCAATCTGCTTGCCGCACCGATCGTGGATGCGGGCCCCGAACAGCTTCTAACCTGTACAATGGGTATGGTGAGCCTCGACGGTTCTAACTCTGAATCAGGAGATGGTTACACGTACCTGTGGACCAATGCAGACCAGGCCGTTATCATCACCAACGCCGACCAGCAGATGATTGACGTAGGCCAGCCCGGTATTTACCAACTGCGGGTGACCAACGCCATCGGCTGTTCGGCCGTAAGCGAAGTAACGGTTACTGTTGAAACGGAAGCACCGGTAATGGAGCTTGAAGTAAGTAATATCACTTGTTTCTCCTCTGATAACGGTGCCATTAGCGTGACGAACGTAAATGGTGGCCGACCGCCATACCGCTTTAGCGTCAATGGAGATGACCGGGGCCAGTCCACGCTCTTCTCTAATCTGGAGGCGGGCGCTTATGACATCCAGATCACGGACGCGAACGGCTGTTTCAGTAACGTAATCCTCGACCTTACGCAGCCGGACGAGTTGACGGTTCGCCTCCAGTTCCCCGGCGACAGTTCCACAACTACGGCTGGAACGGAGATATACATCACTGCGACCGTCAACGGCGGTAACCCGCTCGATACCCTGATCTGGCAGCCCGACAGCGTAACCATTGGTGACGGACAGAACGGTATTCAGTTTGTCGCTGCCGAAACGCAGATGATCTCCGTTACGGTAGTTGACGAACTCGGCTGTTCTGCTACGGACCAGATGATGCTGCTCGTGCGCCGCGACCGCCCGGTCTACTTTCCGACGGCCTTCAGCCCGAACGGTGACAACAATAACGACATCTTCTTTATCGGTGCCGACCTGGACCAGGTTGACTTCATTACCGACTTCTTGATCTTCGACCGCTGGGGAGAGGCTGTTTACACCGGGCTGCAAAACCGTACTGGTGGTATGGGGACCGGTAGTAGTGAAGGCTTCCCGCCCAACGATCCCGCTTTTGGTTGGGATGGTTTATTCAACGGTAATACGATGAATCCGCAGGTGCTGGTTTATACGGCTACTGTTCACTTCTCTGATGGGGAGGTGGTTGTTTATAAGGGGGACTTTATGCTGATGCGCTAGGTGGAAGTCGAGCAGTCAAGTAGCCATGCCGCCAGTTTCCGTTTTGGAGGCTGGCGGTTTGGTTTGTACTGTGGCCTTTAACTTGTTTTGCACCTGCGGCCGCGCTGGAAAGCGGTCAAACAGCTAAGTAGTATCGCCCGTCGAACGGCGAAGCGATCATTTGACGGTGTGATTATTTGACTGCTTGACTACCTTCGTCCCCATGGACCTATCCATCATCATAGTAAACTACAACGTCCGCTACTTTTTGGAGCAGGCCTTACTCAGCGTAGAGCGGGCCATCATCGGCCTAGAGACGGAGGTGTGGGTGGTGGACAACAACTCTGCCGACGCTTCGGTAGAAATGGTACGCGAGCGGTTTTCATGGGTGAAAGTGATTGCGAACCAGGACAATCCGGGCTTTAGTATCGCTAATAACCAGGCGATCCGGCAATCGACGGGCAAGTACGTACTACTGCTGAATCCGGATACCGTGGTGGAAGAAGACACTTTTCACCGCTGCTACGATTTCATGGAAACACATCCGGATGGGGGAGGTCTGGGGGTCCGGATGATTGATGGGCGCGGCCAGTTTCTGCCCGAGAGTAAGCGCGGGTTACCGACGCCATGGGTAGCATTCACGAAGGCATTTGGGCTGGCGCGGCTGTTCTCTAAATCAAAGCGATTTGGCCACTACCACCTCGGTTATCTGGCTGAAGATGAGACACATGAAGTAGAAGTATTGGCGGGTGCCTTTATGTGGATGCGCCGGGAAGCGCTGGATGAAGTCGGCTTGCTCGATGAGGACTTTTTCATGTACGGCGAGGACATCGACCTGTCTTACCGTTTGCTCAAAGGCGGCTATAAAAACTACTACCTCCCAACCACCAACATCATTCATTATAAAGGCGAGAGTACGAAGCGGGGCAGCCTGAACTACGTGCGCGTTTTTTACCAGGCGATGATCATTTTTGCGCGCAAGCATTTTGCGGGCGCGGACGCCGGTGCGATGATCGGTTTGATGCGCCTGGGGATTTACCTACGGGCGGTGCTCACCGTGATCGGGAACGTCTGGCGAGCCTTAAAATTCCCGCTGCTGGATGGGGTAGGGATTTACCTCGGTCTGCTGCTGCTGAAATCGCTCTGGTCGGAATACCACTTCAACGACCCGAATTACTTCCCCGATTACATTAATTACCTCCACTTTCCGGCTTATACTTTGCTGTGGACGGGTAGCACCTTCCTTGGCGGCGGCTACGATAAGCCCTACGATTTTAGCCGCTTGCTAAAGAGCCTTGGCATCGGGACCCTGCTGCTGTTTGCCATTTACGGTCTTTTACCAGAGAATCTCCGGCCGAGCCGGGCACTGCTGCTTTTAGGTGCGGCTTGGGCTGCGACGTGGACACTTCTGGTGCGGGCCGGTGCTCACTTCCTTCAACATGGTCACCTCCGTGTCGTAGGCGAATCCGATCAGCGCCTACTGATTGTCGGTAGTAAAGATGAGACGGAACGAACACTTAGTCTCCTACAGCGGGCGGGGGTAAGAAGGAACTACCTGGGCCGGATCGCTCCCGAAAAGCCAACGGCTGAATCTACTACCGAAAACGATCACGTTGGTCGAAGCGGTCAGCTTGAATCCCTCGCCAAAATTTACCGCGCGGAGGAGCTCATCTTTTGCTCCGCCGACTTAACCATCGAGTCCATCCAGCGCTGGATGAGCCGCCTTGGTCCGGGGCTGGAATACCGCATCCTTCCCGAAGCAAGCAGCAGCATCATCGGCAGCCACCGTTCCGACCAGCGGGGAACGCTGTACACCATTGATGTGAACTTGCAGATTGATGAGGCGAGTAACCGTAGGGCGAAGGGACTTTTTGATAAGGGGATGGCTTTGCTGTTGATCGTTTTTGTGCCGCTTGTGATCTGGTTAATTAAGGATAAGGCTGCCTTTGTAGGAGATTGTTTTCGGGTACTGTTCGGGTCTAAAACTTGGGTTGGCTACGCCCTGCCAGACCCTAAGTTGGACGCCTTGCCAAAGTTGAAGCTGGGCGTACTGTCTCCCGCTAGTGGATCTGGGGTTACTGATCCCGCCACGCTGCACCAGGTTAATTTCTTGTACGCACGGGATTATTCGGTGGGGGAAGACTGGCGGTTGTTGGCGCGCCTATTTCTGGAGTGAGTCGCCTTCGGATAACACATTTTTTAGCTTAGCCAGCGACCACTCACCTTCATAAAGCCACCGTTTCCTAACTGTACCTCCGTCTTAACACTTTTAAGCGCAATTTTTTAGCATCTTAGAGAGCTAAATAGGTAACTATAACGGTTACGAACTGAGGTTTGTAATCATTTGTCTTCTCCGTTAGCCTTCAAATTCTCAAAAACATGTCACGATTTATTCTCGCGCTAAGTTTTAGCTTATTCTGTCTCACCTTGTCTGCTCAGGGCAACTGCGTCCATGGCAATTGCCTAGACGGTAAGGGGAAGGTTGTCTTTCCGGACGGAGCCTCTTACGAGGGAAATTTTCATAGGGGCGAATTTCAGGGAATAGGCATCATGAAATATCCAGGAGGAGCGATGTACGTTGGCGGCTGGCTCAAATCCATTCAGGAGGGCCGTGGCCGTATGGCGGAAGCGGATGGCACAAGCTATATTGGCGGTTTCCACAACGGTAAACGCCATGGTAAGGGTGTGATCACCTTCGTGAACCGCAACCGGATGGAGGCAGAGTTCGTCTACGATCAGGTGAGAGGAGAGGTTACCTTCAACTTCGCTAACGGCGATTACTACGTTGGAGAAATGAGCGGGACCACCATCAAAGGTAATGGTACCATGGAATACGCCAGTGGAGACGTTTACAGCGGCGAGTGGCAAAATAACCAACGCCATGGCGAAGGCAGCATGGCTTTCGAAGACGGCACCCAGTTGGAAGGCCAATGGGATGGGAATAATTTCCAGGCTGACTGGAGCAGGCTCGGCTTTCAAGGTGACCTCAGTAGTGCTACTGATTGCAATGGCGGCTGCCCCGAAGGCATCGGTAAATACCGCTACCCGAACGGGACAATCTTCTATGGCAACGTCAGTTCGGGGATGCCTACAGGCTCCGGGACGGTCGTGTACACCAACGGAAATACTTACCACGGTAATTTCAGGAGCCACCAGCCCGAGGGCCTTGGCATTATGTTCTACGCCGACGGAGAAATGCACGGTGGCATCTGGCGTAATGGAAACCTTTACCGTAAGGTCTTCACCGCCATGGGCCGTCCCGCCCAGAACATCCAGCCAGACTTTGATCCGGAGGTGAAAATCTGGGCCGTAGTCGTCGGTGCAGCCCGTTATACGCACATGCGTACCCTGCTCTATACCGATGACGACGCCTACCAGCTGGCTGGCTTCCTGCGGAGCATCGAAGGAGGTGCTTTGCCCGACGAGCAGGTGAAGGTATTGATTGATGAGGACGCTACACACCGCAACATCATCATGGCCATGCGCGAAGTGTACCAGCGGGCGGATGAAAATGATGTCATCCTCTTTTACTTCAGTGGCCACGGACTCGAAGGCTCCTTCCTGCCGATAGATTACGACGGTTACGTCAACAAGCTGGAGCATTATCAGCTCAAAGACGCACTTCTCGCCAGCCGCGCCCGCCATAAACTGGTCATCGCCGATGCTTGCCACAGCGGTAGCCTCGCCGGAAGGAACGGTGCCCCCCAAAACGCCAAAGGAGGCGGTGGAGGCACTGATGCGACCCTGAACGCCTACTACTCCGCACTGAACAACGCCCAGGCATCCACCGCGCTGCTGCTTTCGAGTAAGGGCCAGGAGATCAGCCTCGAAGACGGCGGTTTACGCAGCGGCATCTTCAGCCATTTCCTCATTCGCGGCATGAAGGGTGAAGCGGATTCTAACGGAGACAAGTTGGTCTCTATTCAGGAACTCTTCTCTTTCGTTCATCGTGAGGTTCGTCAGTACACGGGCAACATTCAGACGCCTACGCTTACGGGTACTTATGATGCGTTGATGCCTGTTTCTGTTATCAGAGGGAAGAGGTAAAAGCTAGTATCCTGCTTACTCTACAAGGTAATACTCCACTACTCGTGGCATAAATCGTACGCCCTTTACTACTTCAGGCCTGCGCTGCACCGTAATGGGAACGCTGTTACCACTTTCTCCCGCAGTAAGGCCGGTAAGGTCGGCTACTAGTTTGAAATCTTGGGCCCGGACGCTACCGTAGGCACTCTGGGGGATGCTGACCAGTAGGTCGACCGTCTTGGGGGTGTATTCGTAACTTTTTCCTAAGGGCCCGTTTTCCAGGCTCACCGATACGGTGATGGTTTGCTGGATGAAGGCTTCGACTGCTAGGGTGAAATTTACTTTTACGCGGGACAGGGTGACGCCTTCTGGTGGTACTTCGAGGTTGACGGCTCTTTTTTCCGTTTTATTCAGATCGCTAAGGACCAACGACTCGGTTGGCCACTCCGAAATTTCTTCCAGGGCATCGGTTGCGCCGCTGATGGTGATGCTGTCGGGGAGAATGTCTGGCGGATTTAGGGCAAGGTGGCCTTCGGAGAAGTTGATCGCTACCTTACTAACTACCGGGACGCGCTTACCCTCTTTTGGGGCAGTGAAGATCGGGACGGACTCGAAGCCAGGTAAGGCGATCGTGACTTCGTTACTGGAGAGCATACGGCTCAGCTCACGCTCCAGAAAAGTACCGGTCATGCGTTTATTTTCCTTGTTCTGTACGTTAACCTCCAGCGTGAGCTGGTTTTTACGCAGCGTTTCCCAAAGGAGATTCCAACCGCTGCCGGTGATGGTGGCGTCGAGTAGCTCGGGCATACGACCTACCAGCACGCGCTCGGAATCCACGAGGTAGCCAATGGGAACCTGGCGGTTAATGGTATAGTTGCGGGAGAGATTGAGGATAAGCCAGAAGACAAAAGCAGCGCCAAGGCAGATGGCGAGTACCTTGCGGTCGGTCTCGGCCATCTCTTTGAGCGGGTTTTTACTTAGCAGTGTCCTGAGGATAGATTGCATCGGTTAACTCCTTGGAAATGGCATTCTTGGTACACCGAATGTAAGTCTTATTTCCGACGTTGAGGGTGACGATGCCGTCGTCAATCTTATCGATGCGGCCGAGCAGACCGCTGGCGGTCACTACTTCCTTACCTTTTTGCAGGCTTTCGAGGAAGGTTTTTTGCTCCTTGGACTTGCGTCGCTGAGGCAGTACCATGAAGATGACGATTACGCCGAGCATCAGTACCATTGGCAGGATGCCGCCAAGGGCGCTACCGGAAGCTTGCAGAAAAATAGTAGTCATATTGTTATTATTCGTTGATTACGTTGCCGTCGACGTAGATGGTCGTCGTGGCGGGGTAGGTATTGGCGATGATGGTAACGGGCTTGCGCTGCCGTCCGTACTTGTTTTTAGTGTCGAAAGAGACGCTGATCACGCCCGATTCACCGGGAGCGATTGGGGCTTCGGGGTAGCTAGGCACGGTGCAACCACAGGTGGAACGGGCCTTAGTGATGAGCAGAGGAACGGAGCCGGTGTTGGTGAAGGGAAAGTCGTGATTTATGACGGTTCCCACTTTTACTTTACCGAATTTGAATTCAGTTTCGTTAAAATTTAGGCGCGCTACGTTGGCGGTATCTATTTCCTCCCCTCTGGTATCTACGGGATTGCGGATTATTGCGGCTACTGGACCGAGGTCTTCCGTATCAAGGTCATTTCCGGGCGTGGACGCGGGTGCAGTGTCG
>JAPKCQ010000347.1 GCA_026421165.1 Lewinella sp. | reverse complement strand
AGCACACTCGTTTTAAAGTTTTAAGGTCATAATTACCTTTACCCCTCAAATATTTTCATCATAAATCTACCCAAAATCGCCCCCTCCAGTATTTCACCAAAGGGGGCGATTAAACCAAGCATCGGCCTAGCCGAACGCTGTTCCAACGTTCCAAGATTCTTGTCGGACGGAAAAAGGCAAGCGAAGCGCACCTCTTCATCCGGCAAGAACCCCGGAACAGCTCTCTATGCAGAGCAAGAAAGACAATCAGGATCATCAATACTACAAGACTCCCCAACATTCTTAACATCAGTAGCAGACAGCTCATCAAAGCCAGCAGCGGCGGCAGGAGAAGCTTTAGCATCAGCTTTCACCTTTGGGATCTCAGCGACGGCAACAGCAGTAGCCGTTCCTTGCTCCTTAACGACTTTCTCTGCACCAGCGTCCGCGCCCTTAAGCGCTTTAGCCTTTACTTGACCATCGCCATGGTCTCCTGCTTTTTGGAGCGCATTCTTATCAACGGTGAACTGAATGGCATCCCGCGCGGCCTTCGTACGTAGGTAATACATACCCGTCTTGAGGCCCTTGCTCCATGCGTAGAAGTGCATGCTGGAGAGCTTCTTGAAGTTGACGTTCTCCACGAAGAGGTTCATACTCTGGCTCTGGCAGATGAACGCGCCGCGATCGGCGGCCATGTCGATGACCACGCGCTGGCTGATCTCCCAGACCGTCTTATAGAGGTCGCGAAGGTGCTGCGGTACGTCGTTAAAATCGGCGATGGAGCCGTTGCTGGCCATGAGGCGGTTGCGCATGCTGTTGTCCCATAAACCGAGGCCGATGAGGTCGTGCAGCAGGTGCTTATTCACCACCACGAACTCTCCGGAAAGGGTACGACGGGTGTACATATTGGAGCTGTAGGCCTCAAAACATTCGTTGTTACCGAGGATCTGGCTGGTGGACGCCGTCGGCATCGGAGCAATCAGCAGCGAATTGCGCATACCGTACTTGGCGAGGTCTTCCTTAAGTCCAGCCCAGTCCCACTTCTCCGACGGAGTAACGCCCCACATATCGTACTGCAGTATGCCCTTGCTGGCCGGTGAGCCGGGGTAGCTTTCGTAGTGGCCGAGCTTCTTCGCCAGGGCGATGGATTCGGTACAGGCGGCAAAGTACATCGCTTCGAAGATGTCTTTGTTCATCTGCCGTGCCTCCTCAGAGTCGAACGGCATCCGCATCATGATGAAAGCGTCGGCGAGGCCCTGAACACCGAGACCGATGGGGCGGTGCTTCATGTTGGAGTGGCGCGCCTGCTCGATCGGGTAATAGTTCTGATCGATCACCTTATTCAGGTTGCGGGTCACTACGCGGGTCACCTCCACCAGGCGGTCGAAGTCGTAGGTCTTGTCCTCCTTCACGTACTTGGGCAGCGCGAGGCTGGCCAGGTTACACACGGCCACTTCGTCGGGGCTGGTGTATTCCATGATTTCAGTGCAGAGATTAGAACTGCGGATGGTACCGAGGTTCTGCTGGTTAGATTTTTTATTGGCCGCGTCCTTGTACAGGATGTAAGGTGTACCGGTTTCGATCTGGCTGTCGAGAATGGCGAACCAGAGGTCCTGGGCCTTAATCGTCTTGCGGGCTTTGCCTTCCGCTTCGTACTGGTGGTAGAGGGCTTCGAACTCACCGCCGTAAGCGTCGAACAGGCCGGGCGCTTCGTTGGGGTCAAAGAGGCTCCACATGCCGTTGTCCTTAACGCGCTGCATGAACAGGTCGTTCATCCAGAGGGCGTAGAAGAGGTCGCGGGCACGCATTTCTTCCTTACCGTGGTTCTTCTTGAGGTCCAGGAAGTCGAAGATATCGGCATGCCATGGTTCGAGGTAAACGGCAAAAGCACCTTTGCGCTTGCCACCACCCTGGTCTACGTAGCGGGCCGTATCGTTGAATACCTTCAGCATCGGGACGATGCCGTTAGACGTGCCACCGGTGCCCTTAATGTAAGAACCCGTCGCACGCACGTTATGAATGCTGAGACCGATACCACCGGCAGCCTGGCTGATGCGGGCGCAACGGCGGAGGGTCTCGAAAATACCTTCGATGCTGTCGTCCGTCATGCTGAGCAGGAAGCAAGAACTCATCTGCGGCTTCGGCGTGCCCGAGTTGAACAGCGTCGGCGTGGCGTGGATAAACCACTTCTCACTCATCAGCTGGTAGGTCTGGATGACAGATTCGATGTCCTCCTGGTGGATACCGACGGAGACACGCATCAGCATTTGCTGAGGCCGTTCCACGATGTCACCGTCCATGCGCAGCAGGTAGCTGCGTTCGAGGGTTTTGTAGCCGAAGTAGTCAAAATCGAAATCGCGATCATAAATGATGGCGGCGTTGAGACGGCTTTTATTGTCGCGGATCACCTTCATGGTGTCCTCGCCAATGAGGCCGGCGGCGTCGCCCGTTTTGGGGTCGACGTAGCTGTAGAGCGCCTCCATGGTTTTGGAGAAGCTCTTGTCGGTTTCTTTATGCAAGTTGGAAATCGCGATGCGGGCGGCAAGCTGGGCGTAGTCTGGGTGGACGGTGCTCATGCTAGCGGCAGTTTCCGCGGCGAGATTATCGAGTTCAACGGTGGAGACACCGTCGTAAAGGCCTTGAATGACCTTCTTGGTTACGTTGATATGGTCGACGAAGTTCTCGTCCAGTCCGTAACACATTTTTTTGATGCGGGCGGTTATTTTATCGAAGGAGACGTCCTCTGGACGGCCGGAGCGCTTGATGACTTTCATGGTGGAGAGTTGTGTATTGTGTGTTGCGGCTGAATTTGGGCGCGGCCGCGAGGTGCTTGGTTTGGTTAGAGTAGCAAGGAATGTAGGAGCTAGAAACTAGAGGCTAAATGTTAGCCTTAGTTTCTAGCCCCTAGCTACTAGAAGTCCTCGTCCAAGGAGAACGCCTGCTTATCCCGGTCAGAAGTAACGCCAGCTTTCTGGTACTCCCCTACCCGCTTCTCAAAGAAGTTGGTTTTACCCTGCAGGTTGATCATATCCATCCAGGGGAATGGGTTTTCTACGTTCCATACCTTTTCCTGGCCCAGTTCGGAGAGCAGGCGGTCGGCGACAAATTCGATGTACTGGCACATCATATCACAGTTCATACCGATCAGATTGACGGGTAGGGATTCAGAGACGAACTCCTTCTCGATAGCAACGGCATCTTTGATGATACCAGTCACTACGCCGGGGGCGAGTTTGTGGACGATATGGTTGTTGTAAATCATACAGGCAAAGTCGCAATGCATGCCTTCGTCGCGGCTGATCAGCTCGTTACTGAACGTAAGGCCCGGCATCAAGCCACGCTTCTTGAGCCAGAAGATGGAACAGAAGGAACCGGAGAAGAAGATACCTTCTACGGCGGCAAAAGCGACAATCCGCTCGGCGAAAGTGCCATTGTCGATCCAGCGCAGGGCCCACTCAGCCTTTTTCTTTACCGGAGGCATCGTTTCGATAGCGTTGAAGAGGTAGTCTTTCTCCTTGGGGTCACTGATGTAGGTATCAATCAACAGGGAGTAGGTTTCAGAGTGGATGTTCTCCATCATGATCTGGAAACCGTAGAAGAATTTGGCTTCGGTGTACTGCACTTCTGCGACAAAGTTCTCCGCCAGGTTCTCATTCACGATACCGTCGGAGGCGGCAAAAAACGCCAGAACGTGCTTGATGAAGTGGCGCTCGTTGTCGTTGAGTTTGTTGTTCCAGTCGTTAAGGTCGGCCGAAAGGTCGACTTCCTCAGCCGTCCAGAAACAAGCTTCGTTGTCTTTGTAGTATTTCCAAATATCGTCGTGCTCAATAGGGAAGAGTACGAAGCGGCCGTCATTTTCGGCGAGGATAGGTTCTAACTTAGCATTCATATTAAAAAAAGAAAAGTGGTAGGTAAATAAAGGAATGAGGAGAAAAAGCTATTAATGTGGTATCAGTAAATCGGTTCACACAAGCCGTTAACTTTTCCCTTACTTCGCAACCGGATATCCGGGGGAAGTAAGTGTTGTAAACAAGCCAAGGTCGTGAGAAAATAAAGTGTGGTTTGTAGAAGCCTGCTTTTATAAGCTCAGGCGAACTAAAGACGATATCCAATCCGCAGAAGGAAAATGCCGCCTTAGTCTAGGTGGTATTAGTAAGTCGAAAGCACAGAAAAAAGATAAAATTGTTGTTTTCCCTCGTGCTATGGCTAAGGTAAGCTAAAGATTAAAATATTTTGTCCATAGTTTTCCACAACATGTGGATAAAGGCCTCTTTATAATTGATTATCAACAACTTAACATTTTACTCATTTTTATCCACATTGTGGAAAACGTTTTAAATATGTGGAAAACTTCTACTCCTAGTGGGTAGCGCACCTAAACGCCCGATATTCATGTCCCCCATAAAGAGGTAACCGGTATGCTTTTAAAAGAAACCGGTCAGCGTTTAAATTTCAAACACGACTGACTATCACCTGCGTAAGCAAATACGCTCCTTAATCACCAGAGGATAGCAGCTCGTCACATACGGCAGAGTACAAGTACTGAGTCGGTATCTCCAAAGAAAGCAGCCCC
>JAPKCQ010000346.1 GCA_026421165.1 Lewinella sp. | reverse complement strand
TTAGTGGTTAGAATTTAGAGCGTAACAGATTGTCGTTACAGCTAAATTGCAACTACTAACGATCTTCCTATCAAAGGGATTTAGACGTACAGACTGCGAACATCACGTTACAATACTACACGACTATACTACTTCTAAGGCCAGAATATCCCCCACCTTCTCCTGAACATTGACCACTTTCTCGTAACCACGCGATTTCAATAAACTGGTAGCGATGGTAGAGCGGTAGCCACTACCACAATGGATATAAACGGTGGTGTCGCGGTCAATCTCACCCATCCGCGCGTTGAGCTCGGAAAGGGGAAGGTTGGTCGCCGTGCTGAGGTGGCCGCCTTCGTATTCAGTTGGTTTGCGGGCATCAATAATGTGCTGCGCTTTACCGGCGGTGAGGGCGTCGCCAAAGGCATCACCCTTGATCGTATCGATGGTCTCTACTTCGCCGCCGTAGCTTTTCCATGCCAGGATGCCACCGTCGAGATAGCCAAGGGTATTGTCGAAGCCCACACGGCTGAGGCGTTCCACGGCCTCGGCTCCACGGCCGGGGTCGGTAACGAGTAGGATAGGCTGGCCCATGTTAGGGATCATCTCTCCCGCCCAGGGAGCAAAGCTACCGTCGAGACCGATGAAGATACTGTTGGGAACGAAGCCGGTGACAAAGTCCTCCTTACTCCGCACGTCCAGAATCAATGGGTGCTCTGCGTTGGCAACCCGCTCGAAGTCTGCCGGAGCAAGCGCGACGTTACCGCTTTTCATTACCTCACTGAAGGGTTCGTAGCCTTCTTTATTCATCCGTACGTTCTCACCGAAGTAGGCGGGAGGGGGCAGCAGGCCTTCGGTAAGCTCCTTGATGAACTCTTCCCGCGTCATGTCGGCGCGTAGGGCGTAGTTGGTTGCTTTCTGGTTGCCGAGGGTATCTTGGGTTTCGCGGCTCATTTTTTTGCCGCAGGCGGAGCCGGCGCCGTGGGCGGGGTAGACGATCACGTCATCGGGCAGCACCATGATCTTACGGCGGAGGCTTTCGTAGAGGAGGCCAGCGAGGTCTTCCATCGTAAGGGCACCTTTCTTCTGGGCCAGGTCGGGCCGGCCGACGTCGCCGATGAAGAGCGTATCTCCGGAGAAAATCGCTTTTGGTGTCCCGTTTTCGTCGAGCAGCAGGTAGGTTGTACTCTCCAGCGTGTGTCCGGGGGTATGAAGGGCAAGGATGGTTAATTTGCCAACACGAAATTCTTCACCGTCGACAGCTTCATACTTTTCATAATCCGTTTTAGCGCCGGGGCCGTAGACTACAGTCGCGCCGGTTTTTGCCGCGAGGTCCAAATGCCCACTTACAAAGTCGGCGTGGAAATGCGTCTCGAAAATATACTTTATATCAGCACCGTCCTTAGCGGCCCGCTCCAGATAAGGCGCGGGGCTGCGCAGTGGGTCGATGATGGCGGCTTCCCCGTCACTCTCAATGTAATAGGCGCCTTGGGCGAGGCAACCAGTGTATATTTGATCGATGGTCATGTGGCGAAGGGGTTTTATATGATGGTTTCGCCATTTAACATCGCCAAGGGCCAGTGAGTTGACAACTAAGTATCTGAGTTAGTAAGTCACTGGATTACTACCGTAAGTGCCGTTTGCGGCGCTATGCTTGCTCACCCGGGCGAGCAAGCGTAGTGAGTGGCAACAACAGCAGGAATTTAGGAATTCACAACCCTAGCCAACTCACTTATACCAGTCCAAAACCCGCACCTCAATACCCTTATCTCCCTTAGTAACCATCTCTGCAAATTGCTCAGTGTCCATAAAAGTACCGTCTTTGTTGCGGTAGTGGAAGGGGTAAACGACGCGGGGCTTGAAGTCGAGCACGGCGTCGGCAGCGTCTTCCATGGTCATGGTGTAAGGTAGGTTCATGCAGACGAAAGCAAAATCAATGTCTTCGAGTTTACGCATCTCATCTACGGGGCCGGTATCTCCGCTGAAGTAGTAGCGCTCATCGCCTAGTTCGACGACGTAGCCGTTGAATTTCCCGGGTGGATGGGGTGCCGATTCAGATTTTGGCAAGTTGTAGGAAGCGACGGCTTCGATACTGATGTCGCCGCGCGCTACGTCGTCGCCGTTACCAAGGGTCGTCATTTTAGCGAAGCCAAATTCCCCCGCTTCAGCGATCACGGCTTCGGGACCAAAGAGTTCCGCTTTGCTCAGGTTAAAGTCGGAGAGCACGTCTTTACTAAAATGATCGCCGTGGGTGTGGGTAATCACGACCATGTCTGGCGCAGGAAAGCCATCAAACTTCTCCGGCTTATCGTAGGGGTCGATGAAGATGGTCTTCCCATCGTACTCCAGCACTACGGCGGAGTGGAAGATGGGCGTCATCTTTACCGCTGATTTGATCGTTGGTCTTTCGGTCTTTGCCTCCTGGGTAGTGGAGGTTTCTCCGCAGGAGAAAAGAAAAACGGCTAGTAGAGCCAAGAACAGGTTGCGCATAAACATTGGTTTGCCAGCCTAACCCTACGGTTCCTTCATGGTTCAGGAGAGAAAGTTGGAATTGCGAATTTGGCAAATTATGTGAATGTACCGTAGCCTGAAACGCACTTTGCATCCTGCGTTCGCGCCAAATTGTTATAACGTGCTGAGTATTGTAATGCCACTTTCTGACGCCCGTAACGTGCGGAGGCTAACGATCTAAAATGCTAACAACCGAGGGTTCTTAAGGCACCTCCACCACATTGAGTACCCGCGCAATAATATCCTCCTGCTTAATATTCTCCGCTTCGGCTTCATAAGAAAGGCCGATACGATGGCGCAGTACGTCTTCGCAGACGGCGCGAACATCCTCCGGTGTAACGTAGCCACGGCGCTCCAGAAAGGCGTGGGCCTTAGCAGCCAGGGCCAGGTTGATGGTCGCACGCGGGCTACCGCCGAAGGTAATGAGCGGCTTGAGGTCGGCCAAACGGTAGGCTTCGGGTTCGCGGGTAGCGAAGACAATATCGATAATGTAGCGCTCGATCTTATCGTCCATGTAGATCTTGCGGACGCTGTCGCGGGCCTTCATAATTTCGGCAGTGGTAGCTACCGGGTTGATTTTTTCAAAGCCCTCGGCAAGGTTGCGGCGCATGATCTCGATTTCATCTTCCCGGGTGGGATAACCGATGGTGCACTTCAGCATGAAACGGTCGGTCTGGGCCTCGGGCAGCGGGTAGGTTCCCTCCTGCTCGATGGGGTTCTGGGTAGCGAGTACCAAGAAAGGCTCTTCCAGTTTGAAGGTGGTATCGCCAATGGTGACCTGTCGTTCCTGCATCGCTTCGAGCAGGGCGGATTGCACCTTGGCGGGCGCACGGTTAATCTCATCCGCCAGTACGAAGTTGGCGAAAACGGGCCCTTTACGCACGGTAAAATCGTTGATGCTCTGGTTATAGATCATCGTACCGACAATGTCGGCCGGCAGCAAATCAGGCGTGAACTGGATGCGACTAAAGTCGGCAGAAATCGTTTTAGCCAGCGTGTTGATGGCGAGGGTTTTCGCAAGACCGGGCAGGCCTTCCAGCAAAATATGCCCCCGGCTCAGCAGGCCCAGCAGCAGCCGGTCGATCATGTACTGCTGTCCCACAATCACCTTCGCGGTTTCCTTGCGGATGCGGTCCACTACTTCACTGTCAATCTTTATCTGTTCGTTCAGGGCTTCAATGTCGATACTGGCCATGGGCGTTGTTAGTCTTTTAGTTCTTCAGACTTTTAGTCCGTTAATTCGTTGGGGCCGCTAAGATAGGACAGCCGGTTGGAAGTCTTGTGCTCAAGTGACAAGGATGACTATTTGACTATTTTACGGGTGCGGCCGCAGGTGGAATTGTTTCTTCATCCTTCATGATGGCTGCGACTTCCTCCACATCTTCAGGGTCAAGATTTTTGGCGTAGTGTTTTTCACCATTTGGTGACACGATTGTCTTTACTTTTTCCATCAATTACATTGGATTTCGAATATTCAAAACTCACTTCTTAACCCGCTTCTCATTAGCCTTAACGAATCCCTCCCAACCAGAAAATTTCTTACTTCCACCAAGCACGCCCCGCGTCTGGTAGAAATGGCACATCGCCACACCAAGTGCATCGGTAGCATCTTCCATATACCGCGAGTTGTCGAGCACAAATTCATTGGCGAGCATGGCGGCGACCTGTTCCTTGCTGGCGTTACCGTTGCCGGTGATGGACTGTTTAATCTTACGGGGCGCGTACTCCGTCACCTCCACCGACTGGGCCATCGCGGCGGCCATGCAGACGCCCTGGGCGCGGCCGAGTTTGAGCATCGACTGTACGTTTTTACCGAAGAAAGGCGCTTCGATGGCCATCACCGATACTTTATGAGTACCAATCACCTGGGTCAGGCGGCGGTAAATGGTGGCTAGGCGCTCGGCATGGTCGGGCATCTTGCCAAGTTTGAGTACGCCTAATTCCAGTATTCGGCGTGACTTTGCGTGGATTTCCACTACGGCGAAACCAAGCGCGACCGTTCCGGGGTCAATGCCAAGAATGCGGTAGGGGGCCGGGTCGGGCTTCTTCTTTTTTTCGGGAACGGGCAATGTTGTAGTTTTGAGTGTT
>JAPKCQ010000345.1 GCA_026421165.1 Lewinella sp. | reverse complement strand
GGTGATTGGCTTCCGATTACTTGTATTGTTGTTTTAGTGGTATGCTTCTTCAGAAGGAACATCTGGAACTGATAAGGTACAACGACCCTTGGGAAGCGGAAGGGCAAATAATTATTGGACACTCAGCCTCCTCCGTAAAACGCTCAAACCGTCGATCAAACCACCCAAACGGTAGATCAGCAAGCCAGGCAGGTGAACATAAGGCGACCAATTCTGATTCTTTCCTCTACAACCAGTCCCTAATGAAACTACCCTACCTCTTTACCCTGCTCCTCACTACCCTACTCTGCACCTGCGCCCTCGCCCAGAATACCATCACGGGACGCGTGGTGGACAAGAACAGTGGGCAACCCATCGAATTTGCCACCGTACTAGTATCAGATGCGACGACCGAAAGCGGGACTGGAGGTACTACCACCGATCTGGCGGGGAAATTTACCCTGGAAACCACTACCGAAGCGGTTTACCTCGACCTCAGCTTCATTGGCTTTGAAACGCAGCGAATCGAGAAGCTCTCCTTTACCGACGGCCAGGCCGATCTGGGCCTGATCGAACTCGCCGCCACCGGCCAAACCCTAGATGAAATCACCGTCCGCGCCGAGAAATCGCAGACGGAATTCAAGCTGGACAAGCGGGTATTCAACGTAGGCAAAGATTTAAGCAGCACGGGTGCAGGTGCACTGGAAGTTCTCAACAATGTTCCTTCGGTCAACGTGACCATTGAAGGGCAAATTCAGCTGCGCGGCAGTGGCGGCGTACAGATTCTCATCAACGGCAAGCCCTCCGTCATCGCCAGCGAACAGGGCAACCTGCTGGGCACCATTACGGCGGATATGATTGAAAGCATCGAGGTCATCACCAACCCTTCCGCGAAGTACGACGCCGAGGGTACCTCCGGCATCATCAACATCGTCCTGAAAAAAGAAGAACGCAAGGGGCTGAACGGAGCCATCTCGGTCAACACCGGTACCCCACAAAACCACAGCGTGGGCCTGAGCCTGAACCGCCGGACCGACAAATTCAACCTCTTCAGCCAGCTCGGCGTCGGCTACCGGGAGCTGCCCAACGAAGAGCGCTCCATTAACCAGGATAAGGTCAGCGGCAATACGGTCTCCAGCGAGGGCAACGAATTCCGGAATGAGGTTTATTATAACGTTGTGCTCGGTACCGACTACATTATCGACGAGCGCAACGTCATCACCCTGTCCGGCAACGTCTCCTACGAGATCGAAGACCAGCCCTCCCGCAACGACTTTACGCTCACCGACGCCGCCAACGAAGTTGTTTCCACCTGGAAGCGCGAAGAGGTGACCGAAGCCACCAACCCGAAGTACCAGTTTGAGCTCCAGTACAAACGCGATTTCGAGGACGATAAAGACCACGACCTGGTCTTCAGCGCCCTCGGCACCCTGTTTTCCAAAGACCAGTCTTCGGAATTCACGAACACTACCCTCTCCGGCCTCGACCGCGACGGCCGCCAGCAAACACGCACCAACTTCGGCCAGCAGGAAAACACCTTTAAGGTTGACTACACCCGGCCCATCAACGATAAAATGACCGTCGAAACCGGCGCGCAGTACGTGACCAGCGATGTAAACAACGATTTTTCGGTCAGCAGCTTCGATGGTTCCAGCTTCGTCGTCGACCCCGAGCTTACCAACGTTTTCAACTGGAACCAGAAGGTGCTCGCCTTCTACGGTACCGGTGCTTACCAGTTCTCTAACCTGGGCGTCAAAATCGGTCTGCGCGTAGAAAATACCGACCTGACCACCCTGCTGGAAACCACTAACGCAAGCAACGACCAGAACTACTCCAACCTCTTCCCCAGCGCCGCCGCCTCCTACAAAATATCCGATGGTGTTTCGGTACAGGCCAGCTACTCCCGCCGGATCTTCCGGCCCCGCCTCTGGAGCCTGAACCCGTTTTTTAACCCCCGCAACGATTTTAACATCAGCGCCGGTAACCCCGACCTGCAGCCAGAATTCACCGATTCTTATGAGGTAACAAGCATATTTATTCTCGGCGAAACCTCCCTCAACTTCGGCGTTTACCAACGTTACACGACCGAGGTGGTAGAGCGCATCACGACCTTTCAGGACAACGTCAGCCTCACTACCCCGCAGAACATTGGTACCAACCGGACCACGGGACTGGAGCTAAACTTCAAAACCATTCCCTCCGAATTCATAACGGTAACCGGCGACCTGAACTACTTCTTCTTTTCCCGCAACGGAGAGCTCGAAGGTACCTCTTTCGATTTCTCCGCCGATCAGTACAGCGGCAAAGTGACCACCAAATTTAACCTTCCCCTCGATTTCGACTTTGAGGTAACCGGCCAGTACCGGTCCTCCTTCCAGACAGTCCAGAGCGAGGTCAGTGACCAGTTATTCGCTGATCTCGGTCTCCGCAAAAAGCTGTTCAAGGGTAAAGGCGCGGTGAGCTTCAGCATTCGTGATGTTTTCGCCTCCCGTATTCAGGAGAGCATCATCGACCGGGCCGATGTTTACAATTACAACCGGCGGCTGCGCGGGCGTTTTATTACGCTAGGCTTTAGTTATGGCTTTGGTAAGGGGGATACTATGGAGTATTCTGGGCAGCGGCGAGGGTAGTTTGATCTTCGTAAAGACAATACTGTAGCGAAGCCGCGAGCCAAACCCTTGTCCGAAGCACCCGCCGTCAAATTCCGGGGGCAAATCGATCATCTCGATCGTGAAAGTACTGTCGTCGTTAGGGTCATAAGTAGCCACTCCGTTTTGAATGGCACCTATAGTACCGTCACCGCAACCTGCGCCGGTATTAATTGGTGTTTGGAGTAAGTTGCCGCAAGAAAAAAGCAATAAGACATCATCGGTGAAGAATGAGAAACCAGGTAAATAGGGCCCGTAATTTAAAGTGCGTTCAATTCTGGGGTCATTAGCTGGGCTTAAAAATACTGAACGGTCAAGATCACCGAAGGCAGGTCCTCCAGGCAGCTCAGTCGGGGGGTAGACGTAGCCATACGTAATACGGTATTCCCCCACAAAGATATCCTCCCGCAAAGGGCAAATAGCCTTAACCCTAAAGTCCCAAAGACCTTCAAAAGCATTGGTGATTACGGGGGTGGAATTCAGGGATGAAAACACCCGATCATCAGTCTTAACGATCTCGGTCCGAAAGTTAAACTCCTCTTCAGTTGAGAAAATGGATAGATCGTCAATACCCAGAAATGCGGCGACTTCGGAGAATGGAATGATGAGGTCTAAGCCAAGCTGGTTGGTTCCGGAGCGGGTCGTGAATTCCTGACTGCTGACCGTCCGAAAGAGCTCGAAGATCGTCGTGTCCTGATCTGGTTGCACGTAGGAAAGGTAGATGCGGTACTCGGTTACGTCCTTACCTCCGGCCCCGTCAACGAAGTCTACTGAATGCGCGTAGGCTGCGTTATCTAGGTCGGCAAGGTTAAAGAACTCGGTTTCAACGCTGATGAGTTTTGGGTAAGCGCCGAGGCTCGTCTGCTCTTGAAAAATTTCACCGACGGTGATGTTGTCTTCAATGCAGCCGAAGAAAGTGAAGGCCAGCAGTAAGGCCAGTGAATTGGTTAATAGCCTCATGGTATAGTGGTGTTGTGGGTGGATTGAACCTAGCTTCTTCTTTCTTTGGGAACGGATTTGTGGGGGGCTGCATCCACTCTCTTGTGTTGGTTTTTGGAGGTTTGTCTTTTTTCTGACAAAGGGGGGCCTAGGATTATTAGGATTAAAAAAATGGGTACGGACATCCTCGTTAATTCTTTTTATCCCTACGAATTAGAGGAGTAGGTTTATGATCGTTCGCTGAGCGAACGATGAGGCCAACATAATGCTACTGTACGGGCACCCGCAAGGGGTGCCCGTACAATAATGAGGTTATTACCTTGAGTTTATGGCAAGAACTTAGCCCTTGATTCACATTTTCAGTAGGTTCGGTGAGGCCTCCAACGTACGGCAGCGCTAACGAACTAAAAGTCTAAAGAACTAACGGTCTAACTACCCCTCCTCAATCCGATCAATACCAGCCAACCAAGCCTCAGGCATAGCCACCTTATGCAGCTTATTAAAGCTATACGGCACAATCACCTGCTTGGCAATGGCCACCAGCCGGTCGTGTTGTTCCGAGAAAATACCGCATTCCATCCGAAAACGATCTAGTTCTACCTGCAGCGTCCGGACACCAATGGTAACGGTATCGGGAAAGGTGACGGGAAAGATGTACTTACAGTCTTGCCAGGCCAGAATCGGCCCGGCGTCTGCGCCACGAAAAGTGGTGTCCATCCCCATTTCCACGAAGTAGGCCAGGCGTGCCGATTCCACCCAGCGTATGTACACCGCGTTGTTTACGTGGTTGGCCGCGTCCATATCACCCCACTGCACGGGAAGCGTTATTTTTACGGTAAAATCGCTTACGGTAAGTCTGCTCATGCCGGGAAGATAGGTAGTTAGCCCGTTAGTTCGTTAGTACTTTAGGCTGTTCTATCAAATGTGCCAGTAACTAACGAACCAAAGCCTAACGAACTAAAAGACAAATAAGGGCGCGGCCGCAGGATGCAACGCAAAGGTCAAAAGAGCAAGGTCAAAACAACCAACCTTTACTCCGGGATCATTACCTTGCCCCTA
>JAPKCQ010000058.1 GCA_026421165.1 Lewinella sp. | reverse complement strand
TTCGTGGACACTGGAGCATAGAGAATCGACTTCATTGGACGCTAGATGTCACTTTTGGAGAAGATGCGAGTAGAGCGCGGACAGCGAATCTGGCCTTTAACTGTAGTTTGGTCCGAAAAATGAGCATTAATCTGCACGCAGATGGATCGAGTAAAGTTGGCGTGAAACATAAACGAATGAGAGCTATGTGGTTAGATAAGGATCGGGACAAGGTTTTTCAAGATAGTATGCGTTAGCCCTGGCCATCTCCCCTGTGCTTTTGGGCGTAGTTTGCGTAGTGGTGAGTTGATGAAGGTTGGTAGAAGTAGTTACTACGACCGCTTCGAATGCGATTTAGTCGCGTCACCACAAAGTGATATTATACTACCGTTGGGAACACGAGGTAAAAACGCTTGCCAGTACGGGCGACCGCAAGGAATCGCTCATATATAGGCGACCGATGGGAGGGCTGTATTCGCTGGCGCGAACACATTTTTACTTCAAGTGGCCGACAGGAGTATAGCCGGAAAGTTGTTGCATCTTTTTACTTTCATAAGCGCCGATATGCTACTCGTTGCCTTACGAAGTTAGCTGATGATAGGATTCAGGTTGGTCGTCAGGCGGTCCGGACTATTTTGGCAGGCCACGGATTGCGGGCGATTTAGCCTAAGTTATATGAGGTAAGAGCTTGTACCCAACGTACTGATAAAGCGATTATTCAACGATGGCCTAAGGCTGGACTCATTGTACACACTGACGACTGAGGACAATATGACTCGAAGGCGTTTCGGGAAAAGCTGACGGACTTGGGCTTCTTGTAAAGCATGACCCGCAGAGACAATCACTACGATAATACTCAGGTAGAATCGTTATTCAGGAGCTCCAAGGTTGAACTACTGAAAGACGGCGTTTTCTTGGGCGCAGAGGACACCAAATAGCAACCTTCAGTTACATCGAAGGTTGTTGTAATACGGTCAAGAGACACTCTTCTCTAGGCAATAAAAGTTCGCTTAACTTTGAGCGTCTCTGGCGGGCAAAGTGCAGTGAAAAAGAACTTCCACTTTTAAACTGTTTGGCTAAAGCCTACTACCTCAGAAAACACTACGCTCTCTTCGTCACCTACTGGTTTTTTTATAGTAAAAATAATCTTTGCTGATCTGACGTTAGCAGTGAAAAAGGTATTTATAATGTAGGCGTGTTGGAGCCGATTTTAAATCACTAACCGTAATAAATAAACTTTTCCCTGCACCCGCGTTCGCGCCGCCAAATCCTGAAAAACAGGTAGCCCATAACTTGGTGCGGACCTCTAAAGCACTAGTGCTTTATCAAGTTGATCTTGAGGGTGCTTGAATTCTTTAGGGGGACCTGGTGGCGCGGCCGCTGGTGCAATGGGAGTTTGAAGAGCAGGTCAGGCTTAGGACCGTCAACTCAATAACTGTCCGATTTCGCTACGCGGCTACTTCGCAGCACTGCCTTCATCGACTCAATCAGCACCACGATGACTACGCTTCAATCAGGACAGTTATTAAATTGACGTTCCTCACTGGCAGGTAGTACGAGTTTGAGGAAGTATGTACTACTCGGATATGGGCTTATTTTCGCTGCGGGTTTGGTGGGTTTTAGTCTTCTGAATGTTTGAATAGGCTAGCCTGGGGAAGGATGCTGGTGGATAGGGAAACCGATATCCCCCAATGGTATGGCAGTTTCCACATCACAGGATGCTTTCCGGATGGATGAACTGTCATCGTACTACCCTCTGCATTATGGCCATTGCTCCTCAGTCCATTTTATCGTACCCGCGTTTCTAAGCGTCAAATTCCTGAACCCGAACTGTAACCACTTGTTGTTAAGACCAAAGCTTTTACTGCCCATGCGTCTTTCCTTGTACCTCCTTTTATTCGCGTCTCTTATTTTCCTGCCGTTTGCCTGTGGGAAGACGGAACACCTCCAGGGTGAGAGCCTTTATCTGCAAAATTGTTCTGGCTGTCATTTCGAGTCAGGACAGGGGCTGCGCCAACTGATGCCGCCGTTGGCTGGGTCAGATTATCTGGAAAAATATCCGGAGTTGGTGGTGCGCGGCATCCGCAGGGGAATGTTAGGAGAGATGGTGGTGAACGGAAAAGTATACAACCACGAAATGCCTGGCAACAAGGAGCTGTCTGATTTTCAGATCGTTAACATTATGAACTACATCAATCAGGCGTGGGGCAACGACTACGGCAACATCACCGTGCCTGATTGCCGCAAATGGTTGCAGGAATAGCGGCTGTACGACTTGTTAGCGATACGTGAGCAATCATAGCCGTCATAGCGGGTAAAATTCGTACTTTGGCCCTCCGAAAGGCCGGGCTAACCCCGTGCCGGAACCTAAACCAGCGGCGGCTTACCTATGAAGAACCGTTTACCCTTACTACTGATCTGTGCCGTAACCGGCCTGGCAAACCTTTTTGCCCAATCCTCTTTTCTCATCAATGAAGGTGGATCTACCGACTGTACGGGCATTCTGTACGACACCGGAGGCCCCGACGGCGACTACGGAACGGACGAGTTTAACGCCTTCGTAATTTGCCCCACGGGCGGTAGCGACTGCATTGAATTTACGCTTGAATACTACAACTTTGATAATACTACGGGGGGTGACGGACTCACCATTTACGACGGTGATTTCAACAACGAAATCGCCCGTGAAATCACCACCCTTGGCGGCTTCGCCAGCGGTTCTGGTGATGAGGAAGGAGGTGTTTGCTTCCGGACCTTCGCTACCAACGGCTGTTTATCCGTCCTGTTCGAGTCCGACGGTGATGCCCAGCGGGAAGGTTTCTCTGCCAGCTGGAATTGTGCTCCCGCCGATTGCGACACGGCTTTGCCCATTCAGGTGGATACTGCCGTTACTGCCACCGCTCTCGGTGAAGCCATTCGCGGCCCCGGTACCGTAATCTCTAACGTAACCCTGACGTGCCCCGAAGGCCAGTATGGCGTATTCTTAGGCGACGGCTCCGACCTCGGCCTGCCGTCCGGAGTACTGCTTACCACCGGCTCCGCCAAAGGCGCCATCGGCCCCAACGACGGCCCTAACCTCGGAGGAGGTCAGATGATCCAACAAGGCCCTGGTGACCTCGATCTGGAGGCTCTTGGCGCACTCCTTGGTGATGAAACAGAGTCCTTCGATGCCTGTGTGCTTGAACTGGACGTAATCGTGGACACCGACGAACTGGTTTTTGACTACACCTTCGGCTCGGATGAGTACCCGGAATTTGTGGACAACCAGGTGAACGACATCTTCGCCTTCTTCATTAGTGGCCCCGGCATCAACGGCCCTATGGAATTAGGTGGTCAGGAGAACATTGCAGTGCTGGACAACGACCAGAGTACGACGGTGCAGATTGACAGCATTAACGATAACTTTAACAACCAGTACTACCGCAACAATAGCCTCGGGCAGAGCGTGGAGTACGACGGACTTACCAGTGGCTTCCGCGGAGATCCTAAAACCTTGCGTGCCCGTGCTCGCGTGATTCCTTGTGAAAGCTACCACCTGAAACTGGCGATCGCTGACCGTGGTGATCGGCTTTTCGATTCCGGTGTCTTCATCGCCGGACTGTGTGGTGGTCTGCCAAATGTGGACATTAGCATGACCGCGGGCATCGATTACCTCGTGGAAGACTGTCTTAACGTAGAAGACTCCATTCAGATTACCTTCAACAACGTAAAGGATATTCCCCAGGTCTACGAACTACAGACGGGCGGTTCGGCCATCCGGAACGAGGATTACATCCTCCCCGGCTTGCCGACCAACATTGTTTTTCCTCCCGGCCAGAGTGTCTTTACCTTCCCGATTGTCATCATCGGTGATGGTATTGATGAGGGCGAAGAAGAAATCACTTTTACCTTCGTTACCGACTTCGGTTGTAATACCGACGTTGACATCAGCGCTGTAACCATTCCGCTACGTGATAATATCCAGGTGGAGCTGGTGGCGGAGAATGATACCGGCCCCGTTTACTTCTGTCCCGGATCAACTTTTAACCTTTCAGCAACCGGGGCAACATCATATACCTGGTCTACTACTACCGGTGTGATCATCGCCACCGGAAACGTAACCTCGGTTAGTCCCGAAGGTGACGGACAGGTGATCCTGGTAGGTACCGTTGGTAGTTGTACGGACACCTTGGTTTTTGAACTGATTTCCATTCAGACTGAAGTCGAAATTCTTAATCCTGATACCCTGAACATCTGCCGCGGTGATACCGTGCAGCTGATGCAAACCAACAACGTTGAAGATCAGGACGTACGCTGGATTACTACCTCCGGTTTTATCGATAGCCCGGATACGCCTAACCCGCGGGTGATTCCGCCGTTCTCCCGTTTCTATGCCGTAGAGGTTGGCCCCGCCGGTGGCTGTAGCGCGCGTGATTCCATCTACATCGACGTCGACGTCTTCATCGTACCTGAACTGATTGGCGATACACTACTTTGTCAGGGATACCCCATCATGCTGGCGAGCGACAGCCTACGCGTAACCGGTAATACCATTTACGACTTTAGCCCCGGAGACTTCTTGGCCGATTCCACGGACGTAAATTCCGTTTACGATCCTTCCGTCTTTATTGATACAACGTTTACCTTGATTTCTACGGTAGAGAACGGCGCGTGTTCGGATACACAGTCCGTCAGGGTAGAGCTTATTCGTAGTAACCTGGAAATTTTCGGTGGAGACACCATCTTTCGTTGTGTTGGAGATGAGGTTACGGTACTTGAAGTTGGCGCGGATCCCTTCGCCGGTCTTAGCGTTCGTTGGTTTCCGAGTACCGGAGTTGTTGGCCCGACGGACCTGTCTACCCTCCGCGTTGCGCCGCAGACCGAAGTAAAATACTACGTTGAAGCGATTGTGAACGGCTGTTACCAGATCGACTCGGTGGTGGTCCGTACGGATTCATTGCCAACTAACACCGGTATGACGCTCGATCCTGAGAAAGATCCTTACTGTCAGGGAGATACCTTCTTCGTCCAATCTCCGATTTACGACGTGGGTGACTTCCCGCTGATCACGCATGAATGGACGATCGCCCCCGGCATCGCCAGCCCACAAGAGCTTTATAATGCCGTAGTATTCGCGCAAGACTCCGCGCTGTTTACTAGGATTACGGAAAACGGAGCTTGTGGCCGTATTGACACCATTCAGGTGAACGTAATTAAGCCACCGATTCTGATCTTCAGCCCGGCTGACCCATTAGTTTGCCCTGGTGAATCGGTTCAGATTAACGTTAGTTTCGACCCTTCCGGCCCGAACGGAGAACTGGAATGGGAAGACCCAAACAATACGCTTAGCTGTGATGATTGCCTCGACCCGATTGCCACAGTAAGTGAGTCAACCGCTTATACCATTGAGGTTATTGCCGAAGGCTCAGACTGTACCATGCCGTCGATGTACTCCATCAACGTGATCGTCGATCAGTTGCCTACGCTGACAAGCGAGACGACGCTTTGTACCGGAGATTCCCGCCGGGTAATAGTTGATGGCATCAATCCCGCTTACACCTACCGAATCGTCGGTGGAGGTGTAGATTCTGCCGATCCGAGCCTAGAGGTAACGCCACCCGCAGATAATACTACCTACGTCGTAACAACGATCGGTGAATGTGACACTTATACCGATGAGGTGACCTTCCGCCTACGCGATCTGTTTACCGTAACCGCTTCTTCTCCTGGCAGCGTTTGTCCCAACAATGGTGAGGTGACGCTGACGGCGCAGTTGAGCGACGATAGCAGAGGCTCCTTCGTTTGGACCTCTAACGGTGTTGAGGTTGGAACGGGCATACAGATCAATGTTCCCGCCGTTGAAGCTACATATATGGTCACCTTCACGGGAGATGTTTGTGGAACAACCGTTACTGCTGAGACCAGTGTTATTCTAGTGACCGAGTCCTTTGAACCGGTTATCACCGCTACGCTGGAAAACGGTATTGAAATTGATCCGATGGACGGGGTCGTATTCAGTGGTAACCAAGTAACTCTTACGGTCACGAACGTACCGGACGGCCTGGATGTGAACTACGAGTGGTCTGGTAACCTGGAGCCGCCAACTGGTAGCGGTCCTACGCTGGTGGTTATGGTGCCTCCTCCCGGTCAGAATGCTCCCGACAACCTCCGGTATAATGTGGTGATAACTACCGCCGAAGGTGGTTGCGAGTTCCCAGATGGTGTTATCGTTCCGATTGAACAATCCCGGTTCGAAATCCCTGAACTGGTTACGCCAAATGGTGACGGTACGAACGATGAGTTTCGTGTTTACTACGGTGGTCAGGTTACGGACTACACCATGACGGTCTTCAACCGCTGGGGCCAGCAAATTTTCTCTTCCTCTGACGTTGATGAAGCGTGGGACGGAACGAAGGATGGTACGCCGCAGAATACTGACATGTACCTTTATTTTACCAAGTTTAGCATCAACGGAACTGAGGTGGAACGGGACGGTAAGTTTAATCTTGTTCGGTAGTTAACGCGCGAGGGGCTGTGCCTCGAGGGAGGCCGAGCGGTAGCGAGGAATATTTGGTGATTCCTCACTACCGCTCAGGCTTCCTCGGCACACACCCTACGGTCTGCATACATTTGTATGCTGAACAGTATTCTTGTTCTGTAATCCCTACTGGGAGCAATCTTTTCGCTACGTAGCTTCTTGGGGGTGAACCATCAAAAGAACCAAAATGAGGGGCTGTGTCGGTGGTTTAACGCTGAATCGGAGGGCGGTGGCCGTTAAGGGACGCCGTACAAATAACTTACGGCTTTTGACCGCTACTGTAGGCGAGCTTTCTAGCTCGTCTATTTCTTTTGTGGTTCTGAGCCGATGGATCTTTCCGTCATAAAGTACTCTTTATTGATGGACTCCGTCAGCTACTTGAAGTAATTGACGAACCACGGCGGTATGCGCTTATTTTTTCTCCTTCCCGTTGTTGATTGCTCGCCGATACACAGTACTGGTACGGATTTGATGGTCCATCATCGCATAAGCCAGTCCACAAGAAACTTCAGGGCGCGGCCCTCGAGACAAGCTTCGGGACCACCTCGCTTTAGGGTGATGGCGCAGGTGCAACAAACGGTTTTAAGGGTAAGCCCTCCTTGCCTGAAAGTAAAACAGCCAGTATCCCAAAAGGGATACTGGCTGTTTTATAACTAGGTAATAACGTAGTCTTAGCCAACCGCTAAATATTGAGTAAGCACTTGCTTGGAGACCTGATCCCAATATTGGAATCCCAATTATTGAGTAGATCACGGTCAGGAATCAGATCTCCAAACAAGTACTAGTAACAGGGTTAGTGGCCGGGAGCAGGGGCAAGGTTAAAGAACTTCAGGTAGCTATCGGGGTTATCTACCGTACTATGTTGGGAGATTAGTCGGATGTCGATATTGCGGTCTTTGGCTTTAGTCACATAGTCTTCCAGGATTTCTACGATGTCGTAATCCAGGTAGCGGGTTTTGGAGACATCTAGTTCCAATTGAGAATTTGCCGGTAAGCTTTCCAGTTCCTTGAGGATCGCGCCTTTATTGAAGAAGGTAACTTCTTCAGCGAGCGTCATTCTGATCCTGTGACGACCATTGCTATTGTCTTTAATGTGTAGGAAATGAGAGTTCTGGTAGCTCTTGTACAGGATAACAACGATGCCTACCCCCAAACCCATAGCTATTCCAAACAGTAGGTCGGTAAAGATGATGCCCAGAACAGTTACGATGAAGGGAATGAACTGCTTCCACCCCTGGCGGTATATAGCAATGAAAGTAGAGGGTTTAGCCAGCTTAAAACCAACGATAAGTAGTACCGCGGCTAGAACTGAGAGGGGAATCATATTCAGTAGGCCCGGAATAAGCACGACCGAAATCAGCAGCAGTAGGCCGTGGAAGATGGCAGAAAACTTGGTTTTTCCACCGGACTGGATGTTTGCGGAACTGCGTACAATTACCTGAGTGATTGGTAAGCCACCAATAAGACCGGAAAAAATATTTCCAACACCCTGGGCGAGTAATTCACGGTTGGTGGGGGTAACACTTTTCTCGGGGTCAAGTTTATCGGTTGCTTCCACGCAGAGCAGTGTTTCGAGGCTAGCTACCAGGGCAATTGTGAAACCTGTTATCCATATTGCTGGATTGGTAATGGCCGTGAAGTCGGGCAGGCTGAACTGACCGAGGAAGGAATTAAAGTCGGTTGGTACGGGAACGGCCACCAAGTTCTCCGCAGAAATGGCGAGCGTATCGTTACCCGTAGTAAGGTTGTAAAAAAGTATACCAAAGGCAACGGCTACGAGTGGGCCCTGTACGATCTTGAAAAAGCCGCCCTTATTGGCGAGCACCTGGCTCCAGAGCAAAAGAATACCTAAACTGATGAAGGCTACTAGAGTAGCGCCGGGGCTAACGTTCTCGAAAATATTGAGAAGCTCTGAAAAAGTGTTCTCCCCATCTGGCTGTAAAAAGGCTAAATCACCTTCCGGGTTTTTATCCCAGCCAAAAAAGTGGGGAATTTGCTTTAGGATGATGATGATGCCAATGCCCGTGAGCATGCCTTTAATTACGGAAGAAGGGAAGTAATAGCCAATTACTCCTGCTTTAAGTACACCAAAGATAACCTGAATGATACCGCCCAGTACAACGGCAAGAAGGAAGGCTTCATACCCCAAGTCGCCAATGGAGGTAAGCACGATGGCGGCAAGACCGGCAGCCGGGCCACTAACTCCAACTGAGGAACCGCTGAGGGCTCCAACCAGAATACCTCCAACTATACCCGCGATTAAGCCCGAGAACAAAGGTGCACCACTGGCCAGCGCAATACCCAGACACAAGGGTAGGGCAACAAAAAATACCACAATACTGGCGGGAAGATCACTTTTCCAACTGGAAAAAGGGGACGTAAACTCTTTTGACATGGGTTGCTTTGATTACTAGTGGCTATAATGTTGACAGCAATAGTATTGCTATCATAAATGTGCAAACGCCTTTCCTAGAATAAGGTTCACTTCTCTAGGGGTCAAACTTCGGTTACGACTTGTGTTTTCAACAGACTGGTAGTCCAAAACCAAAGCATTTCTTCGAGTCGCTCGCTTAGGTTGTCACCTGTTTTCAGGTCTGTAAGCCGGGGGAGGTGCTCCGCGAAGTAAGGGTGGTTGTGTGCCATCTCAAAAAGAGACGTCGCTAGTGTACGGGGGTAGGGGAACTCGGGGTTGATCTGGAGTAATAGGTTACTGATCTCGTCACTGAGGCTTTTATAGCCAAGGAAAACACCCTTATTGTTTTCTTGGTCGACACTTTTGGTGTGGTAGGCCTTAGAGCCTTCGCTGATGACCAACTGGTGCAGCTTCCGCTCGTCGATGTAAGGTACTCCCGGGTTTTCAAGAAATGGACGGGTGAGGGCGCCGATAGCAGCTTTTAAGCGGTCGTCAGGTTCTACCTTTCCAGCAATGGCGCGATTCACTAGGTGGTGGACCCAGTCCCAATACCAGTTAACGAGGTAGAGCAGCAACTGGTGCTTGTTGCTGAAATAACGGTAGACGCTGGCTTCGGCTGAACTAAGTTCCGAAGCCAATTTTTTGAAAGTAAAAGCCTCTAGGCCCAGCTCGTCCATCAAACGGATGGAAGTAGACAGGATCCGCCGGCCTAAATCTGTATCCTGCGGATCACGAAGATATAGTTCCGGAGCGGGGAGAATGCGTACCTGGATGGCCATGGTTGTACTTTAAACGATAAACGGAAGGGTGAAAGTAAAGCTATTTTGGCAGTGTGCTTTACCTTTTATAAGTTAGTTTAGCTAAAAATGTTCGGGAGGTAGGTAATACCTAACATCCAGAAGGAATAGAGCAGTGAGAATACTTGGCGGAGGTGGCCTGAATTTTAGTGGGCAACTGGCCCGAAAACCTTGCTGTGTATCCTGCTAGAAGCGATTTTAAATAGCCCGCGTACCCGGCCCAATATTGACTTCATAAAACTCCGGCCGCTGACCGTGCACGTTAAAATAAGCAGAGAATAGGTGTTTCTTTAACGCGGGAATACCTAAAGTCTGTACCAGATTAATGGTGCAGCCACCAAAGCCACCACCCATAATGCGCGCACCCATTACGGTTTCTGGAAATCGTGTAACAGCCTCTTGCTGCAGGAAATCAACTTCAGCACAGCTGACTGCAAAGTCGTCGCGCAGCCCGGCATGAGTAGCGTTTAGAAGTATTCCTGCTGCGGTAGTATCGCTACGGGTTAGTGCGGTTTCCATTGCGTGTACCCGGGCGTTTTCGGAGATAACGTAGTCTGCGCGGCGAAAGGTCGTTTCGTTAAGCTGGCCAGCAACGGAGTTAAGTTGATCTTTAGTCGCGAGGCTAAGGCAGGGAACATCGGGATGCACCTTCCTGATCGCCGCCAGGGCTTCGGCGCACTCCCGGACGCGAACCGGGTACTCGCTGCTGCCGAGCTCATGGGTAACCATGGAGTTGACCAATAACCAGGAGTAGCCGGGCGTATGGGCCAAAACGGGTGTGAACTCCAGGGATTTGCAATTTAGCCTGATCGGTCCGTCGGCCGAACCGTTAAGGCTCGCAAACTGGTCCATAATGCCCGTAGGGACACCGATGTAGTTGTTGCTGCTGCGCCGGCAGAGAACCGCTAACTGTGGTTGGCTAATACCCGCTCCGACTACTTCATTGAGCAGAAAAGCCATTCCACCCTCCAGCGCTGCGGAACTGCTCATGCCTGATCCGCGGGGAACGTTGCCACCAAATATGACCTCTAGTGCGGGTATCTCATGACCAAGTAGCTGGAATTCATGGATGATGCCGGCTAGGTAATCGACCCACAAAACGCCGGTTTTTTCCTTTCGTATCGGTAGCGGTAATTTGTACGTCTCGTTCAGGTCGACGGCATGCATTCGCATTGCGGTGCCTTCAATTGGTCGTGCGTAAAACTCAATCCCTTTATCAATGGCCGCCGGCATCACCAGGCCACCAGTATAATCGGTATGCTCACCGATGATGTTGATGCGGCCCGGGGAGAAGAGGGCGTGGGGGAACGTACTGGAGAGCTGGTTTTCTTTGAGGTAGGTGAAGACGTGTGGAAGCATGGTTACTCTTGATTTGCGTACATAGTCATACAGGTCGCTAAACTGCCTACTGTTTGACTTTCGCTACTCACTCTCGTCCATAGTATGAAAAACGCTGGCCACGTCGTCGTCTTCCTCCAGTTTTTCGATCAGGATGAGTACGTCTTCTACCTCAGCGTCCGTTAGTTTCTTGGTGTGGGTGGGGATGCGAATAAGTTCGGCTCTGGCTATTTCCAGTTTTCGCTTTTCAAGTTCGTCGCGTAGGGTGGCGAAGTCTTCAAAGGCGGTATAGAGGTTGATTTCATCGTCCTCTTTTTCTATCTTGTTGAGTCCGAAGTCGATTAGCTCCAGTTCCAGTTCTTCGAGGTCGCCGCCGAAGTTCTCTTCCTTGACGATGAACTGCCCTTTGTGCTCGAACATGTAATCTACCGAACCATTCGTACCCAGGCTGCCGCCGTACTTACTGAAAGCGTGGCGGATGCTGGCTACCGTTCTATTGTTGTTATCGGAAGTAGCTTCTATGAATACGGCTACTCCGTGAGGTCCGTAGCCTTCAAAGGTGACTTCTTCGTAAGCGGAGGTGTCTTTATCCGTTGCCCGTTTGATGGCTGCATCAATGTTGGCCTTGGGCATATTTACGGCCTTAGCGTTGTTCATCGCCAGGCGTAGGCGGGGGTTATAGTCTGGTTCAGGGCCACCTTCCTTGATTGCAATGTTGATCTCGCGGCCAACTTTGGTAAAGGCTTTGGCCATGCCAGCCCAGCGTTTCATTTTTGCAGCTTTGCGGTATTCAAATGCACGTCCCATAGGGTAAAGTATTTATTAGATGGCAAATATAGTGAGGGGGGAAGAGAGTAAGGCGGTAAGGGGCTTTAAACTCTAGCTAGTCTTTCGTAAGGGTAAATTAGCGATAAACTCCTCGGAGAACTAAAATCAGAGTTGACGTATCGGGACAAATCAGGTTTAAGTATTTCAGAACCATTTTAGCTCTCCAAACATTACAAGACCAGTAGTGCGTTTATACAAGGAATAAGTGACGGTCGAGGACAGAATTCGTCCAATTATAGTGACCTAAAAGAGTATACACTACTCCTTACAAAAAAACCAACATGAACTATCAACCATTTATTGGCAAAACTGCCATTGTTACGGGCAGTGCAAACGGTATTGGCTTTGCGATTGCAAAGCATCTTCTGCATGAAGGTGCGAATGTAGTTGTTAATGACATTGATACTGAAGCCGCTGATTTAGCCGCAGACAGGATCAACAAAAGCTGTGAATACTGTGACGCCCGCGCCTATGCCTTTGCGGGTGATGCGGGTGATCCGGAATTCATCCGTAAAATGGTAGCTTTCGCCGCTGATATCAAAGATAGTAAGCTCGATATGATCATCGCCAACGCCGGGCTCACGGAGTTTGGCGACTTTTTCGAGTTCAGCCCCGAAAGCTTCCAGAAGGTAGTAGATTTGAACCTGCGGGGAACTTTCTTCCTGGCCCAAACAGCCGCTAAACTGATGAAAAAGCAGGGCGGTGGCGGCAATATCGTGCTGATCGGCTCAAATGTCGGCGCGCGTGCCTACGATAACCTCGCGGCTTACGGCATGTCTAAAGCAGGTATCAGCATGCTTGCCAAACAGCTCGTATTGCCACTTGGTCCTCTCGGGATAAGCATCAATTGTGTTTCACCTGGTGCCACCCTTACCGAACGCACCAAACTGGAGGAGCCTGATTACGCCGGTATCTGGGCCAAACTGAACCCCAACGGACGGGTCGGCAAACCAGAAGATATTGCCCATACGGTTAGCTTTATGCTCAGCCCACAATCACGTCATATTACTGGTCAAACCCTGTTGGTCGACGGTGGATGGACGGCTTACGGGCCCACACCCTTTACCGCCGCTCGGATGCAGAATGACCTGCCTAATGGGGCGGACATGCCTAATGTTTCGGTGCAGGACTCGTAGCTTGTTCGACAATTGACCGGACGCTTAAAGGGTTATTTTTACCTCTGACGAAGTCGGGGCGAAAATAATCCTTTGTGCGTCCGGTCCAAAGGGATCGACTGCCCGCAGCGGTGCAAAAGCGAGGGTGCTCAACGCCTGCCATTGCTTTAAAACCTTTCTCGCATCCCGCGGCCGCGCCCTTATTCAATTATTTGTGCACCCTATTATTCTCGCACTAATTTGGCCGTCCGCCACCCAAAGCGGTACTTTCATTCCCAAATAGAAAGTGATGAAAAATTTGGGACTACACTGGAAGATTCTGATCGGCATGGTAGCCGGCGTAGCCTTTGGCCTTCTGGCCGTAAATATGGGCTGGAGCGACTTTGTTGCCGACTGGATCAAGCCCTTTGGTACCATCTTTATCAACTGCCTGAAACTGATTGCGATCCCGTTAATCGTGGCCAGTCTGATCAAGGGAATCACCGACCTTAAAGACATTTCTAAACTGTCCGCTATGGGCGGGCGTACCATCGGTATTTACATCGGCACCACCATTCTGGCTATCGTGATCGGCTTAGGCATCGTGAACATCGTTGGTCCTGGTCGTGGCCTGGACGAGACTACCCGCGACAGTTTGCTGAACGATTTCGCCTCCGACGCCGGCGCACGCATCGAAGCTGCCGCTGCGCAACGCGAAGCCGGTCCGTTGCAGGCCCTGGTGGATCTCGTGCCGGATAACATCATCGGTGCCGCCACCAGCAATGGCAACATGCTGCAAGTGATCTTCTTCGTTATCTGCTTCGGCATTGGCCTTATCCTCATCGACCCCAAAAAGGCGAAGCCGGTAAAAGACTTTTTCGATGGTGTCAACGACGTGGTGCTTAAGCTGATCGACTTGATCATGGAGGTCGCGCCCTACGGCGTTTTTGCCCTACTTGCCGCTCTGGTTGTCGAAGCGCCGAGTGCGGACCTCTTCAAAGCCCTGTTCTATTACGCACTCTGCGTGCTGGGCGGCTTGGGCATCATGATTGGCATCGTTTACCCCGTGCTGGTCAAGGTATTTACGGGTATGAACCCAGGTTTCTTCTTCAAGGGCATCAGCCCGGCGCAGTTGCTGGCCTTTTCTACGAGTTCCAGCGCGGCCACGTTGCCGGTGACGATGGAAAGAGTAGAGGAACACCTCGGCGTTGATGAGGAAGTGACCTCCTTCGTGCTTCCAATTGGTGCTACCATTAATATGGACGGCACCAGTTTATACCAGGCCATCGCGGCGGTATTTATCGCTCAGGCTTACGGTATGGACCTTGATTTGATGACCCAGTTGGGCATCATTACCACGGCTCTTGCTGCCAGTATTGGTTCGGCCGCGGTGCCGGGAGCAGGCATGGTAATGCTTGTAATCGTACTCGGTCAGGCGGGCATCCCCGAGGCGGGTCTTGCCCTCATTTTCGCCGTCGATCGTCCGTTGGATATGTGCCGTACGGTCGCCAATGTTACTGGAGACGCTACAGTGGCCATGCTCGTCGCTAAATCCGTCGGTAAGCTCGGTGAGCCGCACGAGCGGAAGGTTGACGATTTTTATAAGGCCGATTAGGCCCCGAATCAAGTTTGGGGCCACTTGATCCCCGCCCGGGAATTGGTGGCGCGAACGCGGGTGCGGTGAGGGCTTTAGAGCCCCTTAGCGTCGGACAATCCTAACCCAATGCGTCCGTCCACCGGCTAAAACTCCGACCATGTATACGCCTGCTGGCAAAGCGGAAAGGTCATGCGATCTTTCCCCGCCGCCCATTACTTGACGCCCGGTAAGGTCATAAATACCGAAAATTCTTGCTGGCCCGGTAAGTGTAAGCTGACCGGATGTAGGGTTGGGGAATATCCGTACACCAAGCTCTTCCAGATCGACTAGGCCGCTAAGTACATCAATTACTACTTCCAGAGTGGAACTATCCTGGCAGGGCCCGTTTTCTACTAAAAAAGTGACTTCGTAAGTGCCCGTCGCACCATACGTGTGGGTGGGCGACTCTTCCATGCTTGTATTGCTGTCTCCGAAGTCCCAGAAAAATTCCATTCCGTCTAAAGAGCTGTTGTTGAAGGTTGCACTGGCGGTATCCACGGTAACGCTGATGTCCGCTACCGGCTGAGCATATACCGTGACGGGTATGATGCGGATGGTATCGGACCCGACAGCTTCAAGCAGCGTCAGGACGATGTCGTATTCTCCCGGCTCGGTGTAGGTTACAGTGGTTTGGGCTTGGTTGGAAGTTTCCGGGCTGCCACCGGGGAAATTCCAGCGGCGGTCTTCGTAGGTGCCCGAGCTTCTGTCGTTGATGGTGAAGGTCAGGGGCGCACACCCTTCGGCAAACTTAAGGTCGGTCTCCACCGCGGCGAATTCAGAAACCATAAAGCCATCCTCCTCAATAACGAGGTCTCCACAGCTATTATTGAGCAAAGTTACTGAGGTAGAGTAGTCTCCGGCCTCTGCATAAGTGTGACTAAGGCTGGTTACCGAGGTGTCGATGACGGTTCCATCACCGAAGTCGTAGCGGATGAGATCAAAACCGATGGCTTCGGTAATAATGATGGTCGTTACTTCCGAACTGTAGACGATAGAGACAGACGTTAACCCTGGAGCGGGAACAACGGTAAAGACCGCCGTATCACCCAGGTAAGAGATATCATCTACGAAAAGTGTCTGGATTGCGCGGAAGGTTCCTTCGGTAATGGACGTGGTAGTGACCCGGAGATCTGGCCCGAACTGGTCGATGCGGAGGTCATCGCTTTGTGGTAGTACCGCCCATTCTATTCGGGTGGCGCCGCTGGAGGCGTCCGTTAGTCGTAATATTTCTCCACCGCAGAGGGTATCCGTATTTTGGACAAATCCGGCGAATGGAATTATCGGCGGGATTTCTTCCTCTTCGCCGTCCTCTCCAATTCCTGCTGGTTCATCGTTGGGACCACATTCGTTGGAACTTAGCCGTTTGCCGAAGGTGCCGCCGTTGAGGGAGATGTCCGGATTATACCCGGCTCTACTTCTTGCGGTCGTAAGGAGCCGGCCACCTCCGCCACCTCCGCCCGGGCCAAAGCAACGGGTAGGGTTGTTTTGTGTATTCCCTCCATCGCCACCTTCAAGGGTAATGTCTGGTCTACCGATCAATGAATCTGATGCGAGGAGGACGGTTCCTGCCGCCCCGCCGCCGCCGCCGCCGTCTCCGTCAGCATTTGCTCCCGCCGTGCCGTTGGCGGTTAATCTGGATGAGAGGCCGAAGTTGATCAGTGGAGCCCAGAGTATGATCAATCCACCACCGTTGCCTCCGCTAACCATAGTGCTGTTGTTGGCATGCCCGGCACCGCCGCCGCCGCCTAAGTATACGCGTTCATCTTCCTCATCTAGGCCAAGCCCTCCCAGGCCGGGGTAGTTCCCCCGGCAGGCGGTATTGAAGAATCCCATTACTACATTACGAGCCCCAGCGCCTCCTTTGGTAATGTTTCCGCCACCACCGCCGCCGGCATTATGGTCGTTTCCACCGCCGCCGCCGTTGGCTGCTGCTGCACGGCCGAAGGGTTGGCCAATTGGAATGTCGCCGATACCTTCACCCCGCGAAGAGCCACGCCAGCTTTCGGCTCCGTAAACTAGGCCGTTGGCAATGGTAATACGGTTACAGTCGCTGTTAGCTTCTGTTCCTTCGCCTCCTCGGAAGCCTGCACCCGCAGCGTTGAGGAATGCACCGGACTCAAACCTAATCTGCTCACCAGCAGCAATAAAGGTGATGCCACCCAGGCTACCATCAAAGGCCATATCTGTTGTCATAACGCCAGACACTGTAACGGATTCCGTACTTTCAAACAGGACAAGCTGGCTGTGAAGAAGGTTGTAGTTGTGCTTTACGGGCAGGTTTAGGAACAGCGTGTCACCGTTCACACGGGTAACCCGATTCAGGTCATAATGCCCTGCACCGTCCAGCTCATCAATCTGGCCGGTCATGCCTCCGGCAGCAAATAAAGTGGCTCCTCCATACTGGTAGATTAGTAAACTGGTAGCGGGGCCGGATACCTGGGCAGCGGGGCTGCGGAGCCACCCTTGTTCGTTATTGACTTCAGTTATTCGATGGTAAGTATTCTGACCGAAAAGTAAGGAAAGGCTTAATACAAGTAGTGCGGTAAGGAGTGATTTCATTGGGCAAGGACTTTTAAAAAGGAAGATCATGGTAAAGATACGTCGGATGGGCTTTTGTATACAAACCCTGGCTCAGGGGCCGCTAAGACTTTTAAGTTGAAATACATCATAAAGCGTGGTGGCGTAAGGTTTAGGAACGTCGATTTAATAACTGTCGCTTTTCGGCCGTCTTATTTTGCCTTCACGCGGACAAAAAATCATTTCCGTAGCTAAAGCTATGCAAAATATTTT
>JAPKCQ010000344.1 GCA_026421165.1 Lewinella sp. | reverse complement strand
AACACCAAAATTCATCAGCACCTTACCCACAAATTCAATATTGACAGACCACTAGGTGCTTATTATCCCCGCATCCTGGGCCACAAACCCAAGCTCAAAGTTAAGCTCCCGCGCAACCGAAAGCCCTGTCGATAGAAGATCTTCCGACAGTGAGGCGACGTAATCCGGCGCCCAGCCTTCAAGGAAAGCGTTTTGAGCCCGGTGAAAATAGGGGTCAATCTGAAGCACTTTCAATGATTGCAGCAAGTAACCGGCCAGAGTCCAATTCTCCGCGTCCGCGAAGGAAGCGAGGATAATTTTATGGAGTAGAACCTCCGCCGCCTGGCAGAGGTCATCGTCAGTATCCCAACTATGACCCCAGTGCTGGAAGTCAGCGATGAGGCGGTCGAGGCGGGGCAAATCCAGGAGGCCTCCCCTTTCTTCGGTGAGCAGCTCCGTGAAGCGGCGGTGGAGGGTAAAACGAATGGCAGCTTTATAGGCTTGGGGCAGGGGCATATCGTTGGCCTGCATGGTACCCATTAACTGGTAGTTGTCGTAGTAGACGTCGTTGAAGTTCTTAGCGGCAAGCTCGAGAGTGCGCTCCGTCATGGCGAGCAGGATCTTGCGCTTTTCGTCGCGGAAAAGGTGCCAAATGGAGAAAGTCTCAGCGCCAATATTGGCCGAAAGCAAGGCGATCACCTCACCTACGTGGCCGACACGAAATTCTTCGGCAAGGGTAACGGACGTGGCGGTAAAATCTGCCTCATTCATGTCGCTTCGGATGCTACCGATCATTGTCTGTTGACCGAGGTAAAGAACCCCGAAACAGAAAGTAGCGGCGGCATGGGTAAGGTTGGAAATGATGGTGATGCGGCCTAAAGAAAGTCGGTAACCACCTGCACGCAACGGCTGCAGTTCATGAATTTCTGCCCGGTAATTGAAGAGTTCCAACTCGTCCATTTCCTCTTCAAAAAGGCTCGTTGCGGCAAAGTGCATGCCTACCCGGCGCAGGCCGACACGCGCCGGCATTACGGCTTCCCGGTAAGCTACTTCGGCGTTTTCGCGCACATTACTCGGCACTTTTTCCAGGCTAGACAGGAAGTTAGGGTGGTAATCCTCTCCGGTGATCACCTGGCAGAGGTGCAACGCGCGGTTGGCGTACTGCAGTACCTGAAGCGTCTCGATACCGGTCACCTCGTTAAAGAACCAGGCGCAGCTGGTGTACATCAGCATGCAATGCCGCTGCATTTCGAGAAGGCGTAGCATCCGGACTTTATCGGCAGGCGAGACTTTTCCTAATTTTGAATACAAGGAAACGAACTCGTCAGATGCGGAGCGATCAAGGACTAGTTTGATGTAGGCGTCGCGTACAGCCCAGGGGTCGGTGAAGAGTTTCCCCGCTTCCTGCTCGAAAGCGGTGATGAGGCGTTCGCGGACCTCATCCAGGGAAGCGCGCAGAGGCTGACGCCAGGCCTGGTTCCAACCCTCTTCGCCGCCGGTATGGCAGCCGCAGTCGGAGCGCCATCGTTCTACGCCGTGTACGCAAGACCAGGAGCTGTTGTCGTGGATTTGGGCTTCCCAGACCGGAGGGTACAGTTCGAGGAATTCTCCGTAGTTGGTCAGTTCGAAGTCTTTGTTCTGATCGATGTGGTTAAGGCAGAAGGCCAGGGCCATTTCGCCCTTATTGTGGTGGTGGCCGTAGGATTCGCCGTCGGTGGCGATCTGGGCGATTTGGGGCTCGTCCGGATGGTGGTCCAGAGAGTTCATAAGTTTATCAGCGAGGAGGCGACCGTCGTTGAGGAGGCCTTCGAAGGCAACTGCTTTGGAGACGTCACCGTCGTAGAAGAAGAGGTCAATGGTACGACCACTGGGCAAGGGGCAGCGGTAAGCCCGGCGGCTGTCTACGTTGCCGTGCACGTCGTTCCAGTCGTTACCTTCCTGTAATTTCACGGCTTTACACTGGCGCGGGGCGAGAACGGTGAAGCGGATACCGTTATCAACCAGGGCTTCCAGGGTATCAGTATCGACGGCGGTTTCGGCGAGCCACATTCCCTCGGGCATCCGGTTAAAACGGGCTTTAAAATCAGCAATTCCCCAGCGAATCTGGGTTTGCTTGTCCCGCTCGTTGGCCAGCGGCATGATGATGTGGTTATAGCTCTGGGCCAGGGCACTGCCATGGCCGCTGAAACGTACCATACTGTTGCGGTCGGCCTGCTGTAACCGCTTATAAGTTGGCAGGTCATACATTTCCAGCCAGCTGAGTAATGTGGGTCCCATGTTCCAGCTGATACGGGCGTAATTATTAGAAATGCCGCTGATCCGTTTGGCAGCGTTCAGCACGCGAGCCTCGGCGTTGGGGGCGTAGCACTCTTCGTTGATGCGCTCGTTCCAATCGTGGTAAGGCGCTGCGCTTTCCTGCACTTCAATGGTTTCCAGCCATGCATTTTCACGCGGAGGTTGGTAGAAGTGACCGTGGATGCAGATGTATTTCTTGTGCTTTTCTGGCATGATCGCGAAGATACTAAGCAGCACTGTCTGAAAATAGGCAGACAACAGTAAACATTAACGGACTTTTACGATTTCTGGGCGCGGACGCGGGTGCGAAGGAGGGTTCTTTTAACAGCGAGGCCGTACAAACAGGAGTTCTCCCTCCGAAATCCCTCCACTGCACCGGCGGCCACGCCAAAGAAAACGCTGCCTTAACAAAACCCCACCACCCGATAAAACCCCAGCCCTAATTCAACGTTATAAAAAGGATAAACCGGTAGCATACCGGTCAACCCATCAAAAAAACTCGATACATGTACGAATTACCCAAACTCTCCTACGAATACGGCGCCCTGGAACCGCACATTGACACACGGACCATGGAAATCCACCACGGTAAGCACCACGCTGGCTACACCAGCAAGTTCAACGCCGCCATTGACGGTACAGACCTGGCCGACCAGAAGTTGGAAGACATCCTCGCCCAAGTATCCAAGCACAGCACCGCCGTGCGCAACAACGGTGGCGGCTTCTTCAACCACAGCCTGTTCTGGGAAGTGATGAGCCCCAACGGTAGCGGTCTCCCCGATGCAGCCGGCAAACTCGGCCATGCCATCACTGAAGACTTCGGCAGCTTCGACAGCTTCAAAGACCAGTTCTCCGCCGCTGCCGGCAGCCGCTTCGGCTCCGGATGGGCCTGGCTCGTTGTGACTGAAAACGGTCACCTCGCCGTTACCTCTACCCCTAACCAGGACAACCCCCTGATGGACGTTGCCGACGTGCAGGGAACCCCCATCCTCGGCCTCGACGTCTGGGAGCACGCCTACTACCTCAACTACCAGAACCGCCGCCCTGACTACGTAGGAGCCTTCTTCTCCGTTGTTAACTGGGATGAGGTAGAAAAGCGTTTTAACCAAGCTTAGATTTAGACTTTTAGTTCGTTAGTTATTTATTTAAACTAAGCGGACATTGTCGCCTGGATGCGCGGATGGTTTTGCTACCGTTCGCGCATCTTTATTTTACTTCCGCTTCGCGGTTGGTGCCTAGGCAGATTTAAAGTATCTCACAGAGCTAAGCAAAGGTTTACTCAGAGTGTATTCGGAGCCGCTCCGTTAAACTCTGTGGGATAAAAAATCCATCGTGCAGCGACCGGATATCTACCGCAGCTGAAAGCTGCATCGTATACCCGCTCCCAAAGGGAGCTTCGACCAGAGCCATGAAAGATTTTCTCCTTCGCCGCAAGTCCATGCTTCACCCCGCCCGATTCCAAGGCTGGGGCCGGACGCGCAATTATTTTGAGGGTTGGTACTTCAAGGTCGTGATACCAGAACAAAATATTGCTTACGCCTTCATCCCCGGCATCAGTTACGGAGCGGACGGCACTGGCCATTCCTTTTTACAGGTGCTCGACGGGGTGGCGGCCACTTCCGCTTACCATACGTACCGGATTGAGGCGTTCCGGCCGGCAGAAGAGCAATTTGCGCTAGTTTTAGGCCCTCATTTTTTCGCCGATAACCGGCTAAAAATAGATCTTCCTGGCCTACAGTTCAATCTTCATTTCGACGACGTAAAACCCTGGCCGAAGCGTACGTTGGCGCCGGGCGTAATGGGTTGGTACGGCTTCGTTCCGCGGATGCAGTGCTACCACGGGCTGGTGAGTTTACACCATGAACTGCGGGGCACCGTTACCGTTGACGGGCATACCCATGATGCGGCGGGCGGGGTCGGTTACACCGAAAAAGACTGGGGCAGCGGTTTCCCGGATGCCTGGATCTGGTGCCAGAGTAACCACCTTACGGGTACGGATCAGCCGTGCAGTTTGATGGCAAGTGTGGCCAGTATTCCGTGGCTCGGCTCGTCGTTCACCGGCTTTTTAGCTACCTTTTTATTTGAGGGGGAGCTCTTTTATTTCACGACTTGGGCGGGGTCGCAGGTGCAGACGACGTTTAATAAAGAGCAGGGCCACGTAATTTTACGCTTCAGTAGCCTGGAGGCCCAGCTCATCGTTACCGGCCATCCTTCCGAAGGCGGGGACCTGATTAGCCCGATCACCGGGGCGGCGATGACGGGGAAGATCAACGAGAGTCTGCGGGCGGAGCTGGAGGTAGAATTCTGGCGGTACGATCAGCTTGTTTACACCGGGCGGGCTACGTGGGCAGGGCTGGAGGTTAGTGCTGGGGCGGAGCGCTTGCTTTGTAGTTAGAA
>JAPKCQ010000057.1 GCA_026421165.1 Lewinella sp. | reverse complement strand
CTGAATCTCATATAGCGCGCAAAGGTAAGGAATATCGGAACAAAAGTGATTTGGGCACCACGGATAAAGTGATAATTTATGGAGGAGGCCTGCTTATTCAGCCAAGACTTAGTTGGTGAGCTGCGAACCAAATCACTTTCGTCCCGATGATTAGAAGTAAAAGCTTATGGTAATGAGGCGATCTGGCGGAAGATGGTTGTACCGAGATCTTTGGTTAGTCAAGGCTAGGACCTGGGAAAATAAATGAACAGCACCATTGGCGGGTTGAAAGAGATACATCAACCTCCAAGAAGTTGATTCTAAGCACAAGGCTCAAGCCTAACCTACCAGTGTTTTCGACTTGTGTACGGGTTTTTTTCTGGCACTCAAAATAATTGTTAAGACATAATAAATAATATTTTAAGAATACTAAGTATTATAAATGGTACGTAAGTACTATATTTATACACACAAGGGGTTTATCGTGCAGGGGTGCTTTTCGTGTACGGTAAATGTTAAGGATTAGGCCCTAAGATTGGGCTTAACCGAGTTGTAGTTGTTCTACCTCTCTGGCACCCTACAGCGAGTTAGCCAGATTGAAGTCAGTATAACTGGCTTCGGTTTGTTGCTTTAAAACCTTTAACTTTGGTGCTTCTAAAGAAAGCTATATCTCCCCGTCTCCACCCCGCATAGACGAACTAAGGATGTTCTACAACACCACCATCCGCCCCGAGCTCTACCGGCTCGAACGCAAGCGCCTGCGCCTGGTTCGGGGGATATTTGCCTCATTGATCGTCGTGGTGGTGTTGCTGATTAGCTTCGTTGTCTTCGATCTAGGCTTCCTGGTCTTTCTGCTGGCGATGCCGATTATCTTCTACGTCGGATCGCTGTATTTCCGGATAGAGAAGTTTCGTCAGGCCTTCAAGCCGGCCATCATCTCGTTGTTGATGGAGTTCCTAAACGATGCGCCTAATTACCGCTCTCTCACTTACGACGCGAAGCACCCCATCGGCCGCGATCGTTTTGAACGCAGCGGCTTATTCCGGCCCATGCCGGATGCATATTACGCGGAAGACTACATAAAAGGCATCGTTGGGGAGATGGCCTTTGAGATGGGGGAGGCTTACGTACGGGAGATCAGTGCGTCGAGTAACCGCCTGGAGGTTGTGTTCAGCGGTCTGTTCGTTCACGCCAATTTTAATGAACCGACGTCGGGGCAGATCGCCGTCTGGCCCCGCCGCAACATTCGCCGCTTGAAACGTGCGGTAGACGCCTACGTCTCGGATGGCGGAATCAACGCTGATATCGAAATCATGAACTCCGGCTTCCGGGAAGAATTTACCGTTTACGCCAAGCCAGGTACCCACGTAGCGGGTATTCTGACGCCACCGATGCAGGACGCGCTGTTGGATTTTGCCAGGAGTCAGGAACAGGACATCTTCTTCGCTGTCCACAATCAGGACCTTTTTATTGGGGTCGCGCACGACTACGATATGCTGGAGCCTCAGTTTTTTAAATCGAACCTTAGCTTCGCCATCATCCGTAAATTTTATTCCGACATTACGCTTATGCTTGGTGTGATCTCCGACTTCGATCAGACGCATTAGTGGCAGGTTGAAAGCAGTATTTCAGCTTTTTGGGCAGCACCGACTGGGGGTTGGCACGACGGGTGGACGGATACCAGGGTGGCCAACGAGAAAAACCGGAGCAAGGGCCTTTATTAGGCGCGAACGCAGGATGCAAGGGGGAGGTTTCTGAATCAAATAGTCGGAGGCGTCGTCGTTTCCCAGCGACCGCTAAAAAAACTTTTCATAGTAGCTGCTACTGAGTCCAAATCGTAAAAGCCGCAGAGCGAAAAAGTGCTAGCTTTGCAAGTACAACTAAGCCAGGTACGAACGAAGTTCGCATTTGCATGCGGCAGCGACTACTTGATTATTTGACTACGTGACTACTTGATTGAAAATATGCGCACTAAAGCTTACATCTACGACGCCCTACGCAGCCCCCGCGGCCGGGCCGACGGCAGCACCGCTGACCTCTACGAAGTTAAGCCAATCGACTTGCTGAGCCAGTGCCTACGCGCCTTTCAGCGCCGCTCCGGTCGGGAGGAATTACCAGCCAGTATCGATGACCTAATCATCGGTTGCAACACACCAGTTGGGGATCAGGGCTACAACATCGCCCGCGCCGCCCTGCTGAACGCGGGGTGGGGGAGTGCCCGCGGCGGTCTGCAAATCAACCGCTTCAATACCTCCGGCCTGGAAGCTATGAACCTAGCCGCCGCCCGCATCACCGCTGGCTACGGAGAAGTGATCATCGCTGGCGGCATCGAATGTATGAGCAGGGTACCCACTTATCTGAATGGCGGCCCCATGCTGAACGACCCCTCCACCGTGATCAACAGCCACTACATCCCGCAGGGAGTGGCGGCCGATCTGGTGGCCGGCTCCAACAATATTTCGCGGGAAGAACTCGATGCCTACGCCGTAAAGTCGCACGCAAAAGCCGTCGCCGCCCAGCAAGCAGGGCACTACGCCAAAAGCCTCGAGCGAATCACGGACGCCAACGGCCTCATCATCCTGGCCGAAGACACCCTCCCACGTCCTGGCCTAAACGCTGAAGAGCTAGCGGAGCTGGCGCCCCGCTTCAGCGAAATGGGCCTGGCCGGTTTTGACGAAATGGCCCTCCACCGTTTCCCCCTAGTAGACCACGTAGAGCACTGCCATACCACCGGTAATACCTCAAAGGCCGCCGATGGCTGTGCCTTGGTATTACTTGGAAACGAAAAAGCAGGCAAAGCCCTGGACTTAACGCCGCGCGCCCGCATCCGATCGGTAGCCATGAGTGCGGTAGACGCGACGCTGCTAACTGGCGGCCGCAACGCTGCCGAACTGGCCCTGGAGAAAGCCGGGCTTACCGCTAAAGACATTGACATGTGGGAGTTCAACGAGTCTTACGCCGCTCCGGCCATCTGGTTTCAACGGGATTTTGAAATTGACGACGATCGCTTCAATGCCCTCGGCGGAGCCATCGCCCTCGGTGAACCTCTCGGCGCGGTTGGCGGTATGATGCTTTGCCAACTTCTTGACGAACTGGAAAGGCGCGACCTTACCCTCGGCAGCCTGACCATTGACGCCGGTGCCGGCCTGGCCGTCTCCACCATTATTGAAAGAGTATAGAAGCTAGAAGTTAGTAACTAGGGAAATAGTTACTAGCTTCTAGCTCCCTAGTATCTAGCTCCTAGTCTCCAGAATATGATTAATTACCGCAAAGACACCGACAATATCGTCACCCTAATCCTGGACATGGAAGGGCGAACCAGTAACTTACTAAACCACGAGCTGGTCACCGCTTTTCAGCCGGTTATTAAGCACTTGCAGGCGGAGAAGGAAGCCGGTCGGGTAAGCGGTATCATTATTACCTCGGCTAAAAAGGACTTTCTACAGGGGGGCGACCTGTCCTATCTTCGGGAACTGAAGGACCCCGAGGAAGCTTTCAACGCCGCCCAGAAATTGAAAACGTTCCTTCGGGACCTTGAACGGCCGGGCGTACCGGTGGTCGCCGCCATTAATGGAGATGCGATTGGGACGGGTTTCGAGCTTGCTCTGGCTTGTCATCACCGGATCGCTGTGGCAAACCCTAAGATAAGACTCGGCCACCCTGAGGTGAAAATTGGCCTGATCCCTAGTGGTGGCGCGGTGATCAGACTTATGTGGCTGCTGGGCATCGAACGGGCGTACCCATTGCTGCTGGAAGGCCGGCGCTACAGCCCGCAGGAGGCGCTCAAGGTGGGTATCATTAATACGCTTGCCGACAACGATACTGACCTGATCCGCAAGGCCAAAGCATGGCTCCTTTCGGATCCGCCTACTCAACGACCCTGGGACGAAGAGAACGGCGAAATCCCAGGAGGTACAGCGGCAGAGCCGAACCTGGGCCACCGAATCCGCCTACTCACCGCCCGCCTTTCTGCCACCTACAACGATCTCTACCCGGCAGAACGAGCGATTCTGGACCTGCTGGCTGAAGGGTCAAAACTCGACTTCGAAACGGCCTTAAGGCTCGATAGTCGCTACTACGCCCGGGTGGCAACCGGCCAGGTGAGTAATAATATGATCTCTACCTTCTGGTTCGATAAACAGGCCATCCGGACCCACGGCCTGGGCCGGCCCAAAGGCTACGGTAAATTCCGGCCCCGGAAGGTCGGTATTATTGGTGCAGGACGGATGGGCTCGGGCATTGCCTTTCTCTGCCTGCGCAACGGCCTTACCGTAGTGCTCAAAGACGTGAGCCAGCCCATCGCTGACCGGGGGCGGCAGTACGTGATAGAGCGTATTGATGAGTACATCGAGCGGGGTACCTTTCAACCGGAAGAACGAGAAGAACTACTCTCCCGTATCACCACCACCGACAAGAGCACAGAATTTGAAAACTGCGACATCGTAATGGAGGCTGTCTTTGAGAATAAAGCCGTTAAGCGGAAAGTCACCAAAGAAGCGGAGGAGCAACTGGACGAATTCGCTGTCTTTGCCACCAATACCATCTCTATTCCGATTACTGAACTAGGTAAGGGAAGCCTGCGACCGGAGAATTACGTCGGGATTCATTTCTTCTCTCCGGCGGAAAAAACCTACGTTGTTGAGGTGATCCGGGGCGAGCAGACGAGTGATGAAACTATTGCCCGTGCTTTTGACTTTGCAACGACCATTCGCAAAATCCCGATTGTCGTTAAAGACAGTTGGGGCTTCTTCACCGCCCGCGTTTTAAACACCTATATTCTTGAGGGAGTAACGATGCTTAACGAAGGGTACCCCGCAGCCCTGGTAGAGAACATGGGCCGCCAGGCAGGTATGGAAAAAGGACCCCTTGCACTTGCGGATGAGCTGGGCTTGAGCATGGTAATGCGCTATGAAGAGCAGGCCGCCGCCCACTACGGTGCTAAATACAAACAACACCCGGCGGTACCAGCGCTGAAAATCATGTTAAATGATCCGGGCCGTGGGGGCAAGGGCGCGCGCGCAGGCTTCTACGAGTATGATGCCGACGGAACCGCTCGCCTCTGGACTGGAATTAGTGAGCACTTTCCCGTTACCAAAACGGACTACAATCGCTTGCGGATGAAGGATCGTTTTCTATTCTCTCAGGTCATTGAGTCCGGTTGGTGCCTCCAGGAGAAAGTGATCACCGAACCGGCTGGTGCTAACCTGGCCAGCGTTTATGGTTGGGGCTTTCCTCGGTATACAGGCGGTGTATTGCGCTACCGCGAAAGCTACGGACGGGAGGCATTTTTCGAACGTAGTGCCGAACTGGCGGAGCGGTACGGGCAGCGGTTTTCTCTGCCTAAATATCTTAAGTAATTTAGCCGTGTAGCAAGTACGCTGCCGAAAGTAACTACCGTAAAACTGTGGCACCTTGGTTACGCTCGGAGACCGATCAGGGGTGGGGTTGTTCGTCTTGCTTTAGGCAGGAGGGGAAATCTCCTACGGTGTATCCTAGGATCATTTCCCCAGGACTGCCTAACCCTGCGCTAGCCAAACTCCAGCCGGGGCGGTGGTGTCGGAGAAGACGCAAAAGCCTCGTTATGCAAATAGCGATGCAAATAGCGATGTAAAGTGTGTAGCTTTGTGCCGCCTTACTGAGCACCTTAAGGGACGCCGTACAAATAACTTACGCCTTTTGACCGCCTTATTTTGGCCTCACCAAAATTACAAATCATTTGCGTAGCCTTGGCTACGCAAATGATTTGTAAGCCTGGTGAGAAAAAAACGTCAGGTCAAACCACGTAGTAGCCGCGAAGCGAAACCAGTAAGTTATTTATACGGCGTCCCTAAGTTACCTTAAAAAGTGCTTGGCTGCTTATCCGTTCTCCATTTTAGTTTAGTATTTGTACTACCGTTCCAATGACAAAAAATCCTAATCCTTCCTCCAGCGAATGGGTACTCGTAACGGGAGGCAGCCACGGCATCGGCCGTGCCCTCGCTTTAGATTGTATCCGCCGCAACCTGGCCGTTATCATAGTCGCTCTGCCCAACGACGACCTGCTGCACATTAAACAGGAACTCTCCGGTATTGAAGGAGCCGTTTTTGCCACCTTCGGTATCAACCTGGTGAAGGAAGGCGCGATAAATGAAGTGATGGACTGGCTCAAAAATGAAAACCTTCGCCCGAAATACCTGATCAATAACGCAGGTTTTGGCCGCGGAGGGCTCTTCGAAAATACCAGTTGGGGTGAGTACCGCACGATGATGCAACTCAATAACCAGGTGATGGTAGACCTTACTTACGCGCTGTTGCCCGTACTGAAAGAAACTAAGGGCGGCATACTGAACATGAGTAGCGTGGAGGCAACACTACCGCTGCCTTACAAATCCGTTTACACCGGCACGAAAGCCTTTGTATTGAACTACTCCCTTGCCCTGCGCCAAGAATTTAAGTACCACGACATCACGGTGAGCGTACTGTGCCCTGGCCCGGTCATCACCAACAAAGACGGGCTAAAACGGGTGAAGGCAATGGGCCCAACGGCGAAATTTGTCGTTACGATGCCCGCAGACCTCGCGCCGGAGGCCATCTCCGGGATGCTGAAGGGGAAAGATGTTATTTACCCGGGGTTTTTAGTCAAAGTCATGGCTTTTATGGGCATGATCGTTCCGCGAAGGATCAAGCTTAACGTGCTGGAGAAAATATTCTCGAAGTACCGGACGGCAGAGGAAGTAGGAGCGGAGGAACTGGAAGCGGCGAAGAAATAGTACTTTGCTTACCGATGAAAGTAAAAGTAACCGTATTACAACAAGCCTCCGTTTTCTTCGATAAGGAAGCAACGTTGTTGAAAACAAAGCAACTAGTAGCGGAATACGCGGCGGGTGGGACCGAGCTTGTTCTATTTCCGGAGTCCTTCATCCCGGGCTATCCGCGCGGGTTTGATTTTGGTGCGGTCGTCGGCAGCCGGTCCAACGAAGGACGGCAACTGTACGCTGATTACCTGGCCAATAGTATTGATCTGGAAACGGAAGACCGCGCGCGCTTAGAAGCCATCGCACATGACCATGATGTGTACGTCGTTATCGGTGTCACTGAGCGGAAGGGTGGAACGCTTTACTGTTCGATGCTGTACCTCTCTCCTGAGAACGGTTTGGAGGCGGTTCACCGCAAGATCAAGCCGACGGGCAGCGAGCGCATTGTTTGGGGCGAGGCCGCAGGTGAAAGTTTGGTTAGCGTGCAAACCGACTTAGGTAAGCTCGGAGGCCTCATCTGTTGGGAAAACTATATGCCCTTGGCCCGGATGGCGATGTACGAACAGGGTGTACAAATCTACCTCGCCCCTACGGCTGATTCTCGCGAAGTCTGGACGTCAACCCTCCGCCACATTGCCCTTGAGGGCCGCTGCTTTGTGCTGGGCTGCAACCAGTACTTTACCAAGTCAATGTACCGCCCGGAGCACCAGGCATTGGCCCCAAACGAACCTGAGGAGATGTGCCCAGGTGGTAGTGTGATTATCTCTCCGCTTGGGGAAATAATCGCTGGCCCTCTCTTCGGAGAGGCGGGAGCTCTTACCGCCGAGCTTGACCTGGAAGACATTGCCCGGGCTAAATTGGACTTTGATGTGGTTGGGCACTACGCACGCCGGGATATCTTTAGTTTTTCCTGGAAATAGCTTTAGGATGCCGCAAGTTATTTGTGCAGCGTTTCTTAACGCCTCAAAAATACCGCCCAATTCCAGTCATCTCTTCCGAAGTCTCCCAAAGGATCCGGGCCTCATCCTTATCGTAAGAGCTGGAGTAGGACTGCTTAGGTACGCAGTCATCCCAATACTTACCGGACTGATTGGCCACCTTCGGAGAGGAAGCGAGGTAAATGCTGGTGGCTGCGCCCTGGGCTGGTGTTTTGTTGCCGCTCATCTTGCGGCGAACCTGCCAGGCGACGCTGTGTAGCCAGGAGTTTCCTTTAAGTCCGATATCGGTCTGTACGAGGCCGGGCTGTATGGCGTAGATCGTTGGGTCGGTGCCCTTGCGTTGCCGATCGAATTCATAGCAGAAGAGGACATTGGCGAGTTTGCTCTGGGCGTAGGAGCGCAGGCCGTGGTAGTTGCCGTCCAGGTTCAGGTTGTCGAAGAACATTCCTTTGATCTGCTTGTGGCTGTCGGAAGCTACGCAGACGATGCGGCCATTGTCCGACGCTTTGCGGAGCGACGGTAGCAGGAGGTGACTCAGCAGGAAGTAGGCCAGGTGGTTGACGGCGAAGGTCTTTTCTACGCCCTCGGCCGTTAGTTCTTGTTTGGAGTTCCAGACGCCGGCGTTGTTGACGAGTACGTCGAGGGTAGGGGCGAGGATGCGCACCTCCTCAGCGAGGCGATGGATTTCACTGAGCTGGCCCAGGTCCGCCATAACGATTTTTAGCTTCGCGTTGGGCTGCTGTGCCAGGAGCTGATCGCGGGCCTTTTCGGTTTTCTCCCGGTTGCGGCCGTGGAGGATTACTTCGTAGCCGCGGTTGGCAAGGTCCTGGGCGGTGGCGAAGCCTATGCCGCCGGTGGCGCCGGTTATTAGTACTGTCTTCATGCTTCTGGGGATGGGAATTATTCCTCGTTGGTTTGGTCTAGTTTATTCAGTGCTTCCTCTACGCCGCGGAGTTGGGCGCGGCAGGTGCCTACCAGTACCTCCGCCCGGGCTACGCGGGCGTGCAACTGGTCTATATCGGCGGGGACCTCCTGCAGTTGGGCGAGGAGGGCTTCCAGTTCAGCGATGGCTTCGGCGTAAGTCATAAGTTCATTCGTAGAAAGGACCTCGAAGTATCCGCTAGGGCCTTCGAGCGTCCGGTTGTGTCAGGCTAAAACCGAACATTCATAAGCCCGGTAACGTCTTTTACTTCCTTAATCGTTTCCTGGGCGCGTTTCCTGATTTCGTAGCTGGACTGTTTGACCTGGTTCTTCACGGCCTTGCGGTCGCTCTTCAACTCGGTTAGGCGTTCGCGGATGTCGCCGGAGATGGCGACGAGTCCGTTGGCGACTTCGTGCTTCAGGTCTGCGTACTTCAGCGTACCCTGCTCGTAGTCCTGCATCAGGGATGCGTGGGCTTCGTGCATGCCGGAAGCGTCGAGAAGGGAGAAGAGATTGGTTACGCCAGCGCTCATTGCACCTGCGTCCGCGCCACTATCCGTAACTGCGCTACCTACCTGCTTACGGATGCGCTTTTCGTCGGCAAACACGTCGATGTTGTGCTTGTCGCCGAGGCTGGCGCTCATTTTGCGGTCGGGGTCGGCCGTACTCATCACCTTCGGCACCTTGGTGTAAAGTGCCTCGGGGATGGGGAAGAATTCTTTTTCAGCAAAGTTATTGAAACGCTGAGCGATGTTACGGGTAAGCTCAAGGTGCTGCTCCTGGTCTTTGCCTACGGGCACGAGATCAGCTTTATAAATAAGGATGTCAGCCGCCTGGAGGGCGGGGTAGGTAAAGAGGCCGGCGGAGATGAAGCCTTCGCCGCCTTCAGCATTCTGGGCGCTTTTGTCCTTAAACTGGGTCATGCGCGAGAGCTGCCCGTAGCTGGTGAAGCAGTTCAGTATCCAGGCCAGTTCGGTGTGTTCCGGGATGAGGCTCTGTACGAACAGGTTTTCGGGTTTAATTCCGCAAGCCAGGAGGTTGAAGCAAACATCCCAGCTCTGTTCTGCCATCTTCTTAGCCGTAAAGGGCATCGACATGGCGTGGTAATTGGCCACCATAAAGTAGCAATTATAGTCCTGCTGCAAACGAATCCAGTTTTCAACGGCACCAAAATAGCGTCCGAAGTGGAGTTTGCCCGTTGGCTGAATGCCGGAGAGGATGGTCTTATTTTGGCTCATGGTGCGAAGGTAGTTAACAGTCAAGTAGTCATGTAGTCAAATCGTCAAATAGTCATTTGAGAATGCTCACTTCGTTCGCGCGATAGCGACTACTTGACGATGTGATTGCTTGACTTATCTGGCGCTGCCGCAGGTGCAAAGAAGGGGCTGTTAAAGGGCAGTGGCTGACCGCTGTCATCATACCTTTACCGCATGTTAAAATCTGTTCTCATCCTTCTGGCGCTGGGCGTTGGTCTTTTATTACCCCAATTGGGTAGTTTTACCTTCGTGCTCCGCCCGTTCCTGATGACGCTGCTGTTTTTCTCTTTCCTTAACATCAAGCTCGACCGCAACGTCTTCGCCTGGCAACAACTCGTGGCGGCGGCCCTGCTGCCGCTTTTCGGCCTTAGTGTTTATTACCTCAGCTATTGGTACGACGAAAACCTGGCGCTTACCTTACTGCTGGTGGGGCTGGCCCCTACGGCGGTAATTACTCCTGTGCTGGCGGAACTGATGAAGCGCAGCGCCGCTTATATGGTTGGGGCGATCATTGTTACTTCTATGGTCTTCACGCTGGTTGTACCAGTGATGCTTACGTGGTTGCTGGGCATTGAGCTGTCGTTGGCTAGCCTGGGTACGCTGGTTTATACCATTGGTAGCATCGTGATTATTCCCATGTTACTCGCGCAGGTGGTGCGGAAGATTGACGGAAAGCTAGCCGCGGTGTTCCGCGCCATTAACCCCTACGTCTTCGTCCTTTTTCTGATCAACGTCGCCGTGGCGGCGGGCAGCCTCTCCCATTACCTGCAGTACGAAAGCAGTACGCCCTGGTCTTTCATTTGGCTTACTGCCGGGGCCATCACCTTGCTCATGCTTACGAAGTTTCTGGTCGGAAGCTTCATCGCTCCGAAGGGGCACACCCTGGAGGGCAGCCTCGCATTGGGCCGCAAAAATACCATGCTTGCCATCTGGATCGCCCTGGAATACCTCAACCCACTTATCGTGCTGGGGCCGATGATTTATATTCTGGCGCAGAATGTGTTCGTAGCGGGACAGATTTGGTGGGTGGAGCGGAAAGCAGGTGCTGTACCTGACTGAGTTAATATGTCCGTAAGTAGTTACCATTCCACCATCAACGGTGGTCTTACCATCGGCTGGTGCAGACCAACGTGCAATTTGTTGTACACGCCGCTAAATGTCTTGAACCGCATACGCAGGATAATAATTACCTTGCCTCGGTATTTATAAGGCTCTTATTTTCACACACCGATTCAAGTTCATAACATGCGTTCATTACCCGTCTTTCTCACGCTACTCTGTAGTCTTCTGGTCACTACGATTTTTGCACAGCCACAACCGATTCTTCGTCCTTCTTCCGTTCCTACTTTGGCCCTTCCGGCGCTGGATAACGCTCTTCTGCTGGACGAAGAACGTGCTCTAAGGGAACCAGGTCGTGCACCTTACTTCGCCCAGACACGCAAGGTAAACGTGCGGCCGACGACCGAGGGTACCTGGACGGATAATGCCGACGGCACCACCACCTGGCGCCTCCGGGTTTCTAGCCCCAACGCCCTTTCCATCAACCTCGGTTTCACTGAATACTGGATGCCCGCCGGAGGAGAACTGTACCTACACACGGGTAAAGAAGACAACTGGGAGGTGCTCGGCCCTTTCACTCCCGCCGACAATGAAACCCATAACGAACTATGGACGCCCGTCTTTCCCGGCGATGAACTCATCGTCGAAGTAAGCCTGCCCGCTGCCGAACGGACTAATCTTCGCCTCTGGCTCACCCACGTCAACCATGATTTTGAAGGCTTCGGTAACTCCCTGGAGAAATCCGGCTCCTGCAACCTGGATGTCGTTTGCGGAGCGGCCGATGGTTGGGAGATCGTGGATAAGTACCGCGACATTATCCGTGCCACCATCACGGTGAACGTCAACGGTAACAGGAACTGTAGTGGGGCCCTCGTCAGCAACACTCAGCAAGATGGTAAACCTTACCTTTTGACCGCTTACCATTGTGAGATTCGTAGCGGGAACGCTCCCTCTCTAGTTGTTTTTTACAACTACGACAACAGCACCTGCCGCCAGCCTAACTCTACCGCCAGTGGCCAAAGCGGCAACGGATCATTCGGCACCTTTAACACCGGAGCGGTACTTCGTGCTGAGAGCGATGGCAGTGACATGACGCTGCTGGAATTAGACGACCCCATAAACCCTGCTGCTAACGCCTTTTTGGCCGGGTGGGACCGTATACGTACCCTGCCGGCCGATACCATCATTGGCATCCACCACCCGAATACGGACGAGAAGCGCATCAGCTTTACGTTTCAGCCAACGTACTATGCGAACGGACTCTCTCCTGCTGCAAACCCCAACGGCTCCTACATCAACGTTACCGATTGGGACATCGGAACGACCGAGCCGGGCTCGTCGGGCTCGCCGTTATTCGACCGTTTTAGCCGTATTCGGGGCCAGTTGTATGGTGGCGCTGCTGCCTGCGGCAATAACGCCTACGACAACTACGGATCAATAAACGCTAGCTGGGAAGGCGGAGGCACCTCTTCTTCACGCCTAAGGGACTGGCTAGACCCCAACAACACGGGTGCTACGGAAATCGATGGTCGTGAGGCGAATGCTACTGCATTGCCCGTGGAGTTGATCGGCTTCAGCGGAACTGCGAAAGAATGCAGCTACGCGCTTAGCTGGTCCGTCGCCGAAGAAGAAAACTTCAGCCACTACGAAGTGGAGAAGAGTGCCGATGGAAGATATTTCACGACCTTAAGCCGCGTAGAAAGTGGCCGCCGGGACTATACCCTGACGGATGAATCTGCAAAAGGGCAGGCTTATTACCGCCTTAAGATGGTGGACCTCGACGGAACCTACGCTTACTCCAGCCTGCTTGCCGCGAAAACGGAGTGTGGCCGGAATAGCCTAATCTCGCTCTATCCCAACCCCGTTGGTAAATCACAGACACTACAGCTTGACTTTGCTGAGCCGCTGACGACAGCTACCACCTTTACGGTGTTTAGTACTGATGGCCGCAAGCTACTGGATCGCGCTGCTGCTGGTACTTCCGGGCGGACGGCTTCGCTAAACATTGGCGTACTTCCTGCTGGCACGTACTTCCTGCGGGTGGTTTCTGGCGGTCAGGCGGAGGTTCGTTCTTTTGTAGTGATGTAGTCTTGGTCGAGCCTAACTGTTTCAGGACGTAAGCTTTCTGCGAAGAAAATTTATATTTATTACGGAAAAAGAAAGTGCCTCCGAGCTTAGCTCGGAGGCACTTTCTTTTTCCGTTTAAGGCTACAATTTATCCCACTTCAAACGCAAAGTCCCGTCTACTTCTGAGATATTGATGTTGAAATTATTGTTGGTCAGCCGGTCGATGGTGCCGAGCCAGCGGAAGGCTAGGAAGCCACCGGGGTCGAAGAAGTCGGCGTCGAGGGTAAACTCCAGGTCGTCGTCGAGGTCGCGCAGGGCATCAATGAACCAGGTGCCGACGAAGAAGCGGCCATCTCCGGTAAGGTATTCGAGCTGCCCGTTGCGGAAGAAAGTGATGCGGTCGCCGCGGAAGTCGTTGGTTACATTATTGTTGAAGAGCGCGCCGTCTTCGTCGAAGGTGGCTTTTTCGATTTCCCAGGTGCCGAGCAGCCGGTCTTCGCGGCGGTCGAGCTTACTGTCGATACCGCAACCGGAGGCAAGGAAGATGGTGCTCAAGATAATTACGTACAGGAATTTCATGGTAAAGGGCTTTTCTTTATCCTTAAGGTCTGATACTTTCTTCGTTAGGCTGCACCTTGTTTTGTAATTTAAGGTTGGTTTAACCTATTTGTACTGGGCGGTAAGAGAATTTAACACCGGATGGCTACTTGTACGGAAGTACAAGGCCTTGTCTTCTACCGAATCACAACCGCTTGAACACCAGTCCCCGCTCCATCACTAAGCCGTAGGAAGTAGAGCCCGGCCGGAACCCGCCCTGCCTCAACAGCTACACTTTGCATCCCGCTGCCGAGCCGTCCGCTAAACATGCGCTGGAGTACGCGCCCGGTAACGTCCATCAAATCAATGGTAACCTCGGAAGCGGATTTGAGTTGGAAGTCTACCCGTACTGCTCCCGTGCTGGGGTTGGGACTGACGCTGAGGCCGAGCCGCGCAACCTCCCGGTCGTTCAGGCCGGTAGGTAGCCGGCCACCCATGCGCTCGATGGGCCGATCGATGAACAAACGGAACTCTCCCGGCGCCAGGGCAATGCTGGTGTTGAGGTTACTGATGGGGAGCGTCTCTCCGCTGAAGTAATCGTACCAGTCGCCGGTGGTGGGAAAGACGCCGGTGGCGCTGCGCTGTGTGACTCCGAAGTTGCCGACCACCGCGACCTTACCGTCGCTGCCGCTCAGGTTCAGAATTTTCACAAAGCCACCCAGCTGTTGCTTGGTGACTTCACGGTGGAAGAAATCAAAATTATTACGCAGGTACAGGAATTCGGCGGTTATGTTGTAGACTTCCGCTCGGTCAAAATCATTGCGGTAATCCCACCGAATGGGCTTGGGGTCAACACGACAGTTCTCCTGAATACTACCGTCGCCACAGTAATTGATGGGGAAATCGTAGCCAAGCTCTCCGAACTGCCAGAGCATCTTCGGCCCCGGAACGGTGTAGAAAAAAGCACTTGAAAGCTTGAGGCGATTCAGGCCTGTATTTTCGTTGCGGATACTGTAGCCTCCGGACCCATTACCGAATGCTTCGTTTTTGTACTGCAGCCGTTCTTCATCGTGGCTCTCCATGTAGGCGACCATATTGTTGACGGTGAAGCCGCGGTTGGCGGGCAGTACCTCGCGGAGGTTGCTGGGGTAACCCATGGAAGCTTCCGCAAACTGATCGTGGGGATTGAAGCCCGACCAAAAGAACATGCCGTTGCCGTAGTTGGCCAGTTCGTTTTCCTCGGCGCTCACGGCGAGGTGCTCCATGATCACGTAGGTTTCGTCGTCGACGCTCCAGAGGTGGTCAGCGTAGTCTTTGATGATGGCTACCCGGCTGGCATCGTACTGGTTCCAGAAGTTGACATCACTTCCGGAAAATAGCTGCGTAAAACCCTTACTTAGGTCGAAACGGAAGCCATCTACACGAAATTCTTCCTGCCAGTATTTGGTGGTCTCTTTTACGTATTCCTTCGTTAGTGGACTCTCGTGGTTCATGTCGTAGCCGACGTTGAATGGGTGGCGTGGGACGGGGTTGAGGTAAGGGTTGTTGACGGTGGGTCGGAAGGCAGTTTCGTTCCACCACATTCGTGCCAGGGCGCTTTGGCCGAAGGCGTGGTTGTACACCACGTCCAGAATCACGGCCATGCCGCGGGCGTGGCAGGCGTCCACAAAAGCCTTTAGGTCTTCGGGGCTGCCGTAGTACTTATCGAGCGCCATGTGAAAGCTCACGTTGTAGCCCCAGCTGTTGTTGTTTTCAAACTCGCTCACGGGCATCAGCTCGATAGCGTTCACGCCCAGCCGCTCCAGGTAGCTCAGTGTATCGGTAAGGGATTTGAAGCTGTGATCGGCCAGAAAATCACGCAGAAGTAGCTCGTAAACGACCATTTTTTTCGGGTCCGGGCGGTCATAATCTGCTGCGGTCTGCCAGTTGAAGGGGGCGACGTTGCGCCGGTGCCAGGTAAGTATGCCTGCGGCGCGAGCAGGGTAGGGCGGAATGCCACTGAAAGTCTGGTTACTAATGAAGCGATCGTTGTTTGGGTCGAGCACGAGGGCAGAGTAGGGGTCGGGCTGACGGATATTTCCGTCAATCAAATAGTGGTAGATCAGGTCTCCGTCGATGTCTGCTGCCGGAACCATTAGCCAGAACGTTTCTCCGTCGATTGATTTTTGCATGCGCCCTTCCGCCGTTGCGGACCAGTCGTTGAAGTTGCCGAGCACAAACACATCGATTTTACCCGGAGCCCGTAGCTGGAGGAGAACGTCGCCGTTGTCCATATCTACCGCTCCGGGGCGGAAGCCCGCTGGCGGGTCGGCTACTTCCGGTGGGCCGGTAATGAAGGTCACGTTGTCGGTCGCCGTCTCGCCATTGAGTGTGCTGGTGAGGGTGTAGGTCGTTACTGCGCTGGCTGGCAGGGTAACGTCCGTATTAAAGCTAGATCCGGGGCCAGCAAAAACGACCTGGCTCCCGTCGGAAATACTAAGCTCCGAAGCGATGTAGGAAGTGCCGGTGAGGGTGATTATAGCGTCTGCCGTAGCTTCAACAACCTCCTGGTCGGGAGCCGTGAATAATGCTTCGAGTTTAGCTTCAATGGTAAACTCTTCTGCTACTTCGATTCCGTTTGCGGTAGCTACTGCACGGACTAGATGGGGCCCACTGGTAAGAAAGGTTAGGTTCTCGCTCAATTCGGTGCCGATTAATGAGTACACGAGGTTATCGTTATCAAAGACTTCGATGGTCGCCTCCGTCGTGGTTCCAACGGTGATGGGGAGAGGCTTGCCGAGTGGGTAAGAGCTGCCGCCGGGATCGCCTACGAGGTTGAGGCTGAGTGCCCCTCCTCCAGCGGATACATCGACGTAGATGTCTGCGCCGCCGGTGGCTTTGCCTTCTAGCGTGCCGTCTGCATTTCTGAATACTATTGCGAGTTTCTGAATCTCAGTTGCCGATGGCACACTGTAGTAAGACCGCACGTTGGGGCTGAAGGTATAGGTGTATTTGTTGGGCTCTCCGGCTACCGGGCTAAGCTTCCAGTCTGCATTTGCAACGCCCCATTCCGTCTGTACGAATTTCCAGTCTCCAAGGTTAAGGCTATTGTTGGTGATGACGCCGGTATGGAGGTAGATGTCGCAATTGCAATTCGCCAGCCCGCCGGTGCCTTGAGTCGCGTCAAAAGTGATGGTAGCGGCCTGATCATCAGTCGGAGCTGCTGGTACCGTGGTGATAAGTTGGGCATTCAAGCCAAATGTGAAAAATAGAATGGCTACGAGCATGGATGCTCGTTGGAATGAAATTTGCACGTACACTACTTTTTAATCGAGTAAAAACAAAGCCCTGCTCTTCCCAGCTTGGGGTGGCAGGGTAGGGTAAAGTTAACGAAAAAACGGGTGCACACTCTGGATGAAGGCTGCGATTATACTGTACTAATGGATTGATTCAGAAGTTTCGTTATGCCTAAGCCTCGATCTCCTGGCCCTGGTTCAACTTTAAATCGCCTTCACGTAACTACGGCTATGCTCGTCAATTTAAAGTTGAACCAGTACCACGATCTCTTCGACTTAACACAACAAACTTCTGAATCAGTCCACTAGGTGATGTGGCGTAATTTGTTGTGCATAGCTGCGGAATAAAAAAAGCACCCACCAGCCGTAGCTGATGGATGCTTTTTACTTTGAGTTGAACGGGGGGGCTAGTACTGCTCGTCGTCGCCACCACGGTCGTAACCGCCGCCGCCGCCGCCACCGCCGCGGTTTCCGCGATCGTAACGACCACCGCCGCCGCCGCCGCCGCCGTCACGGTCGAAGCCGCCACCGCGTCCGCCGCGATCGCCGCGATCGAAGCCGCCACCGCCGCCGCTGCCGCCACGACCACCGCCGCCGCCGCCGCCGCCACGGTCGTAACCGCCGCCACCGCCGCCGCCGCCACGA
>JAPKCQ010000343.1 GCA_026421165.1 Lewinella sp. | reverse complement strand
GAGCTTCTGTACTACCGTCGGTCAGATGAGGTGATTTTGTGCTCGCGAAGCGAGCGCGGCCTTTCTCAAGCGAGGCCAGTAGGGGCGATCTCTCGCGGTCGCCCGTACTGGGCCACGTTTGCCATTACGTTTTTACCTCATGTGCTCGACAGCAGTATAGTAAAATGCGGCCAGGCTCAAAATCGTGAACTCACAAAATATTATAATTATGAAATTTATTTTGCCGCTATTCATCGGACTCGCCCTGCTGAGTGTGCTTGGCTGTGAACCGGTGTCGCCAGCGGGCTTTACGTCGGAGCAATCGGTAATGATTGAGAACGGAGACTCGGCGACGCCAATGCGTGTTTTCAAGATTACCAGCACCTCCGACTCCATGTTGCTCCGAACGGCAAGCAAAGACGTTAAAGTGGACCCGACCGACCCCTTACTCCGTCTGTTCGTTGACCGGCTTTACGCTACGGTTCGCGACAGCATGTCTCTGGGGCTGGGAATCGCTGCTCCACAGGTAGGGATACTCAAAAATATAATCTGGGTGCAGCGGCTAGATAAGGAAGCCGAGGATTTACCCTTCGAGGTGTACCTGAATCCGGAAATTGTAGAATATTCTGAGGAAATACAGCGGTCTCGGGAAGGTTGCCTATCTATCCCCAACCGGCGTGGCAACTGTATTCGCTCAAAATGGATCGTACTGGAATACGACAAAATGGACGGCACCCACCACCAGGAGAAAATAGCCGACTTCACGGCGGTGATCTTTCAGCACGAAGTGGACCACCTAAAGGGTATCTTGTATTTGGATCATCTTGCGGAACATCAGGCGGGCGTAACTCCCTGAGACTACTCCCAACCGGTTATCTTTGCTCTCGTGCAAGAAACTCAACAAACTAAGCCCGAATCTGGTAGCCCTCAGCCCGCGAAACTTCAACGCCGCTTCATCGCCTGGCTGCTGGACCGGGCCGTACTCTTACCTCTAACCATAGGCCTGCTCTATTCCATAATAGACATGAAATCACTCCCCTTTGCTATCATGATGATGCTAGGGGAAGCTGCGTACAAACCCATCATGGAGGCTTTGTACGGTCATACGTTAGGTAAGAAATGGATGAAGATTCAGGTAGTAACCCAAAAAGGCTTCGGTCCCATCTCCTGGAACCAAAGCCTTTTGCGATTTGTACCGTGGGCGGCAGTGTTTTACGCTACCGTATTCGTCATTATCCGTCACTTTCAGGCGGAGGGATTCATGGAGATTGACTCCTGGCCAGCCTACATCGAATTTGGGCGTGAGCATCCCCTGGGAGAGAACATACTTATCGCCATGGTCAACTACCTACCGCTATTTTCGATAATGTGGGTGATGTCTGATCCTACGCGGCGGGCTCTGCATGACCGGTTGGCGGGTACCATCGTAGTGAGTTATTGAGTCGCTGCCGTAAGTACCGCTCGCGGTGCTATGCTTGCCCGCCGAAGGCGAATGAGCAAAGCGAAGTGAGAGGTACCAGCGGCAGCAACTCGGTGACTCGCCAATTCCGCTACTCAGTTGGTGCTTCGGCGAGTGTAAACGTCCGGGTAACCGGATTAAGCGGCGTATCTACCTTCTCACCATCCTTCATCAGGGTAAGCTCCACGGTGTTTTCGCCCATGGGGAGATGCTTGAGGAAGTAGGGCTTCCAGTCGTCGATCATGAATTCTTCCTGGCCATTTATTACAGCTTTTATCTGGTACTCACCCGCACCGAGGTCGGCGTTGACAGGGTAGAAATCAAGCATTACGTTCTCGGTGGCTTTTTTACCGGTGTAAGTGCCTTTGGGACGGCTATAGAAGAGCATCGGATTGGTAATGGGCGTTGACTTGGTAAAGGCACCGTCCTTAACGTTCGCCATCACAGCACGGTGGGCCGCCGGAGTTTTGATGGACTCGTGGTAGGAGCGACTGAGAAAGGTCAGAATGTGATGGTCGCCGTCCGGAAGAGCCTGCTCAAACGTGGGCTCGTACTTGGCGATATAAGGATCGTCATTGACGATCAGGTGAATATGCTGGCCCTTGCCGGAGTTGGCGCACATGATGGCGTCGGCGTCGGGGGTAGGCACTGCGAATTCGTAGCCGGAGGTGGTGTAATTGAACTTGCTGCCTTCGTACGCCCAGTCGGAAATGGCCGCATCTGGAAACCCTTGGGTGACGGGCATTGGCTCGAGGGTGACGTCCATCACTTTTTCGGAGGCCATGGCTTCGTCGGCGTCATTGACGGCTTCGGCTGCGTCGCCACCACAGGCGGAAAGTAGCAGCGCGAGGGTGAATAAAGAAAGGAGGCTGTAGTAGCGCATAGTGGATTGTTTAAGTCGAATAGTCAAGCAAGTCGTATAGCCAAACAGTAGGTTTGTTACTGTTGAGGCTAAGCAACCTCCTGACCGTAATGGTTGGTTAACTAATCACGGAACTACCGTGTTCCCTAATAAACCGAATAAATCACTTAAGTTCGTGAATAAGCAAAGGGAAATCATCGAAATGCGGGTAGACGGCATGGACTGCAATAATTGCGCCATGTCTATTCATCGATTTTTAGAGCGTAAAGGACTCACAGACGTGTTGGTGAATTTTCAGACCAAGGAGGTCCGTTTTCGGCAGGACGACGAGGCGCTGGACCTCGACGGTGTACGTGCTGGAATCAAACGGCTTGGCTTCACCGTAGTGGAGCAAGACGAGCACGGCGAGGAAGGTCAAAACTATGCACACGAACATGAGGACAAGGCGCGGCGGCGCCTCATCTTCTGCGCCGTACTTACCGCCCCTTTGCTGATTGCGCACCTACTGATGGTCTTCGGCATCGGCATCGGGCTGATGCACAACGGTTGGGTGCAGCTCACTTTTGCTGGCCCGGTCTACGCGGTCGGCGGTCTCTATTTCGGTAAGTCTGCCTTCGCGGGCCTGCGGGAGCGGATGCTTAATATGGACGTGCTGATTTTTATCGGCGCAACGGCGGCTTTCGTTTACAGTATTGTCGGCCTTGTCTGGCAGGACCCCGACTACTATTTCTTTGAAACGGCGGCGACGATCATTACGCTTGTCCTCATCGGTAACTGGCTCGAAGCGCAGGCGGTGGAGCGAACGACTACGGCCATCGGGGCACTTTCGGACCTTCAGGAAGAAAACGCTCAGCGGGTGACGGAGAGCGGGGTAGTGGTGAGTATGCCGGTGGAACAAGTGAGTGTCGGCAATAAGCTCCGGGTCAATACCGGTGATAAAGTACCGCTGGACGGAGAGGTTCTGGAAGGTACCGTCACCGTCAATGAAGCCATGCTTACCGGAGAGAGTTTGCCGGTGGAAAAGAGCGTTGGTGATGGTGTTCTTGGCGGTAGTATCATTGTTTCCGGGCAGGTGACCTACGCCGTAACGGCAGGATATAAAGACGGTACTTTAGCAAAGATTATTGACCTGGTAAAGTCGGCCCAGGCGGATAAGCCGGACCTGCAGCGGTTGGCCGATAGAGTAAGCGCCATATTCGTTCCCGTTGTGTTGGTTATTGCCTTATTGACCTTTCTCGTCGGCTGGGGCGGTGGTTTTTTTACGGTCACTAAAGCATTGATGAACGCAATTGCTGTGCTGTTGATTTCGTGCCCATGCGCAATGGGTTTGGCTACGCCGACGGCCGTTATGGTTGGGGTCGGCCGCCTGGCCCGGCTGGGTGTGCTGGTCCGGGGCGGAAGCACAGTGGAGCGCTTTGCGGGCATCGAGCGGATGGTTTTTGATAAGACCGGTACGCTGACTACAGGTGAGCTTCGGGTGGGTGATTTTACCGTCGCTGAGGGAGCAAATGAGGGGGAAGTCCGTCGGATTATTTACGATATGGAGCAGTACTCCAGTCACCCGATCGCGGCCTCGATCACGGCCTTTTTGAAAACGACTTCCTTGGCACCTGCTGCCGAGCCCCTTACTGTTTCCGAAACGCCAGGCCTGGGCCTGAACGGCAATGATAATGAGGGCAATCACTACTACCTGGGCGCTGCACGCCAGCTGCCCGAAGGCCTTGAAGTACCGGAAAATGCCGACGTTGTACTGCTCAAAAACAATGAATACCTGGCTAGTTTATCACTGGCTGATGACTTACGAAAAGGGGCGCGAACGCTGGTGCAAAGTTTGGAGGAAGCTGGCATAGAAACCACCCTATTGACCGGAGACCGGCGCGCAAAAGCCGAAGCCGTCGCTAAAGAACTGGGGATAAAAGCAGTGTATTCCGAACAACTCCCTGCTCAGAAACTAGACCGCATCGCTACTCTCTCCGCCGAAAAACCGACCGCCATGGTCGGCGACGGCATCAACGACGCCGCCGCCCTCTCCCGCGCCGATATCGGTATCTCTCTCGGCGGAGGCTCCGCCGCAGCCCTCGACGCCGCCCAGATCGTCCTCCTACGCGACGACTTGAGCCTGCTTACCGAAGGGCGTAAAGTAGCCGTTCTCACCCTGCGGACGATCAAGGAATCGCTTTTCTGGGCCTTCAGCTACAACATTGTTGCTATTCCACTGGCCGCTATGGGCTTCCTTAATCCGATGTGGGCCGCTCTGTTTATGGCCTTCTCTGATGTGGTGGTGATTGGTAATGCTATTCGGCTCAAGTCGAGAAAGGCATAGTCTCGGTCGAGCTCTTTTAGGGTGAGTTTTAGCGGCGCGAAGCAACGGGATTTATCGGGAGTTGGTAGACTAATTATCCTCTACCCGTTGACAAAGG
>JAPKCQ010000342.1 GCA_026421165.1 Lewinella sp. | reverse complement strand
AGCGTCTAAGTCTTCCGCTTCTTCTTCTTAGCCGCAGGAAACAAAATATTATTCAAAATCAACCGGTAGCCGGGGCTGTTGGGATGCAGGCTCAAGTCCGTTTCCGGATCGTTCACCAGGTGGCGGTAATCAGCAGGGTCGTGGCCAGCGTAGAAGCTGAAGAAGCCCTCGCCGAAGTTACCGTGTAGGTAGCGCGCTTCGTCTCCTGCTTTGTTTTCGCCAAGAATGAGGGCGCTAGATTTGATGTGCTCCTTCCGGAAGGCCGTCGTCTGGCCCATGAAGCCCTTTACCGAACGGGTATGGTTCTGTGTCAGCATCGTCGGGACGGGATCCCACTTGGCGCTGAATTCAAAGAGGCTAAAGTAGTCTTCCTTCTGCCGTATGGAGCGGGGGTTGTGGTCAATGCTACTGAATTCGTATTCGAGCGCATTGCGCTGCAGCTTGAAGTTTTCGAAAACGAAAGTCTTGCTAAAGTCCAGCTTACTCTGTGCATCCGGGTCGATTGGATCACCGTCGTAGTACTGGGCGCAGATATCGACGCCGTCGGCTGCGAGGGCGATGTCGTAACTGTCCGTTGCTGAGCACATGGCGAACATAAAGCCACCGCCGCCTACAAATTCGCGGACCTTTTTCACCACCGCGAGTTTAAGCTGGCTTACTTTCTCGAAGTCATTCTCCGCGGCCAGTTTTTCCTGGTAGGCTACCTGACGGCGGTACCAATCAGCCGTATGGAAGCTGCGGTAGAAACGGCCGAACTGGCCGGTAAAATCTTCGTGGTGAAGGTGTAGCCAGTCGTATTCGGCCAGTCTATCGCCGAGTACTTCGTTGTCGTAGACGGTTTCGTAAGGGATTTCGGCGTAGGCAAGTACGAGTGTTACCGCGTCGTCCCAGGGTTGCACCTTGGTCCCTTCGCGAAAGTTAAACTCTGGCGTATAAACCGCTATTTTGGGTGCTTTCTCCAGCTTCATCGCGTCCATATTTTTCTCCGGATTGGAGATGTCGGCCAGGATGGAGTTGAATTTCGCGTCGGGAATTACCTCGTACTTCACGCCGCGGGTCAGGCACTCCCGTTCGAAGGCGCGGCTGTGCTGGAAGGCGAAGCTTCCACCCCGGTAGTTGAGCAACCACCAAGCGTCGATCTGGTTGTCGAGAACCCAGTAGCATATACCGTAGGCTTTTAAGTGGTCGGTCTGCTTGTCGTCCATCGGGATGAGGATCGTACTGGCCTTCAATGTGCTGCCGAAGGTGCAGATGAGTAGGATTAGAAGCAGTGATAGTTTGCGTAAAGTCATTCGTTTGGGGCTGTATTTATTCTTGTCTAAACGTAACGTGTTGAGGTTGGTTTTAGGTGTACGGTTGTTCTACGATCACTCCACCACCAACCGCTGCCCCAAGCCAACAGCCCGGCCACCAGTATTCAAGCCCTGCACGAAGTAGAGACCAGCCTTTAAACCGTCCAATGGCACCTGCGTCCGCGCCCCGGTACTTTTTATCCGGCTCAGCTCCCGGCCAGTAACATCATAAATACGGTAAGCCGCAGCCTTCCCCTCCACGGTAGTATTCCTCGAAGCTGGGTTTGGGTAAATCTTCAACAGTTCCTCCCCAGCAAACGGCGCGCGGGCAGAGACGGCTTTCTCCACCTGGAAATCCCAGATCCCCCGGCCGTAGGTACCGAAGCGGGCTAGATTCTCCTCGTCGATAAATTCCACGGAGGTGTAGCGTTGGGTTGGGGCGAACTGGCCGGAGAGATCATACCAACGCTCATCAGCCATGACGTACACGAAGGGGCCGGCCTCGGTGGCGGCGAAGAGCAGGGTCTCCGCCTGGTTGCTCGCCAGGCCGATCACCGTTGTCGGCGGTAGGCCATCACTGAGGGGTTCGAAGTTTTCGCCGCCATCGGTGGAGCGCCAGACGGCGGGGTTATTGTAGCCAGAGCCCGCCAGCCAGACGGTCTCCGGCTCCGTGCGGGAAGCATGGATTGCCTGACCGTAGAGGTACCAGCCTTCGGGCAAAAAGTTGAGGGTCTCCGCCCAGGTATCACCCCGGTCGTTGGAGGCGAAGAAGCGGCCGCGTTCGGTAGCGACGTAAAAGCGATCCGGATTTAACGGAGAATAGTTCATGGCGGAGATGTTTCCGGCCGCTGATTCCAGAAAATCGTAAGGTTTGTTCTCGCCCACCAACTCGCCGTAGGTTCCGCCGAGGATGTTGCGGTCCATCGTTACTTCGATCAGGTAAGAACCCGGCTCATCGTCAATGGCACTACCTCCTCCGACGTAAAATTTCGTACCCGCTCCAGGGGGCGCCATCGAGGGCGCAATCCAAAGAAACTCATCTTCACTTTCGATCTCGAAACTCGACCACTGGTCCGTACCGTTCAGCAGGTTGTAAAAGGCATAAGTCGTTCCGAAGGGGTAATGACAGAAGATTACCTGCCCATCGTCGCCAAATTCGAGGTGACCGTAGTCTCCGCTGATGTGCTGATAACCGCCGAGAATCTCCCGGTCTCCAGCCTCACTTTGTTCAAAAAATTGCACTCCCTGATCCTGTGACCCCGCAAAAATCATCGTTGGCTCTTCCGGGTTGGTACGCACGTCGTAGTACTGCGAGACGTTGAGGCCTTCGTTGGCGACGTTGTACCAGAGGCTGTCCGATTCCTCAAGCCTGTTCAGGCCGCCGTGGCTGCTGACGAGAACGCGCGGCGTGCCGTCGGCTTCCGTAATCTCGGTCAGGTTCATGATGTCGGCGTGGACGTACTTCGTGATGTCGGCGTAGTAATCATACCAGCGGTTGGGCTGTTTGAAGCTTTCGCCGCCGTCATAGCTAACGAACAGTTCTACGGCGCCGAAGGCGACGAAGTCGGGATTCGTGGGTCTCACGTAAATCGGCTGGTTGCTCCAGGGACGGGTTTCTAGCACGGGCAATTCCGTCCAGTCCACACCGTCGTTATTACTACGGAAGAGTTGGTTGTCGGCCTGAAGGTAGATTCTTAAACTGTCGGTGCCCGGCTGCACCGCAGCGGCTACCCGGCAGCGGAAAAAGTCTTCGGTAGTGATGGACTCGTTGGCGACAAATTCATAGACGTAGTCGTCGCCGTCCACTTTCATTTCGTAGAGGTTCACCTGCGGGGTGGTGTACATTTTCTTCATCACCACGAAGGTGCGGCCGGTGCCGGGGGCGTGGTGGAGGTGGGTCATTTGCTGCACGATGCCGCCGACCCGCGTCGGGGGCTGGTTCACTTCTTCGTAGCTCACGCCGCCGTCGGTAGAGCGGAAGACCTTGTAGATACCGCCGTTAATCGAGAGCGTGGTCAGCATCGTACTGGCGGCCAAAGTGGCGCTGAAGGCGTTGGAAATATCATCGCCGTTTACCGGTCCGTCTTCGTTGCTGACCGTAGCATATTCCCAGCTCTGCCCGTCGTCGGCGGAGTACATGGGGCGGCGGCCGGCGTAAGCAATCAGGTTACGGCCCTCCGGCGTGGGGGCGAAGCCGAGGTAACGGGCGTCGAATTCGATGTCGTGCTGCACCAGTTTCCATTCTTCTTTTTCGTAGTCCATTTCCCAGATGGAGCCACCGTCGGCCAGAACGAAGAGGCGGTTGGGATCCAGCGGGTCTTGGGCTACCTCGTGGACGGAGCCTGCGGTAAACTTGCTGCCCCGCTCGAACCATTCGCCTACAATAAGACCGTCGGCAAAGGTTTCCACGCTCTTTTCGCGCGGTCCGTTCTTGCGTTTCTGGTGGCGGACCATGGCGTTGCGGGCTTCCAGTTTGTGCCAGTCTGTACCGGGGGCGGTGGCGTGTAGTCGTTCTTCCCAGGCTTCACGGGCCGTCTCCTTCCGTTCACCGTCGGCCTCGCCGTTCATGCTTATGGCGGTGGGTAGCGGGTTAGGCACTACGGCTTTTCCGGCGCGGTCGCAGGTGCAAAATAGGAGTAAAAGAGCAAAGAGGGTTAGGGAAAGTCTCATACTGAACGGTGGGTATGTGTGTTATGCGAAGTTAAGTTATTTTAAGTCAAGGTTGGTGTCGGGCGCGCGACGGGCTTGTCTAACTCGCCAGTCGAATTATTTTTCGCTCAAGCCCTTCTAAGAGATCATGAACTAGCAGCGAATCAATAAACCGCCCGACTACCTTAATCATATCGTTGCGAAAAAGTTCGCCCTAGTTGACCGAACTCGACAGGCGAACTTTTTTGTTTTCTATTTCAGCTATGTTTCTTCTTCAAAATAAAGTCTATGCAGTACAGCAAAGCTTTCGCTAAGAGACAGGGTATTATTAAAGTGCGATTCTTGAACTGGTGAATTTTGACTGCTGGTGAGGCAAAAAACGTAGACAACGCCGTAGTGTTGGCGAGGCTTTTTAACGAAGCCAGCGGTCAAAAGTCGCCGAGCAAGAAGCATGGTTTATTTATTTCACGTCCCTTAGGGGCTTTGGCAAAAAAGAATTCGACTGGCGAGTTCTACAGGAGCCCGTCAAAGCAAAATCACCCTCCGAATACAAAACACTAAGGAGCGCCAATTCAATAACTGTTCGATTTGCAGCTTGTCATCGCGGCCCTGCTCTTCGCCGATGAAAACCTTACATAGCTACGGCTATGGAGGGTTTTCATCGACTCGATCAGCACCACGATGACTGCGCTTCAATCAGGACAGTTATTGAATTGGCGTTCCTAAACATCAATTTCCGCCGCTTTAGATTTCAACCAACTCCAAATCACCAATACATTCACAA
>JAPKCQ010000056.1 GCA_026421165.1 Lewinella sp. | reverse complement strand
CGTTACCGAACCGCAAAGCGGAACCTGATAAAAAGCACACATAACACCCACCAAATGTTCCTGAAAATACTAAAGTTCGAACTAAAATACCGCGCCAAACGCCCCGCCACCTGGGCCTACTTCGGCATATTACTGGTCCTAGGTTTCGTCCTTTCCACCAACGGCGCCAACGCGGGCTCGGAAAAAGCCTTCGTGAACTCCGCCGTAACCGTCACCGCCCTACTCGGAACGGTGAGCCTGTTCGGCATCCTGATCGCTTCAGCGGTAATGGGCGTGCCGGTGTACCGCGACATCGAACATGGCGTCAAAGACTACTATTTTACCTACCCGGTGAGTGAAAAAAGCTACCTGATGGGCCGCTACACGGGGTCTTTGCTCACCCTGTTATTCATTAGCCTCGGCATCATTTTTGGTTTGATGATCGGGTACTCACTCGGGCCAGTACTTGGGTGGGAAGAACCCGAGCGTTTCGGGCCGTTGCGCATTGGTGACTACGTGAACGCTACACTGTTGTTACTTTGGCCCAACCTCATTTTGGCGGGCACCATCTTCTTTTGCCTGGTGGCGTTGACGCGTAAGATATTCGTTTCCTACGTCGGCAGTATCCTCTTTTTTATCCTGTACTTGGTGGCCGTTACGCTTTCCCAGGACCTGGAAAATCAGGACCTTGTTTCGGTGTTGGAACCTTTCGGCATTCAGGCTTACCAGGAAACGACAAAGTACCTCACACCGCCTGAGCAGAACATTTTTTATGCGTCACTCACCGGTAATTTACTGCTCAACCGCATCATTTGGCCCTTGGTGGCTTTGGCCTTATTGTTGTTCACCCTCTTCCGTTTCGATTTTGCTCGCTTTCTGGGCGGCGGAAAGCAGAAGGTGAAAAAGGCTGCTAAGGCCGATGTTTATCAGGGCGGGGCCGCAGGTGCACTGGCGATTCCCTTCGTAAAGCAGCGTTTTGGCACGGGCAGTTACGTCCGTCACATGTTCGCGCAGGCCTGGATCGAGTTTAAGTCTATTCTCCGCGACCCTTACTTCGCTGGTATCGTCTCGGGTGCTTTACTCTTCCTCTTCCTCGACGGCTGGTTTGGAAACAGCACCTACGGAACCAAAAGTTTGCCGACTACCTACGCCATGCTGGAGATGAAGAATGCAACCTACATCCTCTTCGTGATGATCATCCTGGTATTTTACACCGGCGAAGTCGTTCACCGCGACCGGACGGTTAAGTTTAACCAGATCAGCGACGCCCTGCCGGTACCCAACTGGGCCGTCTACGGCGGTAAACTGCTTACGATGGTGGGCGTAACCTTCTTGCTGGTAACGATGGTCTGGGTGATGGGCGTGGCCAACCAGACAATACAAGGTTATTACAACTACGACTTCGGCCTGTACTTTACGGATCTCTATTTGTTGACTTGGCCGCAGTACCTCGTCTTAATGTCACTAGCCTTCTTCGTACACGTGCTCGTGAACAAGAAATTCCTCGGCCACGTGATTGCCATCGGCGTTTACGCTGCGGTGCTCTTCATCCCCAGCATCATGGAGATTGATTACAATATGTTCATCTTCGGAAGTCGGCCCGGCTACACCGTCTCTGACATGAACGGCTTCGGCCACTTCATTAAAGCGGTAACGACCTTCAACGTCTACTGGATGGCTTTCGGTGCAACACTGCTGATCGTCGGCGGTCTGTTCTTTGCCCGCGGAACGGATGATGCCTGGAAAAGCCGTTTCATGCGCTTCGGCCAGGACTGGGGCATGAAGCCCGCCCTCGGAATCCTCGCTGCCTTCGTAGTCTTCTCCCTCTCCGGCTTCACGATCTACAACAATGTGAGCGTGAAGAATAGCTATGCCTCGAAAGAAACGAGTCTCGACCGGCAGGAGGCTTTCGAACGGACCTACGTCAAGTACGAAGGCTATCTGCAGCCAAAGATCATCGATACGGAGGTCTTCGTAGACCTGGTCCCCGAAGAACGGCAGGTGAAAGCCCGTGTGGTGTATAACATCAAAAATAAAGGAACTACCACGATTGATACCTTACTGATCAATCACGCCTACGGAAAGAAGACTGCAACGATGACGACCTTCCTAATTGGAGGTAAAGAACCTGAACTGGTAAAACGAGACGACGAGAACGACTTCGAAATCTATTACCTCGCCGATCCCTTGGCGCCGGGCGAAATCTCCACGATGGAGATGATCATTGAAGGTGGCTTTGATGCTTTTCCCAACGAGGGGGCTCAAGAAGCCATTGTTTACAACGGTACTTTCCTCAACAACTCTATCTTTCCTTCCTTCGGTTATCCCGGCGGAGGTATTTCCTCCGACCTGGAACGCAAGAAGCGTGGCCTGGAAATCAAGGAGTACAGCCTACCTGAACAGGACGATCCCGTTGGCCGTAGCAACCTGCTCTTCACTGACGATGCCGACTTCGTAACCTTCAAGGCGACCCTCAGTACTGCTCCCGATCAGATCGCCATTGCCCCCGGAAAACTTATGAAGGAATACGAAAAAGACGGCCGCCGTTACTTCGAGTATGCCAATGAAGGAAAGATGCAGAACTTCTTTAACATCTCTTCCGCCCGCTACGAAGTGGCCGAAGACAGCTACCGCAACTCTAATGGCAAGGACGTCAAAATCCAGATATTCTACCACAAAGCGCACGACCGCAACATCGACCGCTTTATGGAGTCGGCCAAGATGAGTCTGGAGTATTACTCGGAAAATTTCAGCCCCTTCCAGTTCGATCAGCTGAGAATCCTGGAATTCCCCCGCTACGCCAGTTTTGCCCAGTCGTTCCCGAATACGGTGCCTTACGCCGAGTCCTTTGGTTGGGTGGGAGACTTCTCCGATCCCGCCGACAACGACTACGTCTTTACCGTCACCGCCCACGAAGTCGCTCACCAGTGGTGGGGGCATCAGGTAGCGCCCAGCGCCACCCGCGGCGCCAACCAGATTTCCGAAACTATGGCTGAGTACGCCTCGCTAATGGTGACCCGCCAGAAGTATGGCAATGCCGCGATGGGTAAGTTCCTGAAGTATGAGCTGGACAACTACCTCCGCTCCCGCGCCGGTGAAAGCAAGTTCGAGAAAACCCTGCTTGACAACGACAGCCAGAGCTACGTCTGGTACCGTAAGGGTGGCCTCATCATGTACGCCCTCCAGGATTATATCGGGGAGGCCAACCTAAACGCAGGTTTTGCGGAAATGATAGACAGCTTTGGTCTTAAGGAAGAACCACCCTTCGCTACCACGACCGACTGGTACGGATTCATAAAGGACCGTACGCCCGACTCCCTGCAGTACTTCCTCAAGGAAAGCTTCGAAGAAATTACCCTCTACGAAAACCGCACGCTGGAGGCCAAGTACAACACCAAACCCGATGCCAACGGCAAGTACAAAGTCATCCTTAAGCTAGATACCCGCAAGATCACCTACAACGGAGACCTAAGCGAAAAAGCCCGCCCCACCGAACGCAGCCTGATCGAAATTGGCGTCTTCGCTGAAGACGGAAAGAATGAGCAGGGGATGGTGGAAAAACGACCGCTATACTTGGAAAAACGCTGGCTTACTCCAGGAGAGCACGTCATTGAAGTCTACGTCGACGAGGCTCCGGTCAAAGCCGGTATCGATCCCTACAATAAACTCATCGACCGGGTTTCGGATGATAACCTGATTGATGTGGATTTGGAGTGATAGTTGGCTTTTTGCGTGTACGCAGGATGCAGGGGGAGTTATAATCGTAGATTTTAGCAGATTACGCAGATCGACGCTGATGTACGGGTGGTTTAATCCGTGTTGATCTGCGGAATCTGCTAAGATTCGCGATTTTCCTTTTTGGCGCGCACGCAGGATGCAAAGGAAGTTGGACTGCAAAGAGCGTTTAAACGCATCGGATCGGAGTAGTTTTTTGGGGACTATTTGAAAAGATAGCTGCAGTTCTCTACTACTCTCCAATAAAATTAGTCACGATCTCAAACAACGCCTCCGGCCGCTCAGCATGCACCCAGTGCCCGGCTCCATCAACGGTTTCTACCCTCGCCTGCGGGAAGAGAATGTTGATAAGCTCTACATCATCGTCCTGAACGTAGCCGCTATTGCCGCCCCGAATGAAGAGTGTCGGTCCGTCGTAGGCATCACCGAAATTGCCAACGGCCCCAGTTAGCTTTTCGTAGTTGGCTTTGATCGCCGGCAGGTTCATCCGCCACTGATAGCCACCCTCCGGATTGCGGGCTAGGTTCTTCAACAGGAAGAGCTGGACGCCAGGGTTGGGCATGTACTCGTTCATCAGGCGGGCGGCCTCCTTACGATCAGAAATATCGGCGGGGTCAAAAGCTTCCAGTGCCGCAAAGACATCGTTGTGGCCCGGGCGGTACTGGCGTGGCGTAATGTCTACCACGATCAGTTTTTTTACAAGGTCAGGGTAAGTTAGGGCGGTTTGCATCGCGACCTTGCCGCCCATGCTGTGGCCCATCAGGTAGCACTCGTCGATGCTCTTCTCCTCTAGGAGGGCAGCAACGTCTTCCGCCATCAGGGCGTAGTTCATTTCGTCGCTGTGGAAGCTGCGGCCGTGGTTGCGAAGGTCCACTAGGGTAACGGTGTAGTTCTCCGCCCAGCGGCGGGCCAGGGTGCTCCAGTTGTCCAACATACCGAAGAGGCCGTGGAGGATTACGAGGTTCGGCCCGGTACCGTAGGTTTTATGGTTTAGCATGGGAGGTTATTGAACGTTCGGCAAAATTATTCTGATGTAGGTAGTGCCGGCGGTTGGAATGTGAATTTCGGATGAAAATATGAGCGGAATAATAAAGGTTCATCTGAAATTTTCGGCCCGAACGGCGGTAGCTTCTAATCAGGAGTTGGGCTATCGCCTTCATTTTTTTCTGCCTCTTTTTTACTTTCCACTTTTCTAACCGGGGGTAATTCTCCCCGAATCCAAAGATCCCGCTGCGGAAACGGAATTTCCACGCCTCGTGCCCGGAAGGCAGCGTCGATGGCCAGCCGGATGTCACTCCTGGTATCTTCGATGCGCATAAAGTCACGCGTCCAGAAAATAACGTCGAAGTCAAGTGAGGAGTCTCCGAAATCGAGGAAACGAACGAAGGGAGGTGGTGAGTCTAGTGTACGGCTGTGCTCTTTAGCTGCGTTGATCAGGATCTCCTTCACTAGCGCAGTGTCCGAACCGTAAGCAACTCCCACTTTAACGTGAAAACGAGCCTTGCGCTCCACCTGGCTCCAGTTCGTTACGTTCTCGCCGATTAGCTTAGAGTTGGGGACAAAGATGATGATGTCGTCCCGGGTTTCAACGATGCTGGTTCGGGCTCCGACCTTGCGGACGGTACCGACTTCGTGGCCCGCTAGCTGAATTACATCGCCCACCTTTACGGAGCGTTCGAAGAGGATGATGATGCCGCAGATGAGGTCGTTGAACGTTTGCTGCAGGCCAATACCAATACCGACCAACAGCGCCGCAGCGCCCGTCCAGATACCGATTAGGTTGAAGCCCGCCTCTTGAATAACGAGCAGTACGCCAATCAGATAAGCGAAATAGGTGAGGAGGCGGTTGATGGCAAACTGGCTACCGGTGTCGATTTTGCTACGGTCGTAATAGCCTTTCAGTAGGAAGGAGGTGAAAAAACTGAGGACCAGGTTCATCAGTAGGAAAACGAATGTAGCTTTAATAATCTTGCCGATGGTGAGTTCGATGCCGGTAGTACCTGCCGCATTCGTTGGTATGGTGAACGGGTGGTAAAACGCCAACCCGGTTTCCGTTGCGAAGAACATAATGACCAGAATGATGAGCACCGGGCGTAGCCACCGTACTCTATCTGGCTCATTACCCGCAACGGTTTCACCTTGCTTTCTGGCCACGGTGCGGATGCGGTGAAATCGTTGGGTGAGGATCTCTCCGAGGACCAGGTCCAGAATATTAGCGACGATGTAGGTAACTAGGACCTTCACCAGGGTACTAATCTTAAGGATGAAATGCAAGCCCGAACCATCATTGGCCGCGCCGGGGTTCTCCATTTCAATTCGCTTCAACTCATCGGGCGAAAGTTTTTCGAGAACGATATTGATAAGCTCCTGATCTAACTCAAGTGTTCTGAGAACACCGACCACGAAAAAGCCAAAGGCTGTAAAGCGAACGGCCTTTCGTATCCGCCCACGATTCACCTCCAGGGTCGAATCCATACCGTAGTACCAGGGAAATATTTTATGCTCAAGCAGCCAGTACACAAAAATTAGAACCGCCGCTAAAAAGCCGATTACGGCAAGTTGCGCCATGTTCGCAGTAAAGCTACCAACGTTGAAGAGTTCTATGTTGCTGAGTTGTTCCATATGGGCTTCCGCAAAAGTAGTAGTAAAAAGGGAAAGTATGAGTATTTAGACTACTCCTGTAACGTGCGGCAGTCTAAATGCTGAACGCTAAAAGCTAAACGCTTTAAACCTCCCTCTGCACCCGCGTTCGCGCCGCCTAACTATCTTCGCGTTCATGCTGAAATTGCTGCGCCGTCTTTTCTCCACAAAAGACCAACCAACGAAAGACTCAACGAGTCAACTGACTAACGAACCAATCGACCCCGCTATGAAATTCCTCATTGTAGGCCTGGGTAACCCAGGCCCCAAGTACGAAAATACCCGCCATAATATTGGCTTCCGCGTGCTGGAGCACCTGAGCGAAGACTGGTCGTCGTGCAGCCACGGCCAGATGGCTAAAATCAAACACCGGGGTAAGCAAGTGCTGCTGCTGAAGCCTGATACCTTCATGAACCTGAGCGGGAAGGCGGTGCGCTACTGGATGCAAAAAGAAAATATCCCGAAGGAAAATGTGCTCGTAATCGTCGACGACCTCCACCTCGAATTCGCAGCCCTGCGCCTGCGGGGAAAGGGCTCCGATGCTGGCCACAACGGCCTGAAATCCATCGATCAGCTCACCGGTGGCAATAATTACGCCCGCCTGCGCTTCGGCATCGGCCGCGATTTTCAACCTGGCCAGCAAGCCGACTACGTACTCTCGGAATGGAGGAGCGATGAGCTGAAAAAACTGGTGGAAACGATCAAAACTGCCGCTGAAATGTCGCTAAGTTTTTGTGCGCACGGGCTACAGAATACTATGAATAAGTTTAATGTTGGTAAGCCGAAAAAGAAGAAAGAACCTAAAAAAGAGGACGAGCAAGGGATAGATGAAGAGAAGAAATAAGCACAGGCATTCCGCAATACATACCATAAAATTTACCTATCTTCCCAACCACTTTCCCTTCACGCTGTTACGCCGTTACATGCCAAAACAACAAGTAACAATAGTCGGTGCTGGTTTTGCCGGCCTATCCGCTGCCTGCTACCTCGCACGCGAAGGCTACCAGGTCCGCATTCTAGAAAAGAATGATGGCCTCGGCGGCCGCGCGCGTACCTTCCACCATGAGGGTTTTCAGTTCGATATGGGGCCCAGTTGGTACTGGATGCCGGAAGTGTTCGAGCGCTTTTTTAACGACTTCGGCAGCTCCGTCAAGGACCATTATGAACTGATCCGACTTGACCCCAGCTACGAAATCGTTTTTGGCAAGGATGACCTGATGGACGTCCCCGCCAACGACAAAGCACTCTTTGCTCTTTTCGAACGCCTCGAACCAGGCAGTTCGGCAACCTTGGCGAAGTTCCTCGAAGAAGCGGAGTACAAGTATCGCGTCGGCCTCGGCGAATTCGTGCAGAAGCCCGGCCACTCGATCATGGACTTTGCGGACCTACGCGTCGTCAAAGCCAGTATGAAGTTGCAGATGCTGACGGACATGTCTACCTACGTTCGTAAGCGTTTCAAGCATCCACAACTCCGGAAATTACTAGAATTTCCAGTGCTATTTCTCGGCGCAACGCCCGAAAATACGCCCGCGCTCTACAGCCTTATGAACTACGCCGACCTCTCGCTCGGCACTTGGTATCCGCTTGGCGGCATGCATAAAATCATCGAGGGGATGGTTAATGTAGCCAAAGGGCTAGGTGTAGAAATATGGGCGGGGTCGCAGGTGCAAAGTGTGCTGACGGAGCAGGCTAAGGTTAAGTCAGTCACTACGGCCGATGGTAAGGTCTACGAAACGGACATCCTCGTCTGCGGAGCCGATTACCACCATTTCGAACAGGAAGTGCTCGCACCCAAAGATCGGGTCTACAGTGAAAGCTATTGGCAGAAACGCACTATGGCACCTTCCAGTCTTCTCTTTTACGTTGGCCTGGACCGGAAAATCCCTAACCTCCACCACCACACTCTCTTCTTCGACGCCGATTTTGACCGCCACGCACACGAAATTTACGAGGAGCCGACCTGGCCGGAAGATCCGCTCTTCTACGTCTGCGCTCCTTCGGTTACCGATTCCTCCGTGGCACCGGAAAATCAGGAAAATTTATTTTTCCTTCTCCCTCTTGCTCCCGACCTCGATGATACCGAAGCCCGTCGTGAGCATTACTGGAACCTGATGTGCGATCGCTTCGCCGAACGTACGGGGATAGACATCCGGCCTCACGTAGTTTACAAACGCGGCTTCGCACACAAAGAATTCAAGGAAGACTATAATGCCTTCCGCGGCAACGCCTACGGACTAGCGAACACGTTGACGCAGACAGCATTTTTAAAACCAAAGCTGCGTAGTAAAAAACTGCGCAACCTGTGGTACACCGGCCAGCTTACAACCCCCGGGCCGGGGATGCCTCCCAGTATTATTTCCGGGGAAGTGGCCGCTCGCGATATTCATCAGGCGATCACCGGAAAGAAAGACCTGACTTCTTATCAGACCAAATCGACTCATGCTTAGCCTTAGCCTTTACAAAGAAGTTTGCCGGGAGTGCGCCTCCCTCATCACCCGCCGCTACAGTACTAGCTTTAGCCTGGGTATCCGCGTGTTCGATAAAGCACTGCGGGCACCGATCTACGGCATCTACGGCTTCGTTCGCTTCGCCGACGAAATCGTCGATACCTTCCACGATAAAGACAAAGCGAAGCTGTTGGCCCGCTTCCGCAACGATACCTACCTCGCCATAGAGGAGGGCATCAGTCTGAACCCTGTCCTGCAGGCCTTTCAGGAAGTCGCTAACGAGTACAATATCGGCCGCGACCTCATCGACCCTTTTCTCGACAGTATGGCGATGGACCTCGAGTTCTCTACCTACCACGATGATCTGTACGAGACTTACATATATGGTTCTGCTGAAGTGGTAGGTCTGATGTGCCTCAAGGTCTTCGTGAAGGGCGACGATGCCGAGTACGAACGCCTGAAGCCAATGGCCCGAGCACTAGGCTCTGCCTTCCAGAAAATTAACTTCCTGCGCGACATCAAGTCCGACTACGAAGAGCGGGGCCGCGTTTATTTTCCCGGTGTAGATTATAATCGCTTCGACCAGACTACCAAGCAAGCTATCGAAGCCGATATCAAAAAAGACTTTGACTTCGCCTACGAAGGGATTAAGCAGCTGCCCGATAGTGCGCGCCTTGGTGTTTACCTGGCCTACGTCTACTATACTAAGCTTTTCCAGAAGATTAAGAATTCTCCGGCCACTCGCGTTGCCGAGGAACGGATCCGGGTACGGGATGGAAAGAAGGTTTATTTATTGGCTACCTCTGCTGTTCGTGCTCGGTTTGGGTTGTTGTAGTCGTTAATACAAGCAACTATACCGCCTCACAAGGGGCCACCTCGGCTACGCTCGACCGGTTAGATATTGGACTCGCACCGCTGCGCTTCAGAGATAAGGCCTTCTTAAAGCAGTCCGCTCATTAAGCGTAGCTGAGGGAACTAAGATCAGCGTTTTTGTAGCAGCGAACATCCGCCACGTTAATTAGGCGCCCAAAGCGCAAACCGTTTTTTTTCACAAAAAGAAAAGCCCCCCGCTAATGCTAGCGAGGGGCTTTTCTTTTTAAAAATACAACCAACGGTAATTTTAATTAACCGTCAGTCTTATCAGGCAGTTTGGTTTAGTAACCGGGATTCTGTGGCAAAATTTCGGGACCCTGCAGATCAATCTGTCCCTGTGGAATTAGGTAGAAAAGATTCTAGGGAGACGTGAAGGTGCACCGGAATAAGCTATGGGCAGAAACTGCTGCTCGTTCTTAAAACAGTCCGCTCACTAAGCGTAGCTAGGGGGACTCAAATTAGCGTTTGTGTAGCAGCGAACGTCAGCCATATTAAGTAGGCACCCAAAACGCAAACCCCTCTCCTCTATAAAAAGAGAAGCCCCTCGCTAATGCTAGCAAGGGGCTTTTCTTCTTTTAAATACAACCAACGGTAACTTTAATTAACCGCTAGTTTCATCAGGTAGCCTGGTTTAGTAACCGGGGTTCTGCGGCAGAATTTCGGGACCCTGCAGGTCAATCTGTCCCTGTGGAATTGGGTAGAAAAGATCCTGGGGAGACGTGAAGGTCGCACCGGTGTAAGCTATGGGCAGAAACTGCTGCTCGTTCGCAATGATGCGGTCAAGTTCTGCTTTAGCGATGCCCCAGCGGCGCAGGTCAAAGAAACGGTGACCTTCGCCACTTAGCTCCAGCTTGCGCTCGAAGTACAGAGCCTGAAGGGCTGCGCCCTTACTGGCGAAAGAGGTGTAAGTAGAGATCTCGTAGTTGGCGGCGGGGGTACCGTCGTCGTTCATGATCCAGCTACTAGTACCGATTGCCCGCTCGCGGACTTCGTTGATCAGGGCAAGACCGGCATCGAGGTTATCCGACTCAATTTCAGCTTCGGCCAGCATGAGCAGGACGTCGGAGAAACGGAGGACGTTATAGTTCATCGAGGCGTAGCCTTTGGTCCAGGAGGTTCCGTCAGAGAGCGAACCTTCCTGGCTTGCGTAGTACACGAACTTCTTGGGCGAGTAAGGGCCACCGTAGGGCTGATCCCGGACGTAAGGGGCACCGGGGTGAGGTCCGAAGCCGAGGTAGGGAATACTGCGGCGACCTACACTGTGGTCAAGGCGGGGGTCAACGGGACCTACGTCTGCAGTGAAGGGATCATTACCACCAAGCCCCTGGTCGTTCACTAGCCGGTTGGCAGTGCTGTTGTAGGAGTTATCGAGCAAGGGCAGGCCACCGCTGGTACGGTAGGAGTTGGCCAGGTCGAAAGATGGCTGGAAGAAACCACAGCAGTTGCCGGGCCCGTTGTTGTGCGGGAAGTTCAGCACGAAGTCCGGGTTGGCGACGTTTGTCGTGCCGGAGTTAGCGGCAGCCTGAACGGCGAATACGGATTCTTTGCTGTTATCAAACTCGGCGTTGAACGCGTCAGCATAGTTATTGAGCAGGCCGTAAGGCTGGCCGTTGGTAGTCTGACCGTTGGTCACAACATTCCGAATAACGGTGCGAGCATCGCCCCATTTTTCCTGGTACAGTAAGGTCTTACCTAGGTAAGCACCAGCTGCCCATTTATTGGCACGACCGGCCTGACCAAGTGTCTCGGGCAGGTTATCGTAGCCAAAGCGGAAATCAGCTTCGATTTCGTCCCAGATTTCGACGGAGGAAGCAACCATCTGCTGCTCTTCCAAGGAAAGTCCTTCGACGAGGAAGGGAGCTTGATTGTAGGAAATCTTCAGCTGGAAGTAGTAGTGTCCACGTAGGAAACGGGCTTCTCCTTCAATGCGGACGCGGTCGGCGGCGGTCAACTGCACATCGGTAGAAATACTTAGCAGTTTCAGAACGGAATTGGCACGGGTAATGCCGTCGTAAATACCAACCCAACGATCGTTCGGGATGCGGGAAGTTGCTTCCAGCTTGTACTGTACGAGTTCGTTGATGTCAGTAAAGTCACCGTCGTTGGTGCCTTTATTGGCTTCACCGCCTTGGATGGACCCGTTGGCCCAGTTAGAAGCACCGGAGAAGTAATTACCACGGCCGCCGAGGCTAGCGTAGGCACCCAGGAGGGCACCTTCGACACCGGCTTCCGAACTGAGTACGGTTTCATCGAGTGCACCACGGGGGGCTACTTCGAGAAAGTCTTCGCTACACGTCCATAGCAGGCTCGCCATAAGGAGGGACGCTAGGGGTAGCAGGAAAAAGCGAGTTAATGCTTTCATATTATTATTGTTTTGATAGTTATACTTAGTTAAAAGTCCAAACTGAGATTAAAGTTGAATCCACGGGTTACGGGGTAGTTGCCTACGTCAACACCGAAGTCGGTGTCAGCTGATCCACCAACGGCAGGGTCGAGGCCCTCGTATCCGGTAAAGGTGAATAAGTTCGTAGCGGAAACGGCCACACGGAGGTTGTTGAACATGCCGTTGAGGGCATCATCGTCGAGGGTGTAACCGAGTGTAATGTTCTGCATGCGCAGGTAAGAACCATCCTCTACGTAGTAGCTGGTGGACTGCTGTGAAGTACTGAAGTTAGAAGCGGTTTCGTAGATCGGCACGGAAGTGTTGGGGTTCTCCGGCGTCCAGCTGTTGAGTACACGGGTAGAAACGGAGGCTCCCTTGAAGGTGCCGTAGAAATCAGTGAACCACTTAGAGTTGTTATAGATCTCGTTGCCGAGGCTGGCGTAAAGGAAAGTACCGAAGTCGAAATTCTTGTAGTTCAACCTGATGTTCAGACCACCGGTGAAGTCAGGAACGGCACTTCCGAGGAAGGTACGGTCGGCTTCGTCGATGATGCCATCGGGCATGCCCGTAAGGTCACCATCTTCGTTACGACTGTTGTTGTCCTCGAAACGGAAACGTCCGGGAGCAGCATCGCTCTGGGTGGCAGCGCTGGCCACTTCGGCGTCGTTCTGGAAAAGCCCGGTTACCTGGTAGCCCCAGAAGGAAGACAGGGACCGCCCCACTTGGTTACGTACGATTGAGCCAGTAATCCGGCTGCCTCCGCTTTCGAAGAAGTCAATGTCGTCGGTGAATTTGGTGATCTCGTTCTTCAGTAAAGCACCGTTTAGGCTTACCTCGAAGCCGAAGTCACTGCTGATCTTATCACGGTAGATGACTGCGAAGTCAACACCCTGGTTAAGCATGCTACCGATGTTGGTAGAAGGTGAGGTGGCCGCACCGTTAACGGCAGGCAGCGGAAGTTGAACGAGCAGGTCGTTGGTTACCTTACGCCACAGGTCCATGATCACATCCACCTTGCCACCGAGAATGGTAGCATCGAAGCCGATGTTGGAGGTGACGGAAGTTTCCCAGCGAGCGTTCTCAGAACCGATACGGTTCTGGAAAAAGCCGATATCGACCGCGCTGTTACTGCCGTCGATCGGGTAACTGGAGGATCCCAGTGACTGGGCAAACAGAGAGAAACGGTTGTTGGCGTTTACGTTGTTGGAGTTACCCATCTCGCCCCAGCCACCGCGGATTTTCAAGTCCGTGAAGAAACTTTGGTTAGCCATGAAGGGTTCGGCCGTTACTCGCCAGGCGGCGGAGAAGGCAGGGAATGTACCGCTACGCTGGTTGGCACCAAAGCGGCTAGACTCATCCCGACGAAGGGTTGCGCTTAAGTAGTACTTGTCGCTCCAGTTGTAGTTCAACTGACCGAACACGGAAGCAAACTTAACGGGGACGCCGTAAGAACTGAAGGGCGGGTTGGCCTGAACGGTGGAGAGGTTGACGAAGTTGACGTCGCGGCTGAAAGGATTGATACCGCTGGCACCACTGGTCCGTCCGTTACCACCTTCGATGGCTTCGTAGCCGACCAGTACGTCAAAGTTGTTGGAACCGATAGACTTCTTGTACTTAGCGGTGTTCGTCCAGGTCCAGTCGTTGAAGTAGCCCTGGTTTTCTCCGTAACCGAAACTACCGTTGTTCTCGGAGTTTTCGTAGGTCTGACGGTTGTAGAAATTACTGTGGAAACCGATGAAGCCACCGCCAAAGCTGGAGCGAAGTACGAGGTTCTTAACGGGCTCAATTTCTACGTAGACGTTACCGAATACACGGTTACTGAAGCCTCTGTTATTGGCAACGCCATCGCGTTCGGCAACGGGGTTACGAGGGTTGTTGAAACCCGAAGCGCGCGTACCGGCGTAGCCTCCAAACTCGTCGTAGACGGGAATGATGGGGTTCATCCGGAAAGCACCAAGGATGCTGTTCTCATCGTCAGCAACACCAGCGCCGCCACCGCCACCGAGCAGACCGTTGGTCTTACGGTGCGTGATCTGCAGGTTTTGGCCAATGCGGATGTGCTTGCCTAGGTCGAATTCGGTGTTAGCACGGAAGGTGTAGCGCTCGAAATCGTTGTTAAGCAGAATACCTTCTTGTACTTGTGCACTCATGCCAACGTAGTAGCGTGCGGACTCCGTGGAGCCAGTAAAGCCAAGAGTATGACGCTGAAGGATACCGGTACGCGTAATCGCGTCGTACCAGTCGGTACCTTCTTTGTTCGCCCGCATCACTTGGTAAAGAGAACCTGACCGAGCATCTACGTTGTAGAGCTCGCGCTGTGCTGCCAGGTCAACGGTGCCACTGACGCCAGCCGCGTTACCTACCATGATGTAGTCTGGTATTACGGGGGTGGCACCGTCACCGTACTGGGGGTGACCCCAGCCGGATTCGCCGGGCGAAAGACCGTCGTTACGCAGCGCTTCCCATGCCTTGTCGGCATCCTGCTGAGGGTTTAGGACACTGAAGCCTTTTCCCGGATCGGTAAAGCCGAACAGTCCGCTGTAGCTAACTTTGAGTGGCTGGGCTGTTTTCTTACCCCGTTTGGTTTGAATAACCACTACGCCGCTGGCTGCACGCGAACCGTAGATAGAGGCTGATGCAGCATCTTTCAGAATCGAGGTCGCCTGGATATCATCCGGGTTAAGGAATTCGATGTTGTTTACCGGTACACCATCCACAACGTATAGCGGTGCGTTGCCCCCGAAGGAACCGAAACCACGAATACGAATGATGGAACTTGTGCCGGGCTGGCCGTTGGTAATGACCGTTACGCCAGGTGCGCGGCCCTGAAGCTGCTGCTCAACGTTACCGCTGGGAATCTGGGCAAGTTCTGCCGTGCTTACCGTAGATACGGCACCCGTCGTTTGTCGCTTACTCGTAACGGTATAACCCGTAACGACAATCTCGTCAAGTGAGACGCCTTCAGCAAGTACGATGGCGATGGTGGTGCGGCCGTTGATGGAAATTGTCTGAGTCTCGTAACCAGTGTAAGAGATGACCAACTGGGTAACGCCTTCTGGAATGGAGAGGGTGTAGTTGCCATCGAGGTCAGCAACCGTACCGGTATTAGTTCCTTTAGCTAGGATGGTTGCCCCTGGAAGGGAGAAGCCATCCGTATCCAGTAACGTACCAGAAATGTTAGTTTGAGCGCTAACTGCTGCCGTCCCTAGGACGAATAGCAGTAGGCAAAGAAGTTGTTTCATAATAAATAAGTTGTACTATTGTAAGTATGATCGAAAAAATATCCGCATGATTAGGTGCTCCTAAACGAGAACGGAACTTACCCGAAAATGGCTGCCTTAAGAGTTGCTACTTTTTTTTTAAGAAAGCAATCACGGAAATCTTATGAAGATTTAGGGGTCGTAAACGAAGAAAAGTTTGTAAAACTTCCACAATTATAGAATATAAATCCGTAATTAGATACACTAAAGTCAAACTATTTTTTCTTAGTGTTCAAAAAACACTTACTGACTCTGGGATAACAACATTTTGGGCTGATCATAACCCGCTTGTCGCACCAAATATTTCGCGGGGGCGTTATCAAAGCGAACCGCATCTGCCGGGTTGTTGGGAAAGATCCATTCGTCTGGTTCGAAAAAAACTATTATCCTTGTACTCGGGATTCCCTAGAAGTTGCTAAAGTTAATCACCACCTTATGTCGATGTCAAAACAATGCTGGTGCCTCTGCCTGCTCCTTTTATTTTTCCTTTGCACTTGCGCGCCGCCGCCCCCAATTCCTCTTTTTGAACTTACGGACAGCCAGAATACCGGCCTGGCCTTTGCCAACCATGTTGCCGAAGACGATACCTTCAATATTCTTGATTTTGAGTACGTCTATAATGGTGGCGGCGTTGCTGTGGCGGACTTTAACGGGGACGAGCGGCCCGACCTCTATTTTACAGGAAACACGGTGCCCAACGCGCTCTACCTCAATAATGGTGACCTTAAGTTTGAAGACGTAACGGAACGAAGCAACACCGGGGCTGCGGAGCGTTGGTGCAGTGGGGTGGTCGTTGGAGATGTGAACGCGGATGGCCGGCCGGACCTCTACGTTTCCGCCACCGTATATACCCCCGGTAGCCGCCGAAAAAACTTGCTCTTCATTAATGAGGGTAACGATGCCGACGGCGTCCCCCGTTTCAGCGATCAGGCAGAGGCCTATGGACTGGCAGATACCACCAATACCACCCAGGCCGCCTTTCTTGATTACGACCGCGATGGGGACCTAGACCTCTACCTCGTCGTCAATGAAATGGATAACCGCCTGATCCCTAACCGCTATGTCCCTAAACGTAGAGACGGCAAGGGCCGTAGGAACGACCGGCTCTATCGCAACGACGGCGATCAGGGCAATGGCCACCCCGTTTTTACCAACGTTACTCTGGCCGCTGGTATTAATATGGACGGCTACGGACTCGGACTCAGCATTTGTGATCTCAACCACGATGGGTGGCCGGACATCTACGTCACCAACGATTACGTCACTAATGACCTCCTCTGGATTAATAATCAGGACGGAACGTTTACCGACCGGGCCGACGACTACTTCAAGCACAGTGCCTACTCGGCCATGGGTAACGAAGTGGCCGACCTCAACAACGACGGGCTGGAAGACGTCATCGCCCTCGATATGTTTCCCGAAACCAACGCCCGCCGGAAGTCGATGATGCCTCCCAACAACTACCATGCCTATATCAACAACGAGCGCTACGGCTACCAGTACCAGTATACCCGCAACGTGCTTCAGCTGGCCCAGGGGCAACGGCCCGGTGAAAACGGCGCGCCCATTTTTGCGGAAATCGGCGGCTTTGCCGGCGTTGCGGCTACCGACTGGAGCTGGTCGCCGCTGGCTGCTGACTTCGATCACGACGGTGACCGCGACCTCCTGATCTCCAATGGTTTCCCGAAGGACGTGACCGATGCCGACTTTATGGACTACAACGTAACCGTCGGCAACATCGCCAGCTGGCAAATGCTGATGCCCAAGATTCCTTCCGTCAAAATTGCCAACTACGCCTACGCCAACGATGGAGGTGACGTACCGTCCTTCCGCAAAGTCACTGAAGAATGGGGCCTCAACCAGCCTTCTTACAGCAACGGTGCAGCTTACGTCGACCTCGACGGGGACGGAGACCTAGACTACGTGGTCAACAACATTAACGACAAATGCTTCCTGTACCGCAATACCCTGATGGATGGCGAAGCAGAAAAAGGAAACTACCTGGCCGTTCGTTTGCGCCAAAAAAATGATAATACTGCCGCCATTGGTGCCCGCGTTGACCTTTCCGATGGGCAGGGACGCTTGCTGTCCACGGCCTTCCAAAGTCCGGTGCGCGGTTATCTCTCTAGCGTAAGCCAGGACCTCCACTTCGGGCTGGATACCCTGACGACGGCCGACCTGACGGTCACCTGGCCCG
>JAPKCQ010000341.1 GCA_026421165.1 Lewinella sp. | reverse complement strand
GCGTGTAAACACACTCCTAAGTATACTCGTCCGTACCTGAAAATTATCAAGCGAAAAAAAAAGAACTCCAAAAAATTACTTAGCGCCGCAAGATAAGAATATTTACCATATCATGTACTATATTTAAGACTACGAACCCACTTTGTTTCACTTTACGATTTATAGCCTAACGCGAAGTTGTCACACGACATCACAAGTTTGATCACTTTGTTTGATTTTTAACAGGATGGCCTGGCGCCCGTATCTTTGGTTTACTACGACAAAAGATCAAGCAACCAGCCCATGTTATCAGAGATAAAGAAGGACGAGCGGTTCGAGAATAAAAAGAAGCAAGAATACCGTGTTGTCAACTGGCCAGAGTACAATAAGGCTTTAGAAAATCGGGGTAACATCACCTTCATTTTCGACGATGAGATTGTCCAGAACGGGTACAACAAAGCGCTGCCCCAGTAAGGTGCTCAAGAGACATACAGTAACATTTGTATAGAGGCGATTGTGCTGATCAAAACAGTATTTCGTCTATCTTATCGGTAGGCAAGAGGCTTTACCGAGGGACTACTAAAATTGATGCAGATAACAGGTGTTAGAGTTCCTAGTTTTACTCAGGTTAATCGCCGGTTCCGTGCGCTGGAGATTGCTCCATTTACTATTCCCACACCAACGGGCTGGTAACGATAGCGGTTGACTCAACGGATGTCAAAGTATACGGTGAAGGGGAGTGAAAGTGCCGTAAACACGGGTGGAGTAAACGTCGGACGTGGCGCGAACTTCATCAGGGAGTTGATCCCGATACGGGTTTTATCCATTGTCATGCGACAACCACTAACTCGGAGAGCGACGAGTCGCAGGTAGATGGTCTATTAGATCAGGTAGATGCGAAGATCAAGGAAGTTTACCTGAATGAAGCTTACGACGCACAGAGCTGTTACGATGGTTTAATTGAACGTGAAATCAATCCGATAATTACTCCTCAGAATGGTGCTGGAAAGAAATCGACGTTCCTTAGCAAGAAGGCTACCCCTCCTCCCCCCTCAACCCAGCCAAAAACGCCACCAAATCACGAATCTCCCGCCGCGATATCTTATCCTCCACCGAAGGCATACTGGAAGGCAGCGTCTCCTCCTCCGCAATATCAGCACGCGAGATCTTCTTAGTTTCCGTCTTACCAGTTTTTACTTCGAGGTATTCAGGTGTCCGGCTCACAACTACCCCGGAGAGCATTTCTTCATTGTTCAGCGTAACGAGTACCGTTTCATGACCAAGGGCCAGGGCTGCGCTCGGACGGATGACGGACGTGAGCAGCTCGCGCGCAGAGAGGCGCTCCCCCACCCCGTGCAGGTTCGGCCCAACGTTGCCGCCGAGCTCGAAGACGGCGTGGCAGCGGGTACACTGGGCGGTCGAATTCCAGTAAAAGACACGGTAGCCCGCTCGTTTGTCTCCCCCGATGAGGGCGGTAGACATCAGGCCGAGGTCATCCGTTTTTAGAAGTTCGGTTTCGTAAGCGGATAGTTTGGACTGGAGGCCTTCATTGCCACCGTGGGCTTCCACGGCTTCAACGAGGTCGAGATGGACGACGGCAGGGAGTTTGCCGGAAGCCATCTGACCGATCAGCTCGCCAAGAAGGGTTTCGCCTTCAGAGCCTGGAAGCTTAGCCAGGCCAGCAAGGGCGGACTGCGCTTCGCCCACGGTGCCATTACTGATGATGTCGCGGTAGAGCAAAGCAGCAGCAGCAGGCTCGATAGTAGATGCAGGCAATAGTTCTAAGGCACGGCGACGAACCTGATCGTCCCCGTCTTTGAGGGCGGAGCGGAGGAGTTTTTCAAGGCCCGGCGCGTGGAGTTTGTCAAGGGCAACAAGCGATTCTGCCCGGACATCGGGGTCACGGTCACGGCTCATCATGGTGGCTAACTGATCCGTTACGACCTTCAGGTCGAGGTTAGCGGTCGCTCGGATGGCAGCTTTACGTACCTCAGCGTTGCCCTGCGCGAGGAGGTTGGGGATGATGCCGCCGAGCTTATTCGTTACGTAGTCGGCACTCTTTTTACGAATACCCCGGTAACGACCATCTACCCGGTCGAAGACGGAGGGATCAGCCCAGGTACCAAGGGCGGCGAGAGCTTCGGCGCGCATAGCGGCGGGGTTGGCGGAGGTATTAATGTAAGCGATCAGTTCATCGGCTGCCCGGTCGTTACCAACGTTGACGGCAGCGTTGATGGCGCGGCGAATGAGCGGCTCGCTCGTCCAGGCCCGGGCGTTGAGGGTGCTCGCCAGCGGCCACATAGCCCCGGGGATGGTGTAATCGTCGTTGATCGCGCGGGCGGCTTCGGCCACGACGTACTCGTCCTGATCCTGGAGGAAGGCCTTCACTTCAGGTGATTCCATCCGGCGCAGAGCGACTACTCCGAGCAGGCGGACGTTGCGGGATGGATCAGCAGCCAGGTCACGCATCGCAACGGCATCTCCGATACGACCTAGAGCGACCATCCCACCGTGCCGCAGCCAGCTGTCTTTACCCTCGTCTTCGCGCAGCATGGCGATGATGGGCTGAACGGCAGACTTTTCCGCCGTCCGGCCAAGGGCTTCCATAGCGAAAAAACGGACCCGGGGAGAAGGGTGGCCCAGCAGGCCAAGAAGGGTTTCCGCATTACCGACTTGCTTCAGGTCGCCAACCATTTTGGCGGATTGGGCGATGATCTCCTGATCAGCGTCGAGGAGAAGCGTTGCGAAGGCGGTGCCACCATCATGACCACGGCGCATCATCATACTCATCCCCCAGATGGCGTGGATGCGGGCCAGTTGCTCTTTCGATGCAGCGGCAATATTTTGCAGCGCCGCAAAACCATCCGCTCCCCGTTCAGCGAGCTCAAACTGAGCCTTGAAGCGAACGCGCTGGTCCTGGTGGCCAAGGAGTTCGGTCAGTGATTGTTCGTCGTTACCGGAAAAATCCGTGGCCAGCAGGCCCTTTACTTTGCTCCTCAATTCCATCTCTGCACCTGCGTCCGCGCCCACATCCAACTTCCAGATGCGGCCTTCGTTCTTGGTGCCCCAACCGTTGATCCAGTCGCCAAAATAGAGCGCGCCTTCGGGCCCAAAATCGAGGCCGGTGGGCAGTAGGCCTTTAACGATCGTATCGTGATTACCTAGTGAAAAACCAGCACCATCCGGCTCCATACTGAAGGAATGGACGGGCGAATTAGTAGGTGATCCACGGAATTCGGCCACGAAAAAATGGTCGTAATATTTCGGAGAAAGGGCGGTTCCAGGATTATAGACCAGGCCGGTAGGTCCGTTCACGAAGTTCTGGATGGCGGGCAAAAAGTAAGCAGCCTGCTCCTCGTTGCGGGCCACGCCCATCTTCTCGTCTATCCACACTTTGTAGCGGTTGTTCTTGTCGTCGGTGTACTTACCAAACTGCCAGTTGATGCGCCAGCCGGTATCGGAACCGTCGATAAGGTAGACCAAACGCTCGCGCTCGCCCGCATGGTCGCCGTCGTTATCAACCGAGATCAGGTTACCGAACTGGTCGAAGGCAAACTCGTGGGTATTGCGCACGCCGTGGGCAAAAACCTCGTAGTTGGAACCGTCGGGGTCGCAGCGGACAACCACGCCCCGGTTCGGGTTTTTCCAGTTCTTGCCGTCCTGGTCCGTCACGTTGGAACCAATGTCACCGATGCCCCACCAGATGCGGCCCTGCGGGCCCACCGTGACGCCGCTCATACCGTGACCACTAAAACCTACGTGGACCGCAAATCCGTGGGCCAGCGATTCCGTACCGTCGGCAATGCCGTCCTTATTCTTGTCCGTCGTTTTCCAGAGGTCGGGCCCGACGGCGATGTAGACGTCGCCGTTATGGTACTCGATGCCGTTGGCCACATCGGTGATCTCCTCGCCGAAGTCTTCGAGGTAGCGCTGGGTATAATCCGCCACGCCGTCGCCAGTCTTATCGGACACGAACCAGACGTTTTCTTTCTCTACGGTAAGGTCGCGCCAGTCGCGAACACCATCCTTATTAAGGTCTTTGAGGTGCGCCTCTGACTCTTTGCTGCCAGCCTCGAAGGTTTTGCGCAGGAAGGCGCGGCGGTCTTCAACGGTTTCGAAGGACATGGAAGCGACCGTCCAGTTCATGTGCCCGCGGATGTCGAATTCGGAGCTGGTCTGGCGGGTTGCACGGGTATAGAAGATGCGCCCGTCCGGAGCGACGCTGATGGCAATGGGGTCCTGAACTATGGAGTCCGCTGCCCAGAGGCTTAGCTCAAGGTCATCAATGACCTCCACGTTAGCTTCCTTGCGGATTTTGGCCGCCTGCGTGGCAGCCACTTCAGAGTTCAGCGTTATGGACTTTGCTTCGTACTTATTCACCACTCCTGAAGTCCCGGAGTCACATCCCGGACAGGTGCAGAAGAAGATTAGGAGGAGCAGACCGAGGAAGGACCGGATGGAGAAATTTTGCATTTTTTTCGACTTTTATGATCGCCGAAAGATAACATGCTCAACCTTAAGGTGACCAAACGATTAGTGGGTAATTACTACACGCCGTTCCTAAATATTCCACATTCTAGCGGTCCATGCCAAAAATAATACCGTAATGCTTACCAATGCAGGCAGAGTAGCAGCACCGGTAACGACCCGTTCGAAGGGGACAAAATCCCGTCAGCCACCGGCTTGGGCGTGTTCTGGTGCAGCATATTTTGCGGGGTCGCAGGTGCAACGTCCCTTTACTTAACCACAACCATCTTCTTCGTTGCCGAGAACTCACCAGCCGTAAG
>JAPKCQ010000340.1 GCA_026421165.1 Lewinella sp. | reverse complement strand
TAGCGTGCGAAAGACCAAGCTTAACGGTAACGATATTTACAGGGTGGCCCACTAGAGCTTCGTATAGTGATTCTTCTCCGTAAGTGTATCCGAAGGGTTACGCCAGCCGGAGCCTTCTCCTTTCCAGAGCGCATCGGCCTGAAGCGGCCCCCAGGTACCGGCAGTGTAGCTGTAAAGCGGTACTTCATTGGCCTCCCAAGCTTGAAGGATGGGATCGACGAAAGCCCAAGCAGCCTCGACGCTGTCTCCGCGGGCGTAGAGCGTGGGTTCGCCTTTCATACAATCGAGTAGTAAGCGGGTGTAGGCTGCCGGTACGTCGTTCTCCGTGAGGTCGCGGTAAAAGAAGTCCATGTCCACGCTCTTCACACGGAAGCCTTCGCCGGGCACTTTCATGCCGAACTCCAGGGCCATGCCTTCGTCGGGTTGAATGCGGACGATGAGTTGGTTATCGCAGCCCAAGGCGAAGTCGTCGTATTCGGAGAAGAGTGCCTGGGGCGGGTTCTTGAAGGTGATGACAATCTCGGTTAGCTTAAGTGGCAGACATTTGCCGGTGCGAACAAAGAAAGGAACACCCGCCCAGCGCCAGTTGTCGATGAAGAACTTCATGCCGACGAAGGTTTCCGTCTTGCTGTTATTCGGCACTCCTTCGGCGTCGCGGTAAGAAACAACATCTCCGGTTTTTGTTTTTCCTTCGGTGTACTGAGCGCGAACCACCTGGTTCTTAACATCCTTCTTTGTGATGGGCCGAAGAGACCTGAACAACTTCAATTTCTCATCCCGGATGTTCGGAGCATCGGCCCGGATGGGAGGCTCCATCGCAACGTGGGCCAGTACCTGAAGCAGGTGGTTCTGAACCATATCGCGCATCGCTCCGCTTTCGTCGTAGTAGCCACCGCGGCTACCTACACCCACGGTTTCAGCTGCGGTGATTTGTACGGATTGTACGTAGTTACGGTTCCAGAGCGGCTCGAAGAAGCCATTGGCGAAGCGGGTCACCAGCAGGTTTTGCACCGTCTCCTTACCCAGGTAGTGGTCTATCCGGTAAATAGTATTTTCTCGAAAATGAGACTGGATGTCTTTATTGAGTTTTATCGCAGACTCTTCGTTGTACCCAAAAGGTTTCTCAACAATCAGGCGAGCCCACCCTTTCTCGTTCTCATTGAGCCCGGCTTTAGCCAGAGCGCTGGGGATGGTACTGTAAAGCTTCGGCGGCGTAGAAAGATAGAAGATATAGTTCTGGCCAACTCCGAAATTTTCATCTAGTTTTTTCAGCCGGGCACCGAGGGCCTTAATGTCTTTTTCTCCATCGTAAGAAGCGAGGTCCTGGTAAAATAGTTTCTCCGAAAAAATCTTAACGTCATCGTCCGAAGCGTCTTTCTGGTCGAAGTGCTCGTTGTCAAAAACAACTTTCTTGCGAAAGGCCTCGTCGGTAAAATCCGTACGCGAGGCCCCAAGCAGTGCAAACTTTTCGGGTAGATAGCCGCCCAGGAAGAGATCAAAGACGGCCGGCACGAGTTTGCGCTGGGCGAGGTCTCCGGAGGCACCAAAAATTACTAGTACGTGGGGATCAAGACTGCTAGGCATGTTGTAAATATTTTCAGATGGCTGGTCAGAGCGTCGTAAGCCGACGGTATATTATATCAAAGGTGGCGACTTTTAGTAAGGTTTACGCCCAATGCGAAGTAATTTTAGGCCGGCACTAAAAATTTTCTACAATGACTATAGGAATTGCAACGGATCACGGCGGTATTGAGCTTAAACAACAGCTTCAGAAATACCTTGAAAAGAAGGGTTTTGCGGTCAAAGATTTCGGCGCTTATGAATACGACGCTAAGGACGATTTCCCAGACTTCGTCGTTCCCCTTGCCCGCGCCGTCGGCGCAGGTGAGATCGAACGTGGCATCGCCTGCTGTGGTTCCGGCGTAGGGGCCAGCATCGCGGCGAATAAAATCAAGAACGTTCGAGCTTGTCTCATAAATGAGTCCTACTCTGCCGCCCAGGGCGTGGAGCACGACGATATGAACATGATCTGCCTCGGTGGCCGTGTAATTGGGATCGCCCTGGCCGAAACGCTAGTGGATGCCTTCCTGGGGGCCGAGTATGCTGCACTTCCGAGGCAAGTGCGGCGGATGGGCAAGGTCACGGCGCTAGAAAAGTAGTCACTTATTATTCTCCCGCAGTGTTATTTCTCTCCCTGGTTGCCCACCAAGCGAGGTAAAGTCCCTCTGTAATGTCCGACTTTGACCCTAACATGAATACCCCCTAACCTCACCCTGTATCCCGCGGCCCCGCCCCCAAAACATCGGAAAACAGCACAAAAACGGCGCTAAGCGAACCTACCGACCAAACGTACCTTTGATATACACATACCAAAAATTATAACCAGCATGAACCACCAACTCTACGACTTCGGCATGATCGGCCTCGGCGTCATGGGACGAAACTTCCTCCTCAACGTTGCGGACGATGGCTTCGCCGCCCTCGGCACCGACATCAACGAAGACTCCGTCAAAGCCCTCAACGAGGAAGGCGAAGGCATGAACGTTAAAGGCGTCGGCACCCAAAAAGAATTCGTGAGCCTGCTGAGCAAGCCGCGTAAAATCATGTTGCTGGTTCCCGCCGGAAAAATCGTGGACAAGGTGATCGAAGGCCTACTACCGCTGCTGGATAAAGACGACATCATCATCGACGGCGGCAACAGCCACTACGACGACACCAACCGCCGCTACGAATACCTAAAGACCAAAAACATCCGCTTCCTCGGCACCGGTGTTTCCGGTGGTGCCGAAGGTGCCCGCCGTGGCCCTTCCATCATGCCAGGCGGAGACAAATCTGCCTGGGATGACGTACGCTCCATCCTGGAAACCGTAGCGGCCAAGGTCGACGGCGATCCCTGCGTAACCTACATCGGTGAGTCCAGCTCGGGCCACTACGTAAAGATGGTCCATAATGGCATCGAGTACGGCCTGATGCAGCTTATCGCCGAAGCTTACGACGTACTGAAGCGCGTAGGCGGCAAGAGCAACGCCGAAATCGGTAACCTCTTTACCAAGTGGAATGAGGGAAGGCTCAATAGTTTCCTGATGGAAATTAGTGCTGAAATAATGAAGCAACCCGACGATAAAAAGAGCGGTGACTTGATCGATGCCATCCTAGACAAAGCCAAGCAAAAAGGCACCGGCAAATGGACAAGCCAAACATCAATGGACCTTGGCGTGCCGGTCCCCACAATTGATTCAGCAGTAGCAATGCGCGGAATCTCTTCCTTCAAACCATTCCGCGAACAACTCTCCGAAACGTTCACGATCCCTCATAAAGGTGAAGTAACCATTAAAGGAGAAGGGCTGGAAAATGACGTGGAAGCTGCTCTCTACTTCAGTTTCATCGTTTGCTACGCCCAGGGAATGCACCTGCTCGCAGAAGCAAGTGAAGAACTTAAGTACGACCTCGACCTAGAGGGCATCGCCCGTATCTGGCGTGGCGGTTGCATCATCCGGGCAACTCTGCTGGAGCAAATCCGTAAAGCCTACTCTGCGGACAGTGGCCTGAAAAACATGCTGGGCAATGAGCAGTTTGCTGGAAGCCTACAGTCTACCCGCAACGCAGCGGCGGAAGTTCTTCGCTTATCCGTTGAACGTGGTGTTTCCACGATGTGCCTGTCTAGCGCGCTGCAGTACTTCGATGCCATGCGGTCTGCTCGCCTTCCGCTCAACCTCGTGCAGGGGCAACGAGATAACTTCGGCTCTCACACTTATGAGCGGATTGACGAGGCAGGCACCTTCCATACTGAGTGGGGAAAATGATAGAATAATTAAAAAAGAGAATAAGCTGCCGCACTTACCGTTCTCGGCGTTCCTAAAGGACGCGAATGAGCGTAGCGAAATGAGTGGTACTCGCGGCAGCTTATTACCTACGGTGCTGCTTCGCGGTCACTTATTCTTCTTATTCCCCATGTTTATTTCTTGTACTTACATTAAATTTTCACCCAAACCTAACTTATCGGTTATTCAGCTGTTGTACAAGCCGAATAACCAACAGGTCCGTGGCATTAAACACATTTGCCCGGCGCCAGAATCACAACAATTAAGCAATGAAGAATTTCTTTTTTTTAATCACTCTTGCCGCTCTCTTTACTGCCTGTGGTGGACCTGAAGGCCAGGCCCTAGACTCTTCCGCAGCCGAAGACGAAACCACCACGACTGAAATGGTAGCCTCCGTTCAGTACAACGTCGACCCCGCAACCAGCGTGGTTAACTGGGAAGGCGCAAAAATCGCTTACGGCCACACCGGTACCGTAGCTGTTACCAACGGTCAGCTTATTGTTTCAGCCGACATGATCGTAGGCGGCAAGTTTGCCCTCGATTTGACAAAAATGGTAAGCTCTGACCTTGAAGGTAAGAAGGCCATCGACCTAATCGGTCACCTACAAGGCCCCGACTTTTTCGACGTAGAGAAGTACCCGATGGCGAACTTCGTCATCACCCAGGTACAGGAAGCGACCAACGAAGATGGCCGTACGCACGACATCACCGGTAACCTGACCATGCACGGTGAGAGCCGCAGCATCACCATCCCCGCCATCGTATCCATGGAAGACGGAATGCTGAAGGCAACTACGCCTAAGTTCACCATCGACCGCACACAATGGGGCGTTAGCTACAACAGCACCGGTATTGTAGGCCTTGCCAAAGACAAGGTCATCAATGACAACATCGGTCTCGAAATCATGCTCGTCGCCAACAAGTAAGGTTCATCGTCAGATTTCTTATGAATTTAAAAGCCCCTCTT
>JAPKCQ010000055.1 GCA_026421165.1 Lewinella sp. | reverse complement strand
CAACACCATCGAAATACTCTTTACCGAGCAAACGCTTCAGGGTAGTAGTGTGCAGAGGCTGGCAGTGGGCAGCGTAGTGGCTCGGTTGTTTCCGTCGTACTAATCTATAGTGCTTAGAAACTAGAAGGCTAGTAAGTAGTTTCTAAAACCATCCAACGCCCAAATCCCGAAACGGCCAAGGAATGAAAGCCAGAATAACAAGCAGACCGAGCAGGTAGAAAACACCAACCGTCTTCCAGCCTTTATTGATACCCGCCTGGCGCTTGGCCTTGGAGTAACCAGCGGTGACCAAAATAATACCAAGGAACATCCCAACGGAATACTCTACGGTGTAAAAACGGGTAACAGCGTTGCTCGTGGCGCCTTCTTCAAAACTCACGAGAGGGCTTAATAAGAAGTAAAGTACCAATCCAAGGATCAACTGCACGTAAACAGAAATAAGCCCGAATAAAGCCAGCTTATTTTTTACGGGATAAACGGTGCCGCCACTTCGTTTGCCGAAGGCATTGACGACGGTTACGATGAGTAGAACCACCACCACCCAACGGAGGCCGGAGTGGGCATGTTGGACAACGGTATATAATATATCCATAGTTACTTGCTTGATTGTAAAGACGTAAGGTAGTAATGTAGTCGCGTAGTAGTGCAGTAATATAGTCGCTACCGCAAGCAAATACTCGCTCCACTAGACCACTATTTGCGTCGCCAGTTAAGATAGCCGTAGATGGCCATCCCAATATTGATCACCATCATAAGAGCAAAGAGGGTCGCACCAGTGTTGAAGTAGATCCAGACGTAAACGGCATCGATCACAATCCAATAGAGCCAGTTCTCCAGCCGGCGCCAGACGAGTAGGAAAGTGGTGGCGATGCTGAAGGCCGTGGTCAGGGCATCCGGTAGGGTGGCCGCGGAGGTGAAGATGCTGCTTACAAACATATACATCGCCCAGCCTCCGAGGAGGCCAAAGAGTAAAACATAGGCGTGCTCCCTCGCAGTCATGCTTTGGATATCGCGGTTGGGCCGAATCATTTCGGTGTCAAGGGAGGCTTCCTGCGTACTCCCCTGCTCAATCAACCCTACTTTGTTCCTGCGCCAGCGCCATATTCCCACCCCAGCCATAACGAAGTAGAAAAGCTGTAAAAACCCGTCGGAGATCAGCTGATACACCACGAATGATTGCCAAGCCCATACCGCGGTACTGACGGCGGCGAAAAGCCAGCACCAGTTGTTGTCGCGCGCGGCTAGCCAGACGTAAGCCAAGGAGGTAATGAGGGCTAGCCAGTCGAGCGGTCCGGCGGCTAAAATCTGGTTGTAGAGTTCGGTCATACGCGGCAAGTTACGGAACCTCAAGCAAGCTCATAATTTCTTGCTACCTTTGACTGAATAAACATACGAAGGGAGTAGCAACCCACGTTTATTCCTCAGGAATCAGGCACGCAAACGTCGCCGGTTCCGGTAACGGCCTTCGGGTCAATCCGTAAACTAGCCCTCCTCCGGGAGTTCTATATATATAAATAGCTCTTTCAAGCACGTGGCAAATGCTTTAAAACCAGCCCTTTATCCAGCTGTTTCGCTTTTGGGCGCTACCGCGGGATGCAATAAAAGTTAATAAAGAGCATTGTTTTCCGTTGCTTCGATCGTGTTCCGGTCGGGCTTGGGAGTACGGATACCTACCGGTTCCAAGACGTCCATCAGAGTCTTGATGTCCTGCCTAATGCAGCAGTTTCAGGTACCAGATAATGCGTTTTCACCAACTGATACATCATCCGCCGGGCTTGGCACAGTTACGGCAAATGGCCGCCGCTGACCGCCTTCCCCATGCTAATATCCTGTTGGCGCCTCCGGGTGGAGGCGGCCTGCCCGCAGCCCTGGCCGTTGCAAATCTGTTGCTTTGCGAAAACCGCCAGGGAGACGAAAAAGACACCACCTGCGGGAGCTGCCGCGCTTGCCGGAAGACGGAAAAAAACGTCCACCCCGATCTCCACTTCGTCTTCCCGACCGTAGGCACTAAAATCACCTCTGATCCCTTCCTCCCCCAGTGGCGGCAAGCCATGAACGAAACCCCCTACCTGGAGGCCAACGACTGGCTGCAACGCCTCGGCGCTGAAAACAAGCAGGGCAACATTACCCGTGACTCCTGCGCTAGTATCATTCGGAAGCTAAGCCTCAAAATCTTCGAGGGCAACTATAAAATCATGCTAATCTGGTTGCCGGAGTACCTCGGTAACGAAGGTAACCGGCTGCTGAAGATGATCGAGGAACCACCCGAACGTACTATCTTCCTACTGGTATCTGAACGGCTGGAGCTCATCCTGAACACCGTCCTCAGCCGCTGCCAACTCACCAAGATCGGCCCGCCCACCGCAGCGGAAATGACTGAAGCCCTCAAGGCTAAAGGGGTGCCCCTACTGGCCGCAGCTGCCGCCGCCCGCCTGGCCGACGGCAACTACAACCTGGCCAGCTCCCTAGCGGACAACGAAGCTATGGACCACGGGCCCCGCTTCCTCACCTGGATGCGCGCCTGCTTCAAAGGCAGCGCCGCCGAGTTAACGGCCTGGACGGACGAATTTTCCAAAATCGGCCGCGAAAACCAAAAACACTTCCTGCGCTACGCTCTCCACTTCTGGCGAGAATTCCTCCTGCTCAGCGTGACGGACAATGCGGACGGCAACGTCCGCCTACCCGAAAACGAGCTGAAGAGCGCGCGCAAGATGCTACCGATCATCAACCACGATCAACTAGCAGAAATAACCAACATCATCAGCGAATGTACCGAGTACGTTGAGCGCAACGCGAATCCTAAGATTCTGTTCCTCGACGCGGGCATCCGTATTCACCAAACACTCCGCCAACCGCAGGCCCAGGCCCGGGCGGCGTCTTAAATAATCAGGGAAAGATGTAGACATAGGCTAGTGTAACCACCCACAATCCCGTAGGGATTAAACCAAAGTAACCCCGGGCGCAAAGAGATACGATAGCATCGACCGGAGCCAGGGGGCAACACGACCACCAGCCAAACACATCCTTCCCCCCACAAATAACAATCCATGGCCTGCACATCATGCGGAACAGGAACAAACGAAGACGGAACGCCGAAGGGCTGCGGCAGCAAAGGCTCCTGCGGGACCGGCTCCTGCAACAAACGCAGCTCCTACGACTGGCTGGCGGATCTCGGAATCGACGATCCCTATGCCAACAATATTGTAGAAGTAAGCTTCAAAGCCGGCGCGTCTCAAGACTTCTACCACGCCCCAACCGAGCTCGAGGTCTTCACGGGAGATGAAGTCGCGGTAGAAACCGATAACGGCTTCAATGTGGGCCGCATCACCCTGAGCGGTGAGCTCGTCCGCCTACAGATGAAGAAAAAAAAGGTGCCGGAAACAAAGGTGACCCGCTCCGTCGTGCGCCGCGCCAACCTCCGCGATATAGAGAAGCTGACGGAGTGTCGCGAGCTAGAAAAGTCTACGCTCGTAAAGGCACGCGCCATCGCCCGTCAGAACCACGTGAAGATGAAAATCTCTGACGTTGAGTACCAGGGAGACGGCCGCAAAGCCACCATTTACTACACGGCGGATGACCGGGTGGATTTCCGGGAACTCGTACGCCAGTTCAGCCACCAGTTTCGCATCAAGATTGAGATGCGGCAGATCGGCCCACGGCAAGAGACCGCCCGTTTGGGAGGCATCGGAAGCTGTGGACGTGAACTCTGCTGTTCCACCTGGCTGAGCGATTTCGCCGCAGTGAATACCGCTGCAGCGCGCTTTCAGAATCTCGCCATCAACCAGCAGAAACTCTCGGGCCAGTGCGGTCGCCTGAAATGCTGTCTCAATTACGAGTTGGATACCTACATGGAGGCGCTCGAGTCCTTCCCTAAGAAAGCGGATAAGATCAAGACCGCCGCTGGCCTGGCCATCCTGATCAAGACCGACATCTTTAAAGGGATCATGTTCTATACTTACAAAGAAAACCGGGGCTTGCTTTACCCTATTCCCGTAGCGAAGGTCCACGAGCTCATCGCCATCAACCGCGCCGGAGATTTACCCGCTGATATACATAGCCATCAGCTAGTGGTAGAGAGTAAAGAAGAGGTGTTCGAGTACGAGGACGTTACCGGTGCCGTCGACCTTAAACCGCTGGAAAAGCAAAAAAAACGACGGAAAAAACCGGGAGGTGGCTCCAGTAATCAGCGCGGACGTTCTGCTAATTCCAAGCACAAACCCTCCAGCGGCGAGGCAAAGACGGGCGACGGCAAGGCCTCTACCTCTGGGAAACCGGAAGCGGAAGAAGAAAAGAAGGAAGGCTCCCGCAGTAATAAACGCCGGAGGAGCCGTTCCAGCACCAAGAACAAGCAGGGCGAAGGTGATGCTTCCGACCAGGCAAATGCTGAAGGCGGAGGTGGTGCTTCTTCCTCGAAGCCTTCATCTCCCAAACCTACCAGCGACGACGGGCAGGCTGGCGGAAGTACCCGGAAGAAGCGTACGCCGCGCAGAAAGAAGACCGGCGGTAGGCCGCCTAAGACGGACTGACACCTATTTTGGTACCCGCGTCAGCGCCCTCAATTAACCTTAAAGGGCCTGAAGCGTTACAAAAGAGCAAATCGAACATTTATGTCCTACGATCTAATAGTAATAGGTTCTGGCCCCGGCGGCTACGTAGCCGCCATCCGCGCCTCCCAACTCGGTTTAAAAACCGCCATCGTTGAAAAATACAACGATCGCCTCGGCGGCACCTGTCTCAATGTCGGCTGTATTCCGTCGAAGGCATTACTCGACAGCTCCGAGCATTACCACGCCGCGCACTCGAAATTTGCGGAGCACGGCATCAAAATTAGCAACCTCGGCATCGACATGCCGCAGATGATCAAGCGGAAGGACGACGTGGTGGACCAGACCGTAAAGGGCGTTCAGTTCCTGATGAAGAAGAACAACATTGACGTGCTCTACGGCCACGGCTCCTTCACCAGCCCGACCGAACTCCACATCGCGGCCTCCGACGGTGGCGAAGACAAAACCATCACCGGCAAAAATTTCATCATCGCCACCGGCTCCAAGCCGATCACCCCAGCCATGATGAACTACGATAAGAACCGCGTAATTACCAGCACCGAAGCACTCAATATCGCCAAGGTCCCCAAGCGTATGGTCATCGTCGGAGGTGGCGTGATCGGCCTCGAACTGGGTAGCGTGTACGCGCGCCTCGGTACCGAAGTAGACGTCGTGGAATTCCAGGACCGCATCATTCCAACGATGGACAAAGACTGCTCCAAAGAACTGATGCGCTCCATGAAGAAGACAGGCGTAAAGTTCCACCTGAAGCATAAAGTAACCGACGTAAAAGGAACCAAGACCAAAGCCAAGGTAACCGTAGAGAAGCGTGATGGTGGCGAGCCCTTCGTCATCGACGCCGACTACTGCCTCATCGCTATCGGCCGCTATGCCTACACCGATAAGCTCGGCCTGGAAGCCGCCGGGATTGCCGTGGACGACCGCGGCCGCGTAGTTGTCGATATGCATCTCCGCACCGCCCAACCCCATATCTACGCCATCGGCGACGTGATCGCTGGCGCCATGCTCGCCCACAAGGCAGAAGAGGAAGGCGTGTTCGTAGCCGAAACCATTGTTGGCGAAAAGCCCCACATTGATTACAACCTCATTCCCGGCGTAGTCTATACCTGGCCCGAAGTAGCCGCTGTCGGTAAAACTGAGGAGGAACTCAAAGAAGCTGGAGTCAAGTATAAATCAGGCAAATTTCCCTTTAAAGCCCTCGGTCGCGCCCGCGCAAGCATGGACACGGAAGGCATGGTGAAAGTACTCGCCGACGCCGAAACTGACGAAATTCTTGGCGTACACATGGTGGGTCCTCGCACCGCAGACATGATCGCCGAAGCCGTCGCCCTGATGGAATTCCGCGCGTCCGCCGAAGACGCTGCCCGCATGAGCCACGCGCACCCAACCTACACTGAAGCCTTTAAGGAAGCGGCAATGGCGGCTACCGGAAACCGGGCGCTCCACGTGTAGTACATAATTTGTTGCTCGAAGAGGCTCGTTGAAGAACAGCGTTCGGCATGCAGAAATCAGAGTACAGCGCGACAAAGTGCTGCACGCTGGTTTCTGCATTTTTTTTGCGTTACCAAATCATCCCCAAGGGGTTATTTGTACAGCGTCTATTAAGCTGTAAGCTTAGACAATTCTGCTTTCAGCACACTGATCGGCTGTACACCAGCGGCTCTGAATTTCAGCTCTCCATTCTGAAAAATGATGGTGGTGGGCATGGAGCTAACGCCAAGTTTCTGACAGATTTCTTCGTTTCGATCAACATCGATTTTAACCAAGCGGAGGTCGTCACCCAGGTCGGCCTTAAGCTGAGCCAGAATGGGGCTGTACGCATGACAGGGGCCACACCAAGTGGCAAAAAAGTCGACTAATACAGGTGTTTCACCGTCGATGAGTTTACGGAAGGAGCTTGTTTTCTTTTCAGTCATTTGAGCGTCGTATTTTATCCATTCGTACTAAATGACAAGAGAGTCGGTTACGAACGGAGGCATAATTGTTAACAACTAACGTTCCGTTTGGTTAGTCGTGTCAGAGAATCCCTGTAGTACTACCGTTGGGAACACGAGGTAAAACGCTTGCCTGTACGGACGACCGTAAGGAATCGCCCCCTCCAGGCGACCGGTGGGAAGGCCGTATCGCTAGCGCGAACACATTTTCGCCTCAAGTGGACGACAGTAGTGTATAAGCCACTTCACTACTACTATATGCACTCCTTGGTTCAGAGCCGAATCATACCGAACCGCTTACCGTTGTCATACCGAACGGCAAATGCGGAAGAGAAGCCGTTTAATTGTACCCGCTGCAAGGCGGATTTCGCGGCGTCGGAATCGGTAAAATACCCAACGGTAATGCGTTGCAGTAATTTCCCTGGGATGGGCTCTGAACGCAGGTTTCCGAAAGCCCTTACTGACTCAAACCTTCCGTCGGTGGCGTTGAAACTTCGTTCCGCGCTGATCTGAATCCGGTAGGCAACAGGATCGATATTTTTAGGCGCGGACGCAGGTTCAGGGGGAGGACCGGGGAGCGATGGGGTAACGATGGTTGTCTCCTGAGGCTCGGTTCGAGTCGGCGTCTCAACTCGTTCTAAATCAACAACTTCTACCGTTGGCCTAGCCCCTTGGCTACTATTTCCACTGATGTTGCGCCGCAGTAAAACCGGCTGACCGTAAAGAGAAGATCCTGTCGCGCTTGTCTCCACCTGGTACTCCGCACTCTGATAGCCGTCGCGGCTGATGACCACACGGTATTTACCCGCCGGCCGCAGTTCAAAATCGTAAACACCCGTTGGGAATATTCGCCGCTCAAGTTCCTTCGCTCCACCTTCCGGGCTAAATTCAAATAAGGCCACCTCGGATCCGCCGAGTTCCGATCCCGTCGTATTGTCGTAGATAATCGCCTTTAACCGGGCCCGGCCCGCCCGAAAGTTGAGGGTATAAATATCGGACTCCGTAGTGTTACGCTTCTCTTCTTCGTAGGCCCGGTTACTCGTGAGATAAGCCCTCCCGCTACCCACCGCCAAAGACAAGCCGTAGTCGTCGGCAGCAGAATTAATCGGTTCCCCGAGGTTCTCCACCGCAGAAAAAACGCCCGGTCCACCCACTGAGCGAAACACATCAAGGCCGCCAAATCCTGGATGGCCGTTGCTCGAAAAATACAGCTTCCCCTCGCCCACATCATACGTCGGAGTGACCTCATCACTAACCGTATTCACTATAGAACCAAGGTTCACCGGACTGGCAAACGAAAGTGGATCGTTGGGATCCTGCTGAAAGCTAGAGTAGAGATCGAGCCCACCCCGTCCACCGGGCCGGTCACTCGCGAAGTAAAGCAGGTGACGCCCCTCAGCATCCGTCACAACGGCAGGAAAAGCATTATTACTTCCCGGCATATTGACCGCCGGCCCCAGCACCACCGGCTGCGTCCAGCCGCCGGACATGCTCCGCTCACCTCGGAAGATATCACAACGGTTGGTTGCGTCTTCTCCGGTTAGTCCGCTACAGATCGTGAAAAAGAATACCTGCCCGTCAGCACTAAAACTTCCTGTACCAAACCCTCCTTCGGCAATAACGGGAAAGCCAGGTGGCACCGTTGCCTTAGTCCATTCTCTGGCCCGAAGCCGGCTCTGGTACAAACGGCTTTGTCCGCCGGCAGTACTGGTGAAAAATAACTGGTCTCCGGCAACCGCCACCGGACCAAACTCTTCGGCGCTGGTGTTGATGCCCCGGCCCGGCCGGTCGATATCCACGGCTTCCTGACCCGCTATTCCCGATTGCGCCAGTCGGATACCGGCCAGTTCGTTGTTTATAATTTCAGTGACGATGGTACGGTCGGCGCCGTTATAGCTTTCGCGAAACAATCCGAGTTGGCGACGGGCCTGTTCGTAGCGTCCGTCCTGCTTCAGCGCGCGGCCGTACTGAAGACCGAGCAGTGGCCAGTTTTGCTCATCGGCCTCCAGTAGTTGGTAGGCATCAGCTGCTTTTTTATAGTCGCGAACGCGGGTGTACAACTCCGCAGCCTTGAACAGAACATCTTTCTTGCGCGGCTTTTGATTATACGCTTTCTGGTAGTTTTTCGCAGCGGCGAGATAGTTGCCGATGCGAATTTCGGCCTCTGCGTTTTTAATCAGTCTATTGTAAGGAAGTTCTGCCTGAGTGGTCGCTCGTGGGCCACCGCAGGAAAATAAAAAAAAGAGACAGAGCAACATAAAACGGCTGCTAAGTGACGTCAAGATACGAGTGCGAGATAGATTGAAAGACATTCTGTATTGGTTCTGTAGCAAAGCAAAAACTAGTGGAAAAGGTAGGTTATTCCGGACGAAAAAACTTCTAGTACCATACAACTTAAGTTTTGTGTGCCAAATTACCGCATTTTTGCGGCGTGGCGAGACGCTGAAACCGGAGTTCAGCCGTAGCTACCACATAATAGCCGCGTAGCGAAATGAGGGTTTCAGTAACGACGCTGCGGCGTAAAAAGCCAAGGCTTGGGTAAATTGGAGTTTAAATTATACTCTACTGTGGATTGATTCAGGTTTTAGTCTGCTACGAGTAATCTCAGGCTAGATGAGATCCCACACTGCTAAAACCTAAACTACGAGCCACCCTCATTATCTTGCCTTCCGTTCGTTGCGCTTGAAAAACCTAAGGACTTACGCACCACAAATGCAACGCAAGCCCAACTCACCATATTCCCCCGGGCATCCATCGGTTCTTCTAGGGGCAGTGGGTCGGTCCAATCTTCAACGATCCAGCCTTGTTGTTGTAAATAGTCGAGGATTTTTACCGGCGGATGGGCGGTGCGCCAGCCGTCGGGTTGGAGAAAGTTGAGCGGAGAAACAACAATAAGTCGGCCACCAGGCATCAGCACTCTAGCCCATTCACCTAAGGCGGCGAAGGGGCTTGCCAGCCGGTCGAAGAGAAAGGTATTAAAGAGTACATCCAGTGAAGCATCGGAAAAAGGGAGGCGTTCTCCCTTGGCCAGGGCGAAGTGGAGGTTGGTTAGGTTTTGGCCGGGCAACTCCAGCGTCCCCCAGCCGTAGCGGATGAGATTGGGCCGGAGGGTTTGGCCCTTCACCCAGAAATCGTTGGCTTGCCGCACCATCTGGTAACTCAGGTCGATACCGTAGCAGTCCCACGACGGGTTGGCCAAGGCGAGATCCCCCATCAGCCGACCTACGCTGCAGCCGATGTCGGCCACGGTTAGTCGTTCTCCGCAGGGCAAGTACCGGGAGATGTACTTCTTGAGAGATTGGAAAGGATAGGCACCGTGGAGTTCGTCTGCTAAATGCAGCGCTGTTTGCCGGTTAACGAATTCATCGTAGCGCTCGTAAACGTCTGCTTTGAACTCGGCTTCACTTTTTTCGTAATAAAACGGGATGCCCCTCCTAAAAGAGAGAGCAGGGGGTAGTAATCGGCCTTTAGGCAGTTCCTCCACGTCTATGCGCTAAAGGAAGACCCGCATCCACAGGTATCAGTAGCGTTGGGGTTGTTAAAGGTGAAGCCCCGGTTATTTAAGCCAGTGGCCCAGTCGACCTCCATACCAAGCAGGTAGAGCGCGTGGCCGGGCTTCATGAGCACGACCTCGTCGCCAATTTGAAATTGCTTATCGTCCTCCTCCGGCAAATCAAAACCGAGTTGGTACTCGAAACCGGAGCAGCCACCGCCGCGTACGCCGATGCGGAGAAAATGATCCTTCGCTACTTTAAGTTCAGCACGCAAGCCTTTAAGCTGCTCTAACGCAGAAGGCGTGATGGTGATAGGAGAAGTGTTAGTGGTAGTCTTAGGGGCAGTTGTTATGTCGACGCTCATGGCGGGTAATTTTTACGGGGGTAAAATTACAAAGTTTAACTTTGTTGGGGTTTAAACATCCGGGCGCAGCCATTGGTTGATACCATCGCTGGCTTTGACGACCAGAAACGTCATTTTCCGATATTTACGCCGGACATTACACGATAAAATAGCTTACATGGACCTCACGATCATCCTCGTTCTTCTTCTTGGTTTCGCCATCATTTCAGGCATTCTCTACAGTGTTATCAACAATACGCTGAGCCAACTCAACGAAACGATTATTGCGCTGGTTCAACGGTCAGAAATGCCGCAGCAGGTTGTTGAACACAATGGAAAAGAAAATTCGAATGCCCTCCGTCTTCAGGCCTGCGAGCGACTCACCTTGATGCTCGAGCGCATCAATGTCCCAAACTTGCTCCTCCGTCTTTCACCCGGCACCGGCGTTGGCGCCAAAGAGTACACCGCCACTCTACTCCTGACCATACGTGAAGAATTTGAGTACAATGTGACACAGCAGATTTACGTAAGTGACGCCCTCTGGTCCATTATGATCCAGGCTCGCGATAACGTGAGCCAGCTCATCGTGCGTGCTGCTGAAGGTGCCGAAACAGGTGAACAAGTCGCCAACCGTCTGCGCCTGATGAGCAGCCGCCAGCCAGATGATGCGATTGGTTTGGGGCAGGCTGCTGTTCGGCGGGAAGCTTCTTTAGTACTGTAGGAGCTAGGCATTAGAGACTAGTATAGTAATTGCTCGCTTCGCTCGTGTGGCTTTGCCTTAAACGCAGAATTTACGCGTAGATGCGATGCAACCACGAACGAACTAAAATCCACGCTCCAATGTGCGGCAGCCCTAGTGGTCTGTCAACATTACAGCCCAAAAACCCAAGGTACCATAGCAGTAGTAACCGCCCAGCAAATCAAATTAAGCGGCGTACCCACCCTAGTAAAGTCGAAAAATTTATAGCGCCCGGCACTGTACACCATCGCGTTGGTCTGGTATCCTACGGGCGTCATGAAGCTGGCGGAGGCTGCAATGGAAACGGTCACCAGCAAGGCCATCGGATCGATGCCAAGTTGTTGTCCGGCGGCAATGGCAACGGGGGCCAGCAAAGCTGCAGTAGCGTTATTACTCATCACCTCGGTGAGCAGGTTGGTGACGAAATAAAGCGCGGCAATAAGAGCATAAACACCGAGGTGGCTGACGGAATTGGTGAGTAAGCCAGCGATGCTAACGTCAAGCCCACTATTCCCCATCGCCTTACCGAGACTTAAGGCTCCGGCGAGCAGAAAAACAATCTTCCAATCAATGGCCTCGTAAGCTTCGCCCATACTGAGGGTTCGGCCGAGGACGAGGACGCATACGCCAATAAGTGCGGCAATACTGATCGGTACCAAGTTCGCCGTTGCCAGTGCGATGACGCCCACGACTACCGCAAGGACGAAGTAGAAACGCATCTGCTTAAAGTCGAGAATCGGATCACTAGAAAGTAGGATAAAAGGACTATCCTGCCGTTGTTCAATGCGGTGTAGTTCCTTCAAGTAGTGCGTTTTAACCTCCGCCAGAATTACGTCTCCTGCCATCAGCGGAAGTTCGTACAGCCGCTCGTTGAGCGTCGCTTCCCGGTGGCGAATGGCAAGAGGGACCGCCCGGTAGGAGCGCCGAAAATCTACCTGCCGCAGGGTCTTGTTCACGAACTCTGAGTTCGGCGTTACGACCATTTCAACCAGGTTAGAATTGTCGCGGTCAAGCCCTGTTCCCATTACCTGGACGCCGGAGGATTGATCCGTGGTGCGTACCCAATCTTTTAACCCTTTGATTTTTTCCCGGTCGCAACGAACCTTGAGCGTATCATCAGCAGCAAGGCGAAAATCTCCCGCCGGCAGGGTGAAACGATCTATACCCCGCCGGACCTCGATGATGTCCATGTCCAATTCCCGAACGAGCGGCGAGTCCATGATCCTGATATCGGCGAGCTGAGAGTCTGCGAGGATGAGTATCTCGGCCAGGTAATCGTGTAGCGCGAACTGTTCCTCAAGGCTTCCTTCTACTTTCCGGTCGGGTAAAAGTCTATTCCCAAGGTAGGTTAAGTAGATAACGCCAATCACCAGGATCACCACACCAATCGGAGCCAGGGTAAAAACAGAAAAGCCCGGAAGCCCGGCCTCCTGCGCAATACCACTCACCAGAATATTTGTGGACGTACCGACGAGCGTACACATCCCTCCCATAATACTGGCGAAAGAAAGTGGGATGAGCAGTTTAGATGGGTTAATTTTTGCGGTTGCCGCAATCCGGCCCACAATCGGGATAAAGACGGCCACCACCGGCGTATTATTAATGAATGCGGATACTACGGCTACGAGTAGCATCAACAACAATGTGGCTTGTTTGGGCTGGGTCCGGAAGCGTTCTGCCATCCGCCCGGCCAACATTTGCAGCGCACCTGTTTTCAGCAGCGCGGCCGAGAGGACGAACATGAAAGCCACCGTTAGGGTGGCGTTGTTACTGAAGCCTTCTAGCCCTTCGTTAGGACTTATCACCCCCGTCACCACAAGGGCGACGATGATGAGCATGGCCACCAGATCTATAGTAAGCCACTCCGTTACGAAGAGAATGACAGCAGCCAGGGCAACGAGAAGGGTAATAAGGGCGGGAGACAGGATAGTCTGTTGGTTCGTTTATCTGTTAAAAATTAGGTCGGCCACAAGAAGCCTTCGTTAGTTCTTTTCGTTAAGAAGAGTGAAGGTATGCCTAAAACCGTGAAGCGGCTCCCTACTTCTTGCAGACCGCTCCGTAGTCTACCCCATACTTCTAACTGTTTGGGATACTCTTTCGCCGCCAGATATATTTTACAACCTATTTTACACGGCCCAACGCGCACAAGCCCATCCCTATCAGCACCATTTCTCGAACGATCGCCGAAAAGGTGAAGTCGATTTCGCTACGTTAAAAGCATAGAGCACCTGTTTGCGGAAGTTCTTCACGTCTTATCCCAACACCTCCACACTACTTAAACCACGCCGCAGTTAATCCTCCCCGCCATAAAAAAAACGCCCCCGCCATCACCGTCAAAATGATCGACAGCAAAACCGCCTGTTGGCTCCCACTGAGTCCCTTCCCGGTACCAACGTCTTCCACCTGAACTTTCAGCGCGGCGACAATGGTATTGGTACTAACCGTAAGCATGCCGATATAAGTACCGCCTTCCTTTCCTGGTTCGTCGAGCGAGTCGGCGAGCAATTCTCCACCGATGATAACCTCGTTATCGGTCACCAGCTGGCGGACAAGCTTGGGGTTGATCGTACTTTCCACGAAGATGGCTGGTACGCCAGATTCGCGGATAATTTTGCTGATCCGGTTTACGTCATCGGTTTGTACCTGTGCATCAGTGCTGGTACCGAGGACGGACTCGACGCGAATACCATAGTGGTGGCCGTAGTACCGGAGGGCATCATGACTGGTGATCAGAACACGGCGCGCTTCGGGGATGGACTCAATCTGGCCGAAGATCCTTTTGTCCAGGTCTTCGAGTTGCTGCAAGTAGATGCCCGAATTAAAATCGTAGATGTCCTTATTAGCTGGATCGAGCCTGTTCAGTGCATCGCGGATGTTGCGCACGTAGGTCATGCCGTTACGGGCCGTCATCCAGGCGTGAGGGTCGCTGAGGTTAACGTACTGGCCCCTGGCGATGGCGCCGATTCCTTCGGTGATGGTGGCGGTTTCGGCAACGGCACCGCTGTTTTCGATCAGGTCGTTCATCCAGCCTTCGAAGGTCAGGCCGTTTACAAGAACCAGATCGGCACGGGCAATTAATTGAACATTACTGGACGTCGGCTCGTAGGTGTGCGGATCGCTACCGATGGGAACGATGGATTCCACATCCACCAGATCGCCAGAGATCACCCGCGTCATATCAGCGAAAATGGAAGAGGAAGAGACGACGATAAACTTCCTTTCTAAATCCTGGGCGCGGCCGCTGGTGCAGAGGGAAGTTAAAAGAAGCAAAGTTAGGATTACGCGCATGTTTATCAGTACGCTTTTCAGATTGTTGGGTTCGTCTAACTTTTAATATTTCTGTCTTTCATCCGGCCCAAAGGCCCATTTTCTGCCAAATCGACAACACACCCACACCCACCAAGCGTTATCTTTATGGCCTCGCACCGCCCCAAACGAAAACCACCCTTAATGAAGTCATTCACCACACTCTTCGTCGGAGTCTGCCTGTCACTGGCATTTTCCAACTGCACAAACGCTATCGAAGAGTTTACCCAGATAGACGAAACCCGCTACCACTCGGCCTACGCCGTCCCTCTGATCGATAGTGAGGTAACGCTCAACGAACTGATCGGCGACGTGAACGAAGAGGTTTTCCTAACGGTAGACCCCGACGGCCTACTCCGTTTCCGTTACTCTGGCGAAGTGCCCGCGATCGGCAGCGATGTGATCTTTGCCCGTTTGGAAACCATCGCTCAGGGCGTGTTCGTCCCAATTACCCAGGCACGCCAGGCCGCCCCCTTCGGTGGCGGGTCGGACATCGATCTCGACGAGGTGCGCATCAAAAGCGGCTTCCTCAACTACAGCCTACCCAACCGCTACGACCGGCCCGTGACGGTGACGCTAAGTATTCCCGATGCCCGCCTCAACGGTGTCCCCTTCTCCGCATCAGCCGATCTGCCTGCCTACTCCGGCACCGGGACGCCGCCTACCTTCCAGAACCTGGCCACTCCGGTTAACCTGGCTGGCTACGTCCTTACCATTCCCAACGATTCGCTTTACTTCGAATACAACATTGTGGACGCATCTGGTATCGACCTTGGCCCTAGCGAACAAACCGTAGTTTCCTTCACCAACCTACGTTTCAGTTACGTACAAGGTTACCTGGGCCAGGAGCGCTACCCTGGCGTACGCGATATGGTGGCGGTTGACTTCTTCAACAACTACCTCGAAGGGGATATCTTCTTCGAGGACCCTACCATCACGATGACGCTGACCAACACCTTCGGGGTACCCGCCCTTGCTGAGATCGCGGTGTTCAACGTGGTTGATATCGACGGCAACGTGATCCCCATTACCGGCACAGCCATTGATGAAGGCTTTTACTTTAACTTCCCTACCACTCCCGGAGATACCTCCATCACCACCTTCGTGTTCAACAACTCCAACTCCAATATCGCTGAAGTACTGAGCGCACGGCCGGTCGCCCTTGACTATCAGATCGACGCATTCATTAACCCCGATGCAGATACAGACCGCCTCGGCTTCCTTACCGATTCGGCGGCCTACACCGCTAAAGTTGACGTGGAACTACCGCTGTACGGCCAGGCCAGCGGCTTCGTCTTCCGCGATACCATTCCCATTGACCTGATGGATCGTTTCGGCAAGGTAGTCGGCGTAGATTTCCGGCTCACCACCCGCAACGGCATCCCCCTGAGCGTTGGCCTAGAGGGCACCTTCCTTGATGAAAACGGTAACGCCCTCGCCGACCTCGCCGATGGTCGCCTCCAGCTACTCGAAGCCGCTCCGATTGACAACACCGGCAACGTCATTAGCGAAGGTCAATTCCTCACCAACGACATCACCCTAGAAGGAGACCGCCTCAACGCTATTCGCACCGCCAACCGACTCGTTCTAACCATGAATTTCTCAACCGCCCGTCAGGGGCTCATTTCCGCCAGGATAACCGATGAACAAACGCTTCAGGTTTTACTGGGGGCTATTGTTCGGGTGGAGAACTAGGAATCAGTTTGCACTCATAATACCCATCACGCTAGCTTTTGCTCCTCCGCCCGAACAATAGCGTCAACAAAACATCACCGCTCCATGCACCGCTCCTCCAACCTCCCCCGCACCTGCGCCCTCGCCCTGATGCTCTTCTGCGGCACACTTGGTGCCCAGGACCTGACCGTGCCCTTGCTCTCAGATAGCTGGCAGGCCACTTTCAGTAACCCGGCGCTTTACGGCCAGGCAAAAGGTCGCCTCACCGTCGGCCTACCCGGAATCAGCAACGACCTCTACGCCGAAAACGTCACCTACAACGAGCTCCTACTGAACGAGAATGGGCGCCGCATTCTCGACCTTAACAGACTCCCCGACTTACTCGCTGACCGCAACGAACTACGCGACGACCTCAGTTTGGAAACCATCGGGGTGGGCCTACGGGGAGACCGCTTCAGCCTTGGCCTGTACCATCGTCTGCGCGCCGCCGGCCAGGCTGATTACCCCAAGACTCTGGCCCAACTGGTAATTCAGGGCAACGCTCAGTTCGTCGGCCAAACGGTAGAATTCGCACCGCTGGTCTTCGGCACCAGCTACCATGAAATCGGTTTAGGTGCCAGCGTAGCGATTACCGAAAATATTCATTTCGGTGCCCGTATCAAGTACCTCAGCGGAATTGCCGACGTGCGCACCGGAACCTCTGCTTCCCTGCGCCTCACCACCGGCGAAGAGAACTACGCCCTCACCCTGGACCAGGACCTGACCCTGAATACCGCCGGTACCGTAACCTACAACGGATTAGACGACGTAGGCATCAACTACGATATTAACCGAATAGAAACCGTTGACATCTTCAGCGAGAACAACGGCGTGGCTTTCGATTTCGGCCTGTTCGCCACCTTTGGTAAGGTGCGGGTGCAGGCAGCAGCCAACGACCTGGGCGGAAAGATCAGCTGGACCAACAACGTGACCAACTTCCGCCTTAGAGGCACCGACGAGTTCAGCGGAGTCGATATCCTGGCGCAGGTACTCGAAGACTCCCTCTCCTTCACCGCCGCCCTGGACAGCCTCCAACTCGCCTTTGAACCCACCGAAGACAACGCACCTTACGACAGCAAACTAGCGACCAGCTACCTCATTGGCGGCGAGTATGACCTTACCGATCGCCTCACCGCAGGTGTTTTATTGGTGCACTACCGCCGGCTGCTAAGCAATGAAACAGCTTTCGCCCTTAGCGCCCGTTACCGCATCATCAATGCACTTACGGTAGGCTTAAATTACAACGCCCGAAAGAACGCCGTAGCAAACTTCGGAGCCCACGTCTACGCCCACCTCGGCCCAGTCAACCTGATCGCCAGTACGGATAACTTATTGACGGTTTTTCGGCAAAAAGACAGCTCACGGGCGGGAGTTCGGTTGGGCGCTTCGCTGAGTATTGGAAGGAAGCTAGAAACTAAGGAACTAGAGACTAGAGACTAGTGGTCTGTCAATATTGAATTTGTGGGTAAGGTGCTGATGAATTTT
>JAPKCQ010000339.1 GCA_026421165.1 Lewinella sp. | reverse complement strand
CGCAGCGTGGGGTTTTTGCGCAATTCCGTTTCCTTAACTTCGACCAAACCGAATAATCCGCTAAGTGCACGCTCGGTTACGTAGGCATCGAGTTCGGGATTCGTCTTTTTGACGAAGGGGAGTTTGTTGTAGGCCGTAACCGCCTTATGCCAGATTTCGTTGGCGTTTACTTCATCCAGGCTGTTGCGGATGATGGGTTGGAACTCGTTGGTGAGGGGAGAGGAGGTGCTGCTTTCGAGGTAACGGGTAGCGGCGTCTTGCTCACCCAGCAGGAGATTCATTGCGTCTTTAATGGTGAGGCCTTTGATGGCGTCTACGAAAATAGGCCCAGCCTTGGTGGCGGCAAGTTCGGCAGCTTTATTAATCCGTTCGGTAAGGTCCTGTTCCAGGTTTCCGAAACCGGGGACCATGGATAGTTTCTTGATTACCGTCTGGGCCTCTTCCGGTAGGGAAATCTTGTAGGGGCTTTGGTAGTAGCCGTCTACGGAGGAAAGAGAGGTTACCGCTTTATCAACGCCCTGGTTGAGTGCTTCCTTTAGGCCTTTGCCTATTTCTTCTTCGGAGAGTGGATTCTTACCACTAAGTACGGCTTCGGCTTTATCGGAGGCCTGCTTGAGTAATTTTCCGAACTGGGCCTGGGCGGGAGCGGCGGTGAAGAGTAAGGTGGCTAAAAGGAGAAAGGAATAAATGGTACGCATGGGTGGTGGTTATTTGTTTCAGTTAAAGGAACGGTAATGCTATATATAAGGATGTACCAGGCTTGTTAAGATTTGGCTAAAGGTTAGGAAGTAGGAGCTGGGGAACTACCTCAATAGTTCCTAGTTCCTAGTTCCTAGTTCCTACTTCCTAGTTCTCTAGTTCCTAGTTCTCTAGTTCCTAGTTCCTAACTCTCTACTTCCTACCAAGTAACCTTAAGGCCAAAAGGACTGTGGTATTTCCAATAGCGCATGGGTAAATAGAATAGCCACCTTTGGGACACCAAGGATGGGGAGCGGAATGGGAACTAGCTCTCTGGTTCCTGAGGTCTGGTTTTATTCGCTAATCCAGTTTGGATGGTACTGCTCATAAACTGGTAAAGGTGGGCGTACTCCGGGTGTCTCGCCAGCAGGTGCAAATGGCGGTTCATAGTGGCCTGATCTCCGCGAGCAGCAGCGCCAGTTTGGCTGAAGCTTGGGGATGCCCCGTTCTGTTTTAGTGCCGTGTTCCTGATTATCGGGAGGAGAATCTCGAACGGGATATTACTTTCGGTACAGAGCTGGTGGCTAATCTCGTAGAGCCAGGTTACGAAGTTGTTACTGAAAACAGCAGATAGGTGAAGCTTCGCCCGTTGCGTGTCGTCGAGCGGATAGGTCAGGTCGGAGAGCTTTGCGGTTACCTCACTCAGCACCTGCGCCAGCGCCGCATTGGTTGCATGGTAAACAAGAGGAACGTTGCGCCAGTCGGTAACCGGTTCTCCGGCCCGCAAACTGCGGATGGGCCACAAAGCACCCCGGCTGGCAAAATGGCTGTTGATCATTACCGTTGGAGTAGCGCCGCTGGTATGTACGACGGGGGTTTTGGACGGGAAGTAATTTGCTAGCTCCGTGGAGGCCTGGTGGATTACGTCGTCTGGCACGGCTAAAATTATGAAATAAGGATTAGAGGATAAATCAGACAGTGTTTGAACACGTACTGGCCAGTCGGCAACACGCTCCGTATTTCGAGTCACTAGCGTAACGTCAAATTTCGCTTTCTGGAGGACCTGAACTAAGTGCCAGGATAGGTTGCCGGCGCCGATGACCAGTATTTCTTTCATGGGGGCTAAGGTAATATCACACGAGGCATATGGGGTATATAGGGCACAAAGAACATGGAGGTAATCCGTCTATTGGCCCGTGGGACTTAACTATCGTAACCCGGGACGAAACGTAGTACCGTCCCGGGTTGTTATGCTATTCTATTCGCCGGTTATGGCGCGAGGCGAGACCTCGAAATCTAAACATTATCTCCAAACCAGACCAGCCAGGCGCTTGATGCCTATTTTGCCCCCAAAGAAATAAAGACCAACATGAAAAATATAAAACTAACCGAATACTCCCACGGCGCCGGCTGCGGCTGCAAAATAGCGCCCGCCGTTCTCGATACTATTTTGGGGCAGACGCAGAAAGGGCCGGATTTCCCAAACCTTCTGGTCGGAAATCATGAGCGTGACGATGCCGCAGTGTACGATTTGGGCGATGGTACGGCAGTGATCAGCACCACTGATTTCTTTATGCCCATCGTTGATGATCCGCTGACTTTTGGCCGCATTGCGGCGACCAATGCCATTTCTGACGTCTACGCAATGGGCGGAACACCGATGATGGCCATCGCGATTCTGGGTTGGCCGATCGATAAGCTGCCTCCCGAAGTAGCCGGGCTGGTCGTGGAAGGCGGTCGCCAGGCGTGTGCAGACGCGGGTATTCCTCTCGCGGGAGGGCACAGCATCGATAGCCCGGAACCAATCTTCGGCCTAGCCGTGAACGGTAGGGTAGATATTAAAAACCTGAAAAAGAACGGTGGTGCCAGTCCGGGAGACGTTCTCTTCCTGACCAAACCCATTGGCGTCGGTATTCTGAGCACCGCCCAGAAGCAAAAGAAACTGAAGCCCGAGCACAGCCATTTAGCGGCCGAACAGATGGTCCGACTAAATAAAATCGGCATTGTTCTTGGTACGTTGGATTACGTTCACGCCATGACCGACGTTACTGGCTTTGGTGTGCTTGGTCACCTAACTGAAATGTGTAAGGCGAGTGATACTACCGCAACTATTCGTTTGGCTGATGTGCCACTAATCGATGAGACTATTCTTAATCACTACCTCGCTGAGGGCTGCATCCCCGGTGGGACGAAGCGTAACTGGACCAGCTACGGCCACCACGTTTCCCTCACCACCGACCGCCAGAAATGGCTGCTGGCCGATCCACAAACCAGTGGCGGATTGCTGTGTGCAGTCGCTCCGGAACAGGCGGATGCCTTTCGAGAGATCTGTATGCAGAACGGGATTAGTGTAGAACCTTTTGGGGCCATGGCCGCTGCGGATGGAAAGAAATTAGTACGAGTAGAGTAGGGGCTGTTTGCAGGGTATAGACGGGTATTGGAGCAATTAATGAAGCGCAATATGTGTTAATTTAGGGTAAAACCAATGTTAACTCAATGTAAAATGTGTATCTTTGCAGTTCACCTCTGGGCTCTTCGTTTTTTGCAGCCCGTCAAATACCTTGCTCCATGTCTATTAAATTGCACAAAGAAGAACAACGCTTTAACGACAAAGTGGTCATGGCGATGCTGGGTATAGGCATACTTGGTTTACTTTATGCAGCCATTAATACACTGTTGTTTACTCCCTCGGCATATATCAAAGCGGGCACTTTTTTCTTGGTAGCATTAGCACTCGGTGGCTGGTTATTCTGGTTGGTCAAGCTACGACTGAAGGTTAAAATTAGCAACAAAAGTATCAAGTATCAAATGGCACCTTTCCATACGACTAATCGCAAGATTAAGTGGAAAGAAGTTAAGAAATGCACCATCGTGAAAACGCCAAAAATTGCCCAATGGCACGGTGGAAACCTAAGCTACGGTGCTGAGTCTCGCTTCAGCCTGTCCGGACGTAATGGCCTTTCGGTTACTACGAAAGATGGCCGTAAGTACTTCATTGGTTGCTGTGATGTGGATGGGCTGCAGAAGGCCATGCAGTCTTTTTCTGTAGGATAGAATTAAAAGGCATACTGCCGTCGGGTATATGAAGTGAAAACGTGGTCCTGTACGGGCTACTGCAAGGGATCTTCCCTAGAGGAAGCAGATGGGAGGGCCGTATTTGCTGGCGTGAACACGTTTCTACCCCAAGTGGCCAACAAGTAATACAGTGCCTTGGCTGTCGTTAATAATTCCGATTTAATAACTGTCTCAGATAGGTAGGAAAGACAACACCGGATTGCTACTTCTAGTATATCGTGTCGTTATTGCTCCCGTTCACGCCAGGAAGTAAGGACCAGCTCTACTGCAATCTCTCCAGCCGGTAAATCCCGCTTTACGGATACAATCTTTCCGGTGGCGTAGCCGTAGCTGGTTTCTTTCATCTGTTCGATAAGGCCGACGGAAGTCGATTTTGAGCTGACCTTATATTCTATTCCGGAACGGTCTTTCAGCGAATAAATGAACTCGGTCTTATTGTCCATCACCACTACACGGCTGGAAGAACTGATGTTAAATTGCCACTCATCAATCGCTTGGCCATCTTCAACTACTGGTTCCAAACCGCCGTGGTCGGCTACGCGTTTGAAGGCTAGTTCGGCGCTCAGTTGTTCAGTGGGGATGGTCGCTTCATCGAAATTATCGCCAGCGCAGGAGTAGCAAATGAGAACTAAGATGAGTAGGTGGGATAGGCGATACATTGATGTAATTTGGAGGCTAAGGTAGGGTATACCCCCGAATTCCGTTCGTCGCCAAGCTAGAAGACGGGTGCTGTCCAGGGTAATCACTACGGATAGTTTCCGTTAGCAGTGTTTGGAGCTGTAACACCGCTTTGTTCGCCGTACATTGTTCCTCTCTCTTCTTTATTCAATCATGACGGCACTTGCACCCCGCTCAGTAACTACGTTTGTATCAGAAAATGACCGCGCGGACTCATGTTTTTTACTCATCCTGAATTTTCTTGTAATGTATTAAAGCAATTTACTGATGGGCAAATAAGTCTCAAGCAGGACATCATCCACTACTTGGTGAACTACCCGGAAGGATACAACGGCAACCCGAAAAACTGGTCCTTCGTTCTTTTCC
>JAPKCQ010000338.1 GCA_026421165.1 Lewinella sp. | reverse complement strand
GAGAAAACGAACACTTGGAGGTAAATTCCAAGTTGATTGCTACGCATCAACCTGAAAACCCACACCTCGGAGTCCTGATTCGTGCAGCTTCGCTCCCTAACGATCAAAACTATCCTTGCCAGTCTCCGTTTACCAACCGCATCCTAAAGTATATCAAAATATGACCCAGGCTAGAACCCTCGGCGAACTCCGCGCCACCGGCTACAAATCACGCTCCGTAAAGCAGGAACTTCGTGAGAATCTGATCAAAAAACTGAAGGCCAAGGAAGAAGTCTTCCCCGGCATCATCGGTTTCGACGATACCGTGCTGCCCGATATTCAGCGCGCTATTTTGAGCCGCCACAGCATCCTCTTGCTCGGTCTTCGCGGACAGGCCAAGACACGAATCGCCCGCCTGCTGGTGAACCTGCTCGATGAGTTCATGCCCGTCGTCGCAGGCTCCGAGCTGAACGACGATCCCCTGGCGCCCATCAGCCGTTACGCCGTAGACCTGATCGCCGAAAAAGGCGACGATACACCGGTCGACTGGGTCTCCCGCGACGACCGCTACGTAGAGAAACTCGCCACGCCCGATGTATCCGTAGCCGACCTCATCGGCGACGTGGACCCCATCAAGGCCGCTACGATGAAACTCACTTACGCCGACGAACGCGTAATTCACTTCGGTCTCGTACCGCGTGCTCACCGGGGCCTGTTCGTCATCAACGAGCTGCCCGATCTCCAGGCGCGGATTCAAGTATCGCTTTTCAACATTCTGCAGGAAGGCGACATCCAGATTCGCGGTTTCAAACTGCGCCTGCCGCTCGATATTCAGTTCCTCTTCACGGCCAACCCGGAAGACTACACGAATCGGGGCAGCATCATTACCCCGCTGAAGGACCGGATCCAGAGCCAGATCCTGACCCACTACCCCAAGACCATCGAAACGGCCAAGGCCATCACGAAGCAGGAGGCCGACCTCGTCGAGTCCCAGTCTGAAATGGTAGAAGTGGACGACCTGCTGAACACCATGCTGGAACAACTCTCCTTCGCCGCCCGCGAGAGTGAGTACATCGACGAAAAGTCAGGCGTCTCCGCCCGCCTCAGCATCACCGCGCTCGAAAACCTGATCTCTACGGCCGAACGCCGTAGTCTGATCAACGGCGATGAGAAAACCGCCGCCCGCATCACCGATTTCTGGGGCGTCGTCCCGGCCATCACCGGTAAGGTCGAGCTCGTCTACGAAGGCGAACAAGAAGGCGCTTACGGCGTAGCGATGAAGCTACTGAGCCAGAGCATCAAAACTTCTTTCCTCGAGCACTTCCCCAATCCGGACGAGATAGAAGCCGGCGGCAAGTCGGATTCCGACCCCTACGGCATCATCCGCGCTTACTTCAGCGGTGGCAACATCGTCGAACTACTCAATGAAGCCTCCAACAACGACTACCACGGTGTACTCGACGGTGTGGCCGGTCTGCGCCAGATCGTTACCTCCACCTTCCACGACCGGGAGTTGGGCAAGGAAGAGACCTACTTATACATGGAGCTCGTGCTTCAGGGCCTCGCCGAAATGGAAGTCTTGAATAAGGAGACGATGCAGAATAGCCTCAGTTTCCGGGATATTCTGGCGGATATGTTTGGGGCGGATGAGCTTTACTAGAACGTTAGTACTTTAGGTAACTGTTTAGGTTGCCCAACGAACGGACACTCGGAGGTTACCAATGACCGAATTGCTGCGCAATCAGATCATTTGGCAACACTCCGAGGTCCTTCATCTTTCCAAAACCGGAGGGCCTCGGAGTATCCTTGGCGCAGCCGAAACCTCCGAGCGTCCACACTCCAGGCCCGCTTAAACAGTCACGAAATTAGTATATTCGCATTCCTACAAAACCCTAAAACTGTAGTATGCTAACATACCTTCACACTTTGACCCTTCAGGAAAAAGCCATCATTACAGCCTGCGTTGTAATCGGTGTCAGTTTGCTGCTGTATTTTACTGTAGCCGAGCCTATGATTCTTGCCCGGTATTTGTCTCCTGAAGAGTGGGCCAACCGTCACCAATAAGACCGTTAGACCCTTAGTATTTTAGAAGTTAGACCGTTTCTACGCTCTAACTTCTAAAAATCTAACTTCTAAAGGTCTAACTTTGTGCCGCAAAACAAAACATCCTCACTATGCTCATAATCGGTGGCTACACTGAAAGAGTCAACGAGAATACCCCGGGCAAAGCACGGGGTATTTCTGTTTACGACTTCTTCCCTTCCGAGGGTCGCATCCAGTTCCTCGGCTTCACGCCGGCTAAAAATCCTAGCTACCTCATTACCGACCGCAAGCGAAGCGTGGTGTACGCCGTACTGGAGAACAAGCAGGGTGAAGGTGCAGGGGTAAGCGCTCACAAGGTCAACCTCAGTAAGCAGGGCAAAGTATGGTTTGAGCCGTTTGGCGAGCTTGAGTTGCCGGGAGACAGCCCTTGCCACCTATGTTTTGCGAAAAACACCTTACTGGTCGCTAGTTACGGAAGTAATCACCTGCACGTTGTGCAGCGGGAAGAAGACGGGGTTTTGGGTGACATCATCCAGACGATTTCGCTTACCTCAGACAAGGCCGACCACCAACCACACGCTCATTGCGTAGCCTACCACGAAGAACGTGAGCAGGTTTTCCTCTGTGATATTGGAGATAACAAACTCCGCGTATTCGACCGGGCGGAAGGCGGCATCCTGACCGAGCGCCCGGAGTTGGCCCTTAACTTCCCTGAAAACGAAGGCCCTCGCCACATCACCTTCCATCCCGACGGGCTGCTGGCGGTAGTTAACGCGGAGTCGATCGGTCAAGTCCACCTAATCGACCTGAGCGGAGAGAAGCCGCTGCGTGCCAACCGGATGAATTACCTGCCAGAACGGGTGATGGAGGAGGCGGCCGGCGCGGCTGTGCGTTTGAGCACGAACGGCAAAATGGTGTACGTCAGCGACCGCACGTTCAGTGTAATCACGGCCCTGCGCATTGATGAGAAGGCTAAGAATATGGTCTTGCGCGATACGTACCCGAGTGGTGGCGAAGGCCCGCGCGACCTTGTCCTCTCTACTAGCGGTGAGTGGTTGCTAACGGCGAATACGGTTGATCATACGGTGGCCGTTTTCCGGGTAGACCCGAAGGGCGCGCTTACGCATTACCATACGTTTAAGAAGGTTCCTAGCCCTACTTGTTTGGCCTGGTTGTAATCCTTCTTACTTCACCTTTTAATCTCTCAAGAGCTGTGTACTTGGTCATCGTAAAACGGCGGCACAGTCAGACATCTGCAGATAGTATAAAGTATCCTTCAGACGTACCTTGCACTCTATGTCTACCACCTACGAAACAGTAATCGGCCTAGAAGCCCACGTCCAGCTAGCTACCGAGAGCAAAGCCTTTGCTGCCGACCGCAACCGCTTCGGCAACGAGCCCAACCGCAACATCAGTATGATCACGCTTGGCTACCCCGGTACGCTGCCGATGCTGAATGAGCAACAGGTTCGCTTTGCCGTGAAGCTCGGTCTGGCCCTCGGCTGCAAAATCAACCGGCGGAGCACCTTTGACCGTAAGAATTACTTCTACGCTGACCTTCCCAAAGGATACCAGATTACGCAGGATGAATGTCCGATCTGTATCGGCGGAGAGATGCCTATTCGAACAACTTCCCTTGCACCTGCGGCCGCGCCCGAAAAAGAAGCTAGAAGTCAGAAACTAGAAACTAGGCGCTCCGTAAAGCTTCACCATATACATATGGAGGAAGACGCGGGTAAATCCATCCACGCTGCCGGAGAGGCCTATACAAAAGTGGATTTGAACCGCGCCGGAACTCCCCTGCTGGAAATCGTCACCGACCCAGACCTGCGCTCCGCCGAAGAAGTAGACGCCTTCATGAGCGGCATGCGGCAACTCGTCCGCTGGCTCGGCGTTTCCGACGGAAATATGCAGGAAGGAAGCCTCCGCTGCGACGTGAACGTGAGCGTACGCCCTGAAGGCCAGGAGGAATTCGGTACCCGCTGCGAAGTAAAGAATATGAACTCCATGAAGTTCGCCCGCCAGGCCGTCAGCTACGAAGTAGAGCGCCAGATCGCCCTCATTGAAAACGGCGAAAAAGTGCGGCAACAAACCCGCCAGTTCGATCCCGAAACCGGTACCACCAGCGCCCTGCGCGACAAAGAAGACGCCCACGATTATCGCTATTTTCCCGACCCCGACCTTCCTCCAGTGCTGCTCACCGAGGCCTTCATCGATGAGGTCCGCAAAGAAATCGGCACCCTACCCTGGGACGCTTACGATCAACTGATTACCGAATTTCAACTGCCGCCGGATGACGCCTCCCAGCTCAGCGAAGACCGCGATGTTTACGAAACCTTCATCGCCTACGCCGCCGAGTCTCCAGCCGTTACGGACCTGGCCAAACTATGGATAAATAAGCTTCTACCCTGGCTGTCCGAAAAGCGCCTTACACCAGCCGACCTTCCGCTTTCTCCCGAAGAGATCGCCCGTTTCCAGAAACTCATCCTGGCCGGAGATGTTACCGCCTCCGTAGCCACCGCAAAGCTCTTACCCAACCTCCTGCTCACCCCCGGAGACCCCATGCAGCGCGCCGAAGAAATGGGCCTCATACAAAACACCGACACCGACTTCCTCGGAGGCCTGGTGGACGAAGTTATCGCCCAAAACCCAGATAAAGTCGCCTCCTACCAGAAAGGTAAAAAAGGCCTTATCGGCTTCTTTATGGGAGAGGTGATGAAGCGTAGTAAGGGTAGTGCGGGGCCTAAGGAGACGCAGGCTTTGCTGAAAACGAAGTTGGATGGCTTTGCCTTGTAGACGGCTTCGCCTTTTAGACGGCCTTCGGCCTT
>JAPKCQ010000337.1 GCA_026421165.1 Lewinella sp. | reverse complement strand
TTTTACCTCATGTGCCCGACAGCCGTACCGTTGTCAACGGTCCAATTAAAAAAGACCACGAAATAAAAAACGCTCTAACCTGCTAAATGCATGGTTAGAGCGTTTTTTTGATTCGAATTCTTTGGGTGCAACTACCTACGCAACTAAAAAAAAGCAGTCACCACGATGATACCGTGATGACTGCTTGATTGCTTGACTGCGTGACTTTTTATTCTTCCATCCGCTTGATTTCGCCGCTTTTGATTCGCGAGAAATAATCCCTCAGCGCGCGTCGCACATTGGGCATGAGCAGGTAAAGCCCGAGAACGTTCGGGAAAGCCATCGCGAAGATCATTGCATCGCCGAAATCGAATACTGCTTTAGCTGATATGGCAGAACCAATAACTACGAAGATGCAGAAGATGACTTTGTAGATGTTTTCGTTGGTCTTTGTTTCTCCGAAAAGGTAAGTCCAGCATTTCATGCCGTAGTAGGACCAACTGATCATGGTGGAGAGCGCGAAGAGAATAACCGCTATACCAAGGACTATGCCGAACCAGCTACCAAGAACTGATTCGAAAGCCGTGGAAGTGAGCTGAATGTCACCGACTTCTTCACCGACCTTATTGGCGAATGCTTCTGTAGCACCGTAGCCGCCGTAGTTAGTGATTATGATGACAAGGGCGGTCATGGTACAAATTACGACCGTATCGATGAAAGGCTCAAGTAAGGCGACAATACCTTCGCTAACGGGCTCGTCAGTTTTTGCGGCAGAGTGGGCAATGGATGCTGAACCAATACCCGCTTCGTTACTGAAGGCTGCGCGCCGGAAACCCTGGATGAGAACGCCGATAATACCGCCGTAAAGTGCTTCTGAGTTAAATGCGCCTCCGATGATTTGTCCGAAAGCACCGGGGATCTCGGCGGCGTGGTAACCAAGTACCGCCAGGGCACTGGCCACATAAATGCCCACCATGAAGGGGACAATCTTGTCGGTTACCTTAGCGATAGACTTGATGCCACCAATGATGACAATGCCAACTATAACGGCCATTATGATACCGAAAATATACCCCCGACCGTAGAAGAAACTCTCCGTACCACCGGTTACGGCTGTGAGTTGTACGGTAGCCTGGTTGATCTGGACCATGTTACCGCCGCCGAAGCTGCCTCCGATACACGCAACGGCAAAAAAACCAGCGAGTACCTTACCAAGGGTACCCATTCCTTTCTCCTTAAGGCCTTTGTCTAAGTAGTACATCGGACCACCCGATACCGTGCCGTCTTTGTTGACGTTACGATACATCACACCGAGGGTACATTCCACAAACTTAGAGGTCATACCAAGTAGACCGGCCACGATCATCCAAAAAGTAGCGCCGGGACCGCCAAGTGCGACCGCAAAGGCAACACCTGCGATGTTGCCAACACCCACCGTGCCGGATAGTGCAGCGGTAAGGGCCTGGAAGTGAGAAACTTCTCCTATGTCGTCAGGGTCATCGTACTTGCCACGAACGACGTCCAGGGCATGTTTAAATCCGGTTATGTTGATGAACCCCATGTAAAACGTAAAGACGATGGCACCAAAAATCAGCCATATTAGTACGAAAGGCACCTCGATGCCGGGTTTGACAAAATAAACTCCACCTTCTTTTGCTATCAGCTTCGCTCTGGGCCTAACGAATTTATAGGTCTCTCCACCTACTATAACTTCTTTACCGAGAACTACTGGTGTGACGGAGGGGTTGTCGCCTGCTCCGATGATGGCTACAAGGCTATCTTTAAAGAGGAGTGACTCTCCTGGGAGTAACTGACGGCCGTTAAAACTATTGTCGGTACCCACTTTGATGTCTTCACTACCACTAATAGGTATAGTGAAAAAGACGATGGATTCGATAAACTTCGTGACGGGAGCCATCACGGAATTGATCTTTCCATCGAAAGTTTTGTCAGCCTCCACCTGCTCGGCTGTAAGGCGGTCATAGCGTTGTGAAGCAGTTTCGTCACCTTGGGAAAACGCGGAAAGGGAGATGAAAAGCGCAAATAAAAGGAGTGCGTAGTTCTTGAACATGAATAAGAGGTTAAGTACTTGTGAGTGAGCGCAAGGTAGGAAACTTTATTTTGACCTAATACCGGGTTGATGGGATGGATGATTTATTCGTTACTATTCATTCCTTAAAACACTACCTTGCACGGCGCAATGAGCAAACTCCAAACGGAAATCAACCAGCAACTTTTTACACGTCTACGGGAGGGGGAGGCTTCTGCGTTAGATGAACTATTTCGACGGTATTACACTGATCTTTGTCGCGTTGCCCTCCGTATTGTTAACAATGAACAGGAAGCGGAAGACATTATCCAAGAGTTATTCGTCTCTATCTGGGAAAAGCGGGAGAGCCAGCGCGATGACTTAGGATCCCCAGAGGCATACTTACGCCGTGCGGCCCGCAACCGGAGCCTCAACTATTTGCGGGATCGAAAACGCATTCCCGTAGACGACGTTGAGGTGCCGATAACCATTGCTGCGGCGGAGCATGCGGATGATGCACTTGAGCAGGGTGAACTCCGGGACAAGATCCATGGTGCCATAGACGCCTTACCTGAACGTTGTCGCTTGGTATTCGTAATGAGTAAAATAGAAGATATGAGCCACAAGGAAATTGCGGGTGCGCTGGACATCTCCCCTAAGACCGTGGAGAACCAAATGACCAGGGCATACAGGTATTTGCGCCAATGGCTCGGCGTAGTTATGTTAATAATAGCTAATGTTTCACTGGTGATATGAGCTGTACGGTCTGCTAACTGACCAAACAGCCTCAAAAAGTAACCACCCTATAGGGGATGTACTGTAGATTTGGTGTCAACACAGCGAAGCATACACCTCTAAGCAGCCCGTGCCAGAATGAATTTATCCGATTTGCCAAACAACGATCAGCACTTTTTCTCCTATAAGGATGGCTTTTCTCCCGACGTAGAGGCTGGCTTATCCCGCTTACACGGGCGCATCAAATCCGAAGTTAGTCCTCAGGCAAAAGTCCGCAGTCTTTCCCGCCGGGGCATCCTCTCCGTAGCCGCTACTGTTCTGCTCCTGCTGAGTGCTGGGGTTCTGATCTTTACGGGAGACGGTAGTACCATTCTGGAGAACACTACGGACGCGCCCATGGCCATCACGCTGCCCGATGGTACGGAAGTGTTACTTCAACAAGGCTCCGAACTAAGCTACGGAACAGATTATAACGAAATTGACCGCATGGTCGGCCTTGCAGGGCAGGCTTATTTTGAGGTGGTTAAAAATGCAAATCGTCCATTCCTCGTCAATACTTCCGAGACGGAATTGCGGGTAACCGGCACGGCTTTTAACCTGCGGGTAAACGATGAAGAGTTGGAAGTTGAAGTCTCCGAAGGCTCTATTGAGTTGCATCGCGCCGGTGAAGTGGTTTTCGTAAAGGCAAAGCAATGTGGCCTGGCCGTACGGGGTAAGGCTAGTACAGTTACGGCTGCTGAAGACCTTAATCGCCATGCTTGGCGAACGGGGTTATTTCGCTTCGACAGCGCCTCTTTTACGGACGTAATCAAAATGATCTCCAACAACTATAATTACAGTATCGATTTTCCTAGGGGCTGTGACTTTCTAGTAAGTGGCACTTTCTTATCTGAAGACCCGATTTCCGTGCTTAAAACAATTGCTGTACACGGCCAGGGAGAATTAGAAGTTGTTGACGAGGCTCTGGGGAAATTTTCTCTGTTGGGTGTTTGTGAATAGTAGGCAAATTGTAGTTGCTCTAATGAAGATTAGCTCTTAAGGATGGTGCAGATTTCATTATCTATCGACAACTGCTCTAAATACAGGCTACTATTTCAACTGACCTGTCGTTCAAAGAACGTAACCTTCTGGTAAATGGCTCGCTTAATTATTCTCTTTCTGGTTTTCTGCCTCGGAGCAGCAACACTTGCGGCCCAAACGCAAGCGGTAAAAAGATACCCCTTGCCCAGGAAGGTAATGATGCTCGAGAAGGTGTTGATTAAGCTCTCCAAAGCTGGTGCACCGATCAGTTACCGTCCTGATCAGTTACCAAAGGTGGAGATTAAAGTACCGGGGGGCGCGCGCCAGCTCTCCGCATGGTTACAATTCTTGTTGCGAGACACCGAGCTGATCTTTCGGCCGGGCCCTGCAGGCTTTCTTATTCTCCCTGACCCCGGTCTGTTTGAACGAAACTTTACCGTACACGGCCTCATTACGGACGTGACGAGCGGTGAGCGGCTAATTGGAGCTGCCGTTTACAACCCTGACCTCGGAAAAGGAGTACTAACTAATGAATACGGCTTTTATTCCCTGGTAATTAAGGGTGGGAGAAAGCAACTACGTATTTCTTATACGGGGTATGAAGCTTACGAGTCAGGCATAGTGTTGCGTTCTGATACATCGCTAAACATCGGACTGGTCCGGGCAGCAAACCTTCCTCAAGTTGAGGTTATCGCTAGCGCTGGAGACCAGGAAGAGCTGTACCTTACGGAGAGTGGAATAGGTATTAGTCAGAATGCCGTAGACCTTATTAATGGTCCTGGCGGAGAAAAAGACATCGTCAACGTTGCCAGGATGCTTCCGGGAATAACTTCTGGTGCTAACGGGGTAGGGGGGTTGGTCTTCAGGGGAAGTAGTTCTGGCCATAACCTGGTACTGCTCGATGGGGTACCCGTTTATAACCTCAACCATGCAGCGGGCCTGTTCAGTATTTTTAGTAGCGAAGCCATACGTCGTGCGGATGTATACAAAGACGGGATACCCGCTCGCTTCGGCGGCCGGATAGGAGGGGTACTAGACGTACATACCCGTGATGGTAACCTGTACAACCATCAGGTTACCACGGGTACCAGCCTTCTGGCTGCCAACTTTACCGCCGAAGGTCCTATTAGTAAAGGAAAAAGCTCTTACCTCG
>JAPKCQ010000054.1 GCA_026421165.1 Lewinella sp. | reverse complement strand
AATTGGCAGTACTGTGATCGGATAAATACCCATTTATCCTTTTTCCGTCCCTAAGCACCTCTCTCTCAACTTACCAGGTAACAAGAAGTAAGGCCCCAAACGTGGAGGCCATCACATATTATTATTTAACCACACATTACTGTATGTCCAATTTACTCAAGTTCTTCTTGATGGCACTGGCATGGGCTGTACTGTGGGCGGCATCCTACTATGGATGCGTCAAGCCCGAGTATTATCCTGATGATCAGGCTGCGGTCACTGCGCCCGTACCCCCTGCGTCCGTTGCGGTCTCGAACGACTACGAACTCGTATCACGAACTGGTTCCGCCGATGTTCTAACCGGAACCCTCTGGGACCAGGAACGCGACGCCCTACTTGCCAAATACAAAGCTGACCCGAGTCAGCGCCTCGAAGTTTACGGGCATTACTACGGGGGCGAAGTTCCCGCTCCGGGAGATAGAGCCCTTGGGCAGTCACGAGCCGAGGCAATTAAGGACCTTATCGTCAAAGTTGGAATTCCCGTAGCAAGCATAATCGCTACGCCCCTCGCCCTTAGCTCCTCCGCTCCTGAGGAAGGAGAAATATGGGGTGCCGGTGCCTTCGCCTGGGTCCAGGCTACTGAAGAGGGTCAGGACGACAAGGTCACTGAAATCAGTTCGGACGAGATCAAGATCAACTTCCCGTACAATGCCTCGAGTACTCGCCTGAGTAATAACACGGAAGCCTATCTGAAAACACTCGCCCAACGGATGGCTGAAACGAAAGAAATAGTTGCCATAGTAGGTCATACCGATATTCGCGGCAAAGGTCCCTACAATAGGACGCTTGGTCAGAAACGAGCCGACTTCCTCAAGGAGCGCCTCATGAGCTACGGTGTACAGCCTAACCGGATTACTACTTCTTCTCAGGGAGAAACGAAGCCTGAAATCCCTAACGCCACTACCGATGCTCAGCACTACGAAAACCGTCGTGCTATCCTGACGCTCAACCGCGTCCAGTAACCACATTCCAACTAACGCAATATCCATTCTACGATGAACTATATTTTTCTTCACGTAAACGACAACTCCTTCCTGGGTTTCCACCACGACTGGTGGTGGATCTGGAGCGCCTTGTTTTTCGCCATTGGCGCTATTGTCCACTGGATTCTTTGGAGCCTCCTCGGCGGTGATAAACCGGACTGCTCCGAGATCGAAGCCGAACGCGACCGCTACCACAAATCTGCTGTCAAGTGGGAAACCGACTACCAAAGCATCAAGTACCAACTACAGGAGAGCCAGAAGGCTGAGGCTGATCTGCGATCTGCACTTGGCCGCTGCGAAGCTGATAAGGCTAGTATGGCTGCGGTTACAGCTGCCGCTTCCGGGCCGGCTGTAGTTCCCGTCCCAATCCCCGTCAATACGGATCGCACGGGCATCGTTTCTGGCATAGGAGGCAGAAACGGCTTAGTCTACGCCGGTTTGTTCGATAACGATAACTTCCAGATCATCGAAGGTGTAGGCCCTAAAGTTAACGCCTTACTCCTCAACGCCGGTTACAAGACCTGGTCTGAACTGGCGGTAACGGACTCTGGGGACATTCGGAAACACCTCGACGAAGCCGGTAAGCGCTTCGGTCTTTGTGATCCCACTAGCTGGCCACACCAGGCCAAGCTCGCCGACGCTGGTGATTGGGACGAACTGATCCGCTACCAGAAATTTACCGACGGTGGAGGTGAAACCGTGGGCGACTCCGTAACGTACTCTAAGTTCGAGAAGCTGGCCGCTAAGAAACTCGGCTTCTCCAGCTCCAACCCCAACGACCTGAAAGTCGTGGAAGGTATCGGCCCGAAGATTGAAGGCTTACTAAAAGCAGGTGGTATCAACACCTGGTCTGAACTTGCAGCTGCTGATACCGTACGCATCCAGGAGGTTTTGGCCGCCGCTGGCGCCCGCTTCAAGCTCGCCGTGCCCCGCACTTGGTCGCAGCAAGCTGGCCTTGCTGCCGCCGGAAACTGGGCTGCGCTGAAGTCGCTTCAAGAGGAGTTGAATGCTGGGAAGTAGACCTTTGAGACTGTTTGAATTGATGCTGTCAGTCGCTAATACTAAAGGTCTGACTTTTAACGCTTGATTGCTGGGGTCGAAATTGATTGACCTCCCCATTTACGGCCCTGCCCCTTCGGGAGGTGGGGCCGTTTGTGTTGGGGCTATCGTTGAAGGCTCCAGCTGTTTGTCTTTCGGCTGGTAGAGGTCAGCACAATCCGCGATTTTAACAGCCCGTGCAACCGATGATAAATCAGGGCGTTTACCATCCGATGAAGAAGTGGTTAAAACGAATAGTAATTTCTCTCGCCGCGCTCTACTTGGTACTGGCCGCGGTGATCTACGTCAAACAGGAAGACTTGATCTTTCATCCGCGGCCCCGTGCGGAGAGCTATTCCTACGGCAATTATCCGGAAAGCTGGGTCACTACACCGGACGGGACACGGCTGCACGGTCTGCACTTGCGCCAGGGTGGAAAGGGCGTAATACTTTACCTGCACGGTAACGTGGGAGATAACGGCCGTAGCCTTTACCAAACCAGTTCGTTGCGGGACCTTGAGTATGACTTGTTTTTGGTGGACTATCGGGGCTTCGGAAAGAGCGAAGGCCAGCTCAGTTCTGAGGCGGATATGACCGAAGATTTGCAAGCAGTGTACGACCACCTCAAGGCTGAATACCCTGAAGGTAAGATCATTCTGGCCGGTTACTCCCTCGGCTCCGGCCCGGCAAGTTACCTGGCGGCCAACAATAAACCCGGTGCTGTAGTGCTGGTAGCTCCCTACACCAGCCTGACGGATATGAAGAACCTCTTCTTCTGGATCTTCCCCGACTTTTTACTGAAGTATAATTTGGACAATCGGAAGAACCTGGCGCGCGCTACCTCACCCGTTTTTATCCTGCACGGAACTGATGACGAGTTGATTCCACTCTCTATGGGAGAAGAACTGGAGACGCTCGATCCCGTAAGGATCAGACTGGTGGAACTGAACGGGGTAGGGCACCGGGGCGCTATTTTGAATGCTATGTTTCGGACGGTTGTTGGTGAGGTGGTGAGGAATAAGGTCGGTAAGCGGTAAGCGATTTTGCTGCCGCACTGGGGAGTCCATACTGAAGGTCGTTTCTACACTGTTTGGACTGTGCTGAGCCCAGGAGGGCTGCTTAGCGTAGCGAAACAGGGATAATCATTCACGCAACTCCTCGTAATTCAGGGCGAGGCCGCAGGTGCAAAAGAAGTCGTTCGGAAGCAAGGGAAGTTTTCAAGACCGGTCTGATGCCCGTAAACCATGATTGCACCAGCGGCCGCGCCCGAAAAACCGCGCCGCGCCGCGCACAATTCTGGCAACAGGGCGTTAAAAGTTATGTAGGTATCATTACCTTCTATCTCCCGCCCATACGCGTATGAAATCCCAGCTATACCTGCTTTGCCTGAGCGTGTTGCTTCTTTTCCTAACCAGCTGCCAAGAAAAACAGCCAGTGTTCGAATCACTTGACGCTTACCCTGTCTACCCCTACTCCGACCTGGGGGTAACCTACACTCCTGAAGCTTCCACCTTTAAACTGTGGTCGCCCGCCGCGACTGACGTGCGCGTCAATCTGTACGATTCCGACGATCCCGTTGCGAAAACAACCGGTCGGTTAAGTATGGAAATGGTGAATGGTGCGTGGACTAAGTTGATGGAAGGTGACCTTGACGGTACCTATTACACCTTCCAAATCAAACGCAACGGTAACTGGGGAACAGAAGCAACAGACCCCTACGCCCGCGCGGTTGGCACCAACGGTACCCGCGGCCAGGTAGTTAACCTGGCAGAGACCAATCCTGAGGGGTGGGAAGCCGACACGAAGCCACCGTTCACTGCTCCAACGGATGCGGTGATCTACGAACTGCACGTCCGCGACGCAAGCATTGACCCACGCTCTGGCATTATCAATAAAGGAAAGTTTCTCGGATTGTCCGAACGTGGAACCACCACGCCCCAGGGCGACGCTACCGGTGTGGATCACCTAGTGGAACTGGGCGTTACCCACGTCCATTTACTGCCCAGCTTCGACTTCATGAGCGTCAACGAAGCACGGCCGGATGACCCGCAGTACAACTGGGGCTACGACCCGCAGAACTACAACGTCCCCGAAGGAAGCTACTCGACCAACCCAAGCGACGGTAAGGTGCGCATCCGCGAGTTCAAAACGATGGTAAAGGCTATGCACGACGCCGGTATCCGGGTGGTGATGGACGTGGTGTATAACCACACCGGGCTCAGTAAAGACAGTCACTTCCAGTACCTGATCCCCGACTATTTCTACCGCTTCAATGAAGACGGCAGCATGAGCAACGCCAGCGCTTGCGGTAACGAGATCGCTAGCGACCGGCCGATGGTGCGCAAGTATATCCGTGAATCCGTAGAGTACTGGATGAAGGAGTACCACGTTGACGGCTTCCGCTTCGACCTCATGGGCATCCACGATATCGCGACGATGAACGAGGTCAGCCAGCGCCTGCACGCCATCGATCCCAGCATCCTGATCTACGGGGAAGGCTGGAAGGCTGGGGGGAGCCCCGTACCCGATAGCTCGCTCGCTCTGAAAGCTAACACTCCGAAATTGATCAACATCGCTGCTTTTAGCGACGACTTGCGCGACGGGCTGAAGGGCAGCGTGTTTGTGCACGATGAGCAGGGCTTCGTTTCCGGAGCGCGGGGCAAAGACCAGTCGATTCGCTTCGGGATAGTCGGTGCTACTCAACATCCTCAGGTTGATTATAAAGCGGTCAACTACTCAGATGCACCCTGGGCTAAGGAGCCGGGCCAGTGCATCAACTATGTGAGTTGCCACGATAACCACACCCTTAACGACCGGCTCGCCATCAGTAACCCCAGCGAAGGGCCGGGCCGCCGCGCAGGAATGCAGCGCCTTGCGCTCGCCGTCGTGCTTACGAGCCAGGGAATACCGTTCCTTCACGCCGGTTCAGAAATGCTGCGCTCCAAGAACAAGGATGAAAATTCTTATAAATCAGGCGACGGCATCAATATGATCAACTGGGGAGGCAAGCGTGCGTACAGAGAAACCTTCGAATACGTTCGCGATCTGATCGCCCTACGAAAAGCACACCCTGCCTTCCGGATGGGAGCCACCACTCTGATCGGTAAACACCTCGTCTTTATTGATACGGACGACGATCAGTTCGTAATCTACCAGATCAACGATGCGCCGGGGGAGGAATGGAAGAACATCATGGTCGTCTTCAACGGTAGCAAAGATCCCCGCACCATCGAGTTTCCCGAAGGCAACTGGAAGCAGGTAGTGAACGGCCGTCAGGTGAACCAGGAAGGTATTGGTAAAGCTAAGCAGCAGAGAATCGGTATCCCGGGGCGGGAGGCTGCGATCTTTGTGTTGGAGGGATAAGGTTGAGGACCTTCCTGTCTGGTTTTTGAGCCATCTAAGTCGGACCGGGAGGTCCTCCACCTTTAAGGGATGCGAATAGAATAAAGCCAGATTTCTATTCGCGTTCCTAAGTGATTATCAGACCAAAACACTAACAGACTAAAAGACTAACTCCCTACCTTTGCCCGCATGTCCAGTAAATACGAGCAAAGAGGCGTTTCCGCCACCAAATCTGAAGTCCACGAAGCCATAAAAGGGCTTGATAAAGGATTGTTTCCGAAGGCATTTTGTAAGGTCTTGCCCGACGTGGCCGGCGGCGACGCCGACTGGTGTAACATCATGCACGCCGATACGGCCGGCACGAAGACTAGCCTCGCGTATATATACTGGAAGGAAACCGGCGACCTCTCCGTCTGGGAAGGCATCGTTCAGGACAGCCTGGTGATGAACCTCGACGATATGGGCTGCGTCGGTGCCGTTAATAACATTCTAATCTCCTCCACGATCGGTCGCAATAAAAACCGAATCCCTGGTGAAGTGCTGGCCACCATCATCCAGGGTGCGCAGAAGTTTGCCGACCGGATGGCCGATCAGGGCGTAGGACTTCACCTTACCGGTGGGGAAACTGCCGACGTAGGTGACATTGTCCGCACTATAGACGTAGGCTACACCACCTTCGCCCGCCTTCGCCGCGATAAACTCGTCGTCAACGACATCAAAGCGGGTAACGTGATCGTCGCCCTGGCCAGCTACGGCCAAAGCTCCTACGAAGACGAGTATAACGGAGGCATGGGCTCTAACGGCCTCACCAGCGCCCGCCACGACGTTTTTAAGCACGATTACGCCGATAAATACCCCGAAAGCTTCGACCCTGAAGTTCCCCGCTCCGTAATTTACGCCGGAAGCCGCTCACTTACCGAACAAGTCTCCATTGGTAACGGAAAGACGGTGGCTGCCGGAAAACTCGTCCTCAGCCCAACCCGTACCTACCTGCCCGTACTTAAAGTACTGCTCGACGAGCTGCAACCCAAGATCGCTGGTCTCATCCACTGTACCGGAGGCGCCCAAACCAAGGTGGTTAAGTTCATCGACAACGTCCGGGTAGTCAAGAACAATCTCTTTGCACCACCCCCGCTCTTTGACCTGATCCGCAAAGAATCTGGGACCGACTGGCGCGAAATGTACCAGGTGTTCAATATGGGCCACCGCCTGGAGGTCTACCTGCCACAGGACGAAGCGCAGACCGTGCTCGATATTGCCGCTCGCTTCAATATCGACGCGCAGATTGTTGGGTTTGTGGAAGATAATGAGAAGCCTGCTGTGCGACTGCATACGCCTGATGGTACGGAAGACTATTTTGAATAGAAGTTAGGAACTGGTGCTGTACCGACGGCACCAGTTCCTAATTTTCTAGCTCCTACCTACTTAATAACCCCAAAGGTCAGACTCCTTACCCATAGCCTCCCGGCTCACGCGTTCGCCGACGAGGAGTTGGGTACGGCTGTTGGAGCGGAGAAATGGCAGCGCAGGTTAAAGTTGTTGTGGTAAATACTACGGGCGAGGGGCACAGTCTCTCGCCCGTAAGAAGTCTGACGGGTTAGAGTGCCGTCCATTTCTCCGTTCCCCGGCTATTCTCTACCACCTTTGCTACGAAGCGCATTCCGCGCAGACCGTCCTTAACGGTAGGGAAGTCACGTTCCAGCTTAGAGGGTTTGGTTCCAGCTAAATGGTGCTGCACGCAGGCCGCGAAATTCTTGTAGATATTGGCAAACGCTTCCAGGTAACCTTCCGGGTGGCCTGCGGGGACACGCTGGGCGTGGTTGGCCGCATCGGAGAGGTTGCCGACGCCGGTCCGAAAATAAACGTTGGGCCCTTCGAGTTGCTTAACGATCAGGGTGTTCGGCTCCATCTGGTGCCACTCCAGCCCGCCGGTTTCACCCCAGACTCGGATGTTGAGACCGTTCTCTTCGCCGACCGAAATTTGGGAGCAATGCAGTACACCCCGGGCGCCTTTTTCAAAACGTAGCAGGATGTTGGCGTCGTCGTCTAGCCTACGGCCTTCGACGAAGGAGGTGAGCTCGGCGCACACCTCGGTGATCTTAAGGTCCGTAATGTATTCAGCGAGGTTTTCGGCGTGGGTGCCGATGTCTCCCATCGCACCGCCCATGCCGGATTTGGCGGGGTCTACGCGCCAGCTGGCCTGCTTCTGGTCGGTGTCTTCTACTTTAGTGGCGAGCCACCCTTGGGGGTATTCCACTACTACTTTGCGAATCTTGCCGATGCGGCCGTTCTTCACCATCACACGGGCCTGCTTCACCATCGGGTAGCCGGTATAATTATGGGTGAGGGCGAAAATTAGACCGGTTTCTGCAACCAGTTTTACCAGAATTTCGGCCTCGTCGACGTTGAAGGTCACGGGCTTATCGCACACGACGTGGAAGCCGTTCTCGAGCGCCAGCTTAGCGGGGCCGAAGTGAACGTGGTTGGGGGTAACGATGGAGACGAAGTCCATGCGCTCACCGAGGGGAAGTTCTTTTTCCTTCAGGATCATCTCCTCGTAACTACCGTAAACGCGGTCGGGCGGGAGGTAGAAGTCTTCGCCACTGAGCTGGCTCTTTTCGGGGTTGGAGCTGAAGGCTCCGCAGACGAGCTCGATCTGCTGATCAATCGCTGCAGCAATGCGGTGTACGCCGCCAATGAAGGCTCCGCGACCGCCGCCGACCATGCCCATTCTTATCTTTCTTTTCATCTTTCTTTTGGGTTTCTTTGAGTGCCATTATACGGCTTTTTTTTAGTCATACAGTCAAGTCCGTGATCGCTAAGGGACGCGAATTAAATAAAACGTGTTTCTTGATCTGGTGAATTTTGACTGCTGGTGAGGCAAAAAACGTAGACAACGCCGCAGTGTTGGCGAGGCTTTTTAACGAAGCCAGCAGTCAAAAGGCGCCGAGCAAGAAGCATGGTTTATTTATTTTACGTCCCTAAGGCCCGGTCCGGATGCTCGGAGGTCATTTTTCAGGTTGATCGCTACGCGTCAAATTAAGGATTCACGCTCCGAGGTTCTCCGCCCACGGGCAAAGGAGAATCTAAGGACTTCGGAGGGGCCCTGGTGTAGCTGGGACCTCCAAGCATCCGCCTTCCTAGGTTTAGCTCTTGATTCGCGTAAGTAGTCGAGTAGTAAACGGGGAGAAGCGTTGCCTTCAACCTCCCCATTGCACCTGCGACCGCGCCCAAATAGATTAATAGTGTGACAGAAAATGATAGCTTCGTGCTCTAACGTGCGACAGTTCTATACATCTATCAATCTATAAATCCATGTACACTTCCACCACTACCCACCGCGTGCGCTACGGCGAAACCGATCAAATGGCTTATCTCTACTACGGTAACTACGCCCTACTCTACGAGATCGGCCGGGTGGAAATGCTGCGCGAAGTGGGCCTGACTTACGCCAACATGGAGGCCATACACGGCGTCATGTTGCCGGTAATGAGCCTGAACCAACGTTTTGTCCGCCCGGGCCGCTACGATGAATTACTGACCATAAACACTACCTTGCGCAGATTACCGGTCGGTACGATCACCTTTTACGTCGAAATTCGGAACGAAAAAGGGAAGTTGGTCAACGGTGGCAGCGTGAAACTGTGTTTTGTAGACATGAGCACCGGGCGGGCCGTTACTGCTCCGGAATACCTCTTGGAAAAACTGCGTCCTTACTTTGAAGAAGCCTAATTTGCCTTCAATCGTGGAAATAACCAAATACTTCAGCCAGCATCCCGTCTGGTTGGGGCTGTTAAAGTACAGCAAGGAAAATTCTTTCATTGGCTTTCACGGCGTTCCGATTTACGACGTCATCGTCTTCGTGTGGCACGAGACCATGCGCGACGATCTGTTTACCCGCGCGAACAGCGTGGCCTTCAGTTTTTTTCTCTCTCTTTTCCCTTCTCTGCTCACCATTTTTACCTTAGTTCCCTTCGCCCTGAACGCGCTGAAAACCTGGTACCCCGGCCTGAAAAATTTTCAGAGTACGCTCGACGAGGAGATCAGCCAGGTGATGCCTGGCCAGGCCGGAGAGTTCGTACTGGCCTTCGTGCAGGAGATTCTCAATTCGCCACGGCTGGGCCTACTTAGCTTCGGTTTCCTATTGGCTATTTACTTCAGTAGTAACGGAATGCTGGCCTTGATGCAGGCCTTCGATAAAAGCTACGTTAAAACGTTCAAGCGCCGCAACTGGGTAAAGAAACGCCTGATTGGGTCGGGGCTTACGCTGCTGGTGGGCCTATTCATTGTCTCCAGCACCGTCTTCGTGATCATGGGAGATTACATTATTTATAGGGTCGCAGAGGCACTAAGCTTGGGCAGCCTTACTGCCTTTTTCATCGGCCTTTTGCGCTGGGTGGTGATGCTGTCCTTATATTACATCACCATCGGCACGCTTTACCGCTACGGGGCGGCTACGATCAAGAAATTCAGCTACTTCAGCCCCGGCGTCACGCTGGCCACTGTACTTTCGCTGACTACCTCCGTTGCCTTTAGCTTCTACATCGACGGCTTCGACCGCTACGATACTTACATCAAGTTCTACGGCTCTATTGCGACCATCATCATCGTCATGCTGTGGCTACAGCTCAATGCGCTCATCCTTATTATCGGCTTTGAGTTAAATGCGGCCATTGCGGTGCGAAGGGACCTTACTTTAGTGGAGGAGGAGTGAACAGGGACAAGAAATTAGAATTCAGGTGTCAGGATTTAGCGTGCGTTCTGACCTTTGACCTCTAATCTATGAACTTTTATTTCTGTTCTTTGACTTCTGATTTCTAACTTCCCGACCAACATCCCGCAGCCTTCGACGAACGACTAACCCAAACCCAATACTTTGAACGTTATTGTGGTATAGAAACGAAACACTGTAAAAGCTAAGCGCTCATGATCCTCATCCTAACTTATATAGCACTGATTTGCGGTGGTTTGCTGCTGGTCCTGCTGTTGCTCTCCATCCTCGGCGGGCTCGATCTCGATCTTGACCTTGACGTGGATGCCGACGGCTTGGGCGCCGTGAAAAGCGTACTTACCTTCTTCTCCATCAGTGCGTGGGTGGTGCGTTTGGTGCTCATCTCCGAAGCTAATCCGGTGCTGGCTTTTGTAGTGGGCGCGGCCGCAGGTGCAGTGGGCGTTTATATGCTGAGCTTGATCCTAAAGTTTCTGCTCTCCCAGCAATCGAACGTCAACTGGTCTGTACACGACGCTATTATGGAGAAGGGGACGGTTTACCTACGCATCCCCGCCGGCGGCGAAGGCCTCGTTCGGGTAAACATAAAAGGAGCCAAGCGGGAACTAAAAGCGCGCTCCAAGGCCACGGAAGACATCCCAACGGGCGCGCCGATCGTGGTTGATGAAATCGGAAGCGACGGCATCGTCGTCGTCAGCCCAACGTAACGGTTGTTCGTTGTCCGTTGTGGAACTGACAACCGAAAATGCACACATTCACCTCCCTACCGCCTTCACACCGGGGAATATTAAACCTTTCATACCATGCTAGAACTAATTGGGGGCGTAGCCCTACTCGTTGTCCTTTTCGTTTTCTTCCTCGTCAGTAGGTACAAACGCTGTCCGTCGGATAAGATTCTAGTCGTCTACGGTAAAACGGGCGGCGGAGCTTCCGCTAAATGTTACGCTGGTGGTGCAGCCTTCGTTTGGCCCGTTATCCAGGATTACCGCTACCTTGACCTTACGCCACTTTCTATTGATGTGAACCTTAAGGATGCGCTCTCTAAGCAGAATATCCGCGTAAACGTGCCATCACAGTTTACCGTGGGTATTGGTGAGGACGAAACACTGATGCTTGCCGCAGCCAACCGCCTACTCTCTCTCAACCGCGATCAGGTTGCCCGCCTCAGCCAGGACATCATCATGGGCCAGATGCGCCTCGTGATTGCCAATATGGACATCGAGGAGCTAAACACTGACCGCGATAAGTTCGTCTCCAGCGTTTACTCTAACGTAGGCGAAGAACTCCACAAAATTGGTCTGCGCCTCATCAACGTAAACGTAACCGATATCCAGGACGAGAGCGGCTACATTATGGCCCTTGGTCAGGAAGCCGCCGCCCGTGCCATCAACGAGGCCGAAGTGAAGGTTGCTCAGGAGAAGCGTACCGGTAGTATTGGCCGCGCCGAAGCCCTCCAGGAGCAGCGTACCAAGGTCGCGGCCCTCACCGCCAAGGCGGAGATTGGCGAAGCCGAAGCCGCCCAGGAACAACGCATCAAGATCGCCGACGCTAACGCTCGCGCCATGGTTGGTGAAGCGGAGGCTACCCAGGAGCAGCGGATCAAGGTCGCCGATGCCAACTCTCGCGCTGAGATCGGAGAATCAAAGTTCAACGCTGAAGCCCAGGAAGGGAAGAACGAAGCGGCCATCAAGGTCGCCGAGTCCAACGCCGCACGCGACGTAGCCCTCGCCGAAGCTAACCGCCGGGCCGAAGCCGCCCGCCAGGTCGCTCAGGCTAAAGCACGGGAAGAATCCTATAAAGCACAGGAAGCCGCCGAACGTGCCCGCGCCCTCAAGGAAAAAGCTGAAAAGGAAGCAGAGCAGGTCGTTCAGGCCGATATCGAGCGCCAGATGGTTGTCATCGCAGCCCAAGCCCAGGCCGAAAGCCGCCGCGAGATCGCAAGAGGTGAAGCCGACGCTACGCTCGCCAGGTACCAAGCTGAAGCTCATGGTATGGAAGAAGTACTACGGAAGCAGGCTGAAGGCTTCCAGAAACTCGTCGCCGCCGCCGGTGGAGATTCTCAGGCTGCCATCAATTACCTGATGCTCGATAAGCTCGAAGCACTCACCCGCATCCAGACCGACGCCATCAAGGACGTCGAGATCGACAAGGTGATCGTTTACGATAACGGCAACGGGCAGGGTGTGGGCAACTTCGTCCAGGGCCTCTACGGCATGGTTCCCCAGCTCAACGACTTTCTAAGCCAGAGCGGGATGAGCCTGCCGGCCGGACTAGTGAAGCAGGAACCCGAAAAGGAACCCGAAGACAAGGACGTGAAGCCGGTCGCCCCCAAAGGCTAAAGCGATGGCCTCTAAGACTTAATGAGTAGTTTGATTCGTAGTTTTTTAGCCCGCCTTTTCGGTTCTCCCGGAGGGACGGGCTTTTTTGTCTTGTAGAATATCGAATTGTGGGGGTTAAATCGGGGTCCCTTATGTACCGCTTTCTCTTCGGGTGACCGAACTCGTGTACTAACTTACAAAGTGTCAAAAAAGTCGACTAAGATAACGGCAACGGGCAGGGTGTGGGCAACTTCGTCCAGGGCCTCTACGGCATGGTTCCCCAGCTCAACGACTTTCTAAGCCAGAGCGGGATGAGCCTGCCGGCCGGACTAGTGAAGCAGGAACCCGAAAAGGAACCCGAAGACAAGGACGTGAAGCCGGTCGCCCCCAAAGGCTAAAGCGATGGCCTCTAAGACTTAATGAGTAGTTTGATTCGTAGTTTTTTAGCCCGCCTTTTCGGTTCTCCCGGAGGGACGGGCTTTTTTGTCTTGTAGAATATCGAATTGTGGGGGTTAAATCGGGGTCCCTTATGTACCGCTTTCTCTTCGGGTGACCGAACTCGTGTACCAACTTACAAAATGTCAAAAAAGTCAACTAATTTTCCCTTTTATCCAAATCTTAAGCTTATTTTTACGCAGTATAAATAAGGATTTTAGTTCAAACCATGTAAAATAAACTTAGTCTAGTATAGTGTAATCTGAATTTTAATGCACCCAAGTCTTGGCTTTTCACGCCGTAGCTTCGGGGCTGAAACCTCCATTTAGCTACCGCTAAACTCCGGCTTCAGCGTCCCGATACGTTGTAAAATCTGCCGACTTAGTGCCCCAAGCTTAAAGTACACTGTACTCGTACAGTGTAGCCTAAATTTCGATGTGCCCAAGTCTTGGCTTTTCACGCCGTAGCCTCGGTACTGAAACCCCTCATTTAGCTACGGCTAAACTCTGGTTTCAGCGCCTCGCCACGCGGAAAAATCCGTCGACTTAAAGTACACTATTACTCGTACCTCTTGACTTTAAGGGTATGTCTCGTTTTTAATGGTTGCCTTGATTATGTCCTTTGCAAAGGGCTGTCTAAATGGTGCGTCTGCTTACGCGCGTAACACACTTGTGTTTGCGGTATGGAGATTCCTTTTTAGATAGCGCTCTGGGGCATGGTTGTTGGATTGTTAATTTAATCGGGGCTAGTTGAAGCCTCAGAACAGCGTTTCTCATGATAAAATTTTCGCCCGCGGTTACCGCAAGGGACACCTATGTCTCAAATTTTTCTTTCTTAGGCAAAGTCTTGCTGATCTTTAGCTTGCTGTTGTCTCTTGATGCCTTGCTTATTTCGAGTCAAGGATTAAATGCGCAGGTACCTTATGCTACTGAAACAATGGGAGTTGGATCTGTCGTTATTGATATGGGACAAGTACCACAGACTTTAAACAATACGCTTAAAGGCTATGGCCTTCTCACCTACATAACGTCTGAATTAAACATCCCTGTCAAGTGGGTAATCAATCCCTCCAAAGCCAAGGACGGGATTGATTTTACGGTCGATGGTATAGACTATCGTGGAGGACCCTTTGTGATTTCTAGTGAATTTGCCACACCCACTTTGATAGGATTGGTGAACAACTGGAATACCAATAACGCTGGTGGAGCATTAAATATTGACGTTACAGCTACTGCGGTAAGTATGCCTGTTTACAACACCATTACGTATTATCCGACATGGACGCTAGACGATGCCAATGGAGGAATAGCCGAAAAATATATTACCAATGCAGGTATTACAGCAAGTTCCTATAATTCCAAGGACCCTCAGGATCTAGATGGTTGCGATCAGTTATTTGCTATGCCACATGCTGATCCAGTATGGGATACGCACAGCAATCTTTACTTCTGGAACCGGGATCATAACGGTGGAATCTGGGCGGCATGTCATGCCGTTAGTGCATTGGAAAACATCTACGATAACATAACTCCGAATGCTAGTTTACAGATGAATTTCTTATCAGAGAAGAGGGCTTTATCTCCGGGAATAACGGGTGGAGGTAATTGGGCTAAAAACGCACTAATCCTTTGGGAATATCATGCTCAGGGAAGCGGTACGAGTAATTACATAAATCGGTCAACTGAAATAGTTCCAGGTCCATTGGCTGTAACGTATAATGCGCACCCAAATATGCAATTTATGGGACTCCTAGATGGTTCTCAGGAGAATGGCTCTGAGCACATCTATATGCCTTATACTGATGCTAGTTGGAGAACTACTACAGCTGTTGCCATTTATGATCCATTACAGAGTAATGTTGTTGATGGAGATTCCCCTGGGGAAGCCGCCAAATTGCTATTTGGAGAAGCATTTGGAGATTCGGGTCGGGGAAATGTTATGTATGCAGGGGGGCATAGGCTTAATAATGCTAGTGCTCCGGCAAACGTAGCTGCACAGCGCACATTTCACAACTTCTCCCTTTGGGCCTTGGAAAAAACAAAGGTATCTGTTGGAGATATTTCTCCTATGACGACCTTGTTAATACAAGGCGATATGGAAACATTCACTACTTCTCCAGCTCCTACGGGTGGAGAAGGTAGTTATAACTACACATGGACGGTAGATCCATCAAGTGCTGGATCTTTTGACAACTCTTCTGGCGTTAGCCCCGAATTTACAGCAGTATCGGGAGCTACCTATCCATTGGCAGCTGTAATCACAGTGGTAGTAACGGGTAATTGTGCAACAAATGTTGGTTACAGTAGTATTCCCATAACGATTACAGCAGGCCCTCCGGGGATTACTACAAATCCCGAGTCGGAGATAATCTGTGAAGATTATTGTTTGGATATGATCGACGTGATCGGTAATGATATTTTTGTTTGCACGACAGAGCCTTTCACCGTTACCGTAACCAGTGTTTCTCCTGCTAATGAAAGAGTCACGGTAAATCCTGATAACACGCTAAAATACTGGCCATCTATCGATAATGATGGAACCGTAACGGTTACGTACCAGGTTTGTGATGCTATGGGTACTTGTAGTGCTACCGATGGTACGCTGACGATTACCGTTGAAGCAGATGCTTGTGGTGCTGGAGAAACGTGTTTACCGGGTTCGTCGGCACCGACCATTGCTTACGGACTTCGGGGGAAAGACGGTAGTAATTTTGCATCGTATAATTTTGCGTTGGACGCATGGACTAACCTGACCAACCTCCCGAAGAATGGTAAAGAAGGAGCATCTCTGAGCGTAGATGAGAACTATGTCTATTATTTAGTTGGTAATGGTAACGATGATTTATACCGATTCGACAAATCAAATGGAACCTGGGGCGCGGGAGGTACTTTAGCAAATGCTCCTGCAAATATGAAGAAAGGCTCTGACATGATCTTGCTGGGCAGCTCGCTTTATGTGGTCCGGGGAGAAGGTCAAAACGATTTTTATAGATATGATATCGGTTCGAATACCTGGGTTACCCTAGTAAATACTCCCGCAAATACTGGGAAAGGAACCTCTATTGTCACTGACGGTACAGATTTATATTTATTTAGAGGAAAGAACACTACCAATGTATATAAATATACGGTTGGCTCAAGTACCTGGTCTGTGCTGACCAACACGCCCTTTAACATGAAGGAAGGGGATGGCGTATATGCCGATGGATTTCTGTACTATTTGAACACAGATGACGGAACCAATTTCCAGAGATATAATCTCTCTTTAAATAGCTGGCAGGCGCTCGATTATTTTGAAGATGATATCGCAGGAACAGATGATGGAGAAGGTGCTTCGTTAGCCTATGACGGTACCTATATTTATGCTACGGAGGGAGAGAATAAAGATCAATTCTTCAGATATGATATTCCTACTGATGAATGGATGGATCTGGATAAACCTAGTTTTGGCTGGGAAAAATCAGGCTCAGGTATTACGATGCTCAGTGGCTCCGCAGCTGACCCATGTGGAGATCCTTGTGATAATTGCGTCGCTGCTTATCCAGATGCAGTTGCAGAAACGGTAACGCTCAATATCGATACAGATGCCGATGTCAACATTCAAGCCTTACTGAATGACTTAGAGCCAAATGATATTGGCAACTTGACGATTTCTTTAGACAATGATCTTACCGTTGCGGCAAACGGGGTAGTGGTACAGAACCTAACAACCGGTAATGCTGCTGATGCAACCAATACCTTTACCTATACGCCTAACGCAGGGTTCTTGGGGACCGATACATTTCAATATCGGATATGTGATGATGAATGTAGGTGCGCTGTTACTACTGTAACGATAATGGTAGTAAAGACACCTACTGATTTGGCTATAACCAAAACTAATGGACAAAGTACTTATATTCCGGGTGCTACTACAACCTATACAATTACAGTAACTAATAATGGTTCATCGGATGTAGTTGGGGCCACTATAGTAGATGATTTTCCTGGAGCGTTAACTAATGTATCCTGGTCAGCTGTAGCAAGTGGAAACGCTACTATTACAGGTTCGAGTTCAGGAACAACTAATATTTCAACAACTGCTAATATTGAGGCAGGATCTGGTAATTCTATCGTAATCACGGTTAATGCAACGATTGATGCGGGAACAACTGGAGATTTAGTCAATACAGCGACTGTCGCTCCTCCTACGGGTGTAATAGATCCGACTCCTGGAAATGATTCTGCTACTGATACGGATACGCAGGCTGTTTGCGCAGATGCACCAACAGTTACCTTAAGTAGTACTAGTGGTAGCACGTGTAGTACAGTAGCAAGCACCATAAGTGGAAACACCTTCGGCGGAAGTGCAACAAGTGTTACAATAACAGAGAATGGAGCGGGAAGTGTGGTACCAATGAGTACAAGTTCTAGCCCATTTAATTTTACGTACACACCTATTGTAGCAGATGCTGGCAACACGGTAACTATTACGGTAACAACGAATAATCCGTTAGGAGCGCCGTGTATGGCGGACGTTGCCACCTATACAATCACGGTTGAACCCAATCCAGTGGTCAGCAACGTTACGACCACGGAGATGATCTGTAGCGGAGCTACGAGTGCCGGATTTACGCTGACGTCGACCCCGGCAGGAGCTACATACACCTGGACGTCCGCCTCAACGGACGTAACGGGTGCTATTGTAAGTGGCACGGGGAACATTCCGGCGGAAGCCCTGACGGGCGATGGTACGGTAACGTATACCGTGACCTCGACCTTAAACGGCTGCTCGGGCGCGACCAAGGATTTTGTCGTCACGGTTAAAGCAAGCCCTCCGGGGATTACTACAAATCCCGAGTCGGAGATAATCTGTGAAGATTATTG
>JAPKCQ010000336.1 GCA_026421165.1 Lewinella sp. | reverse complement strand
GGGTCGGCAAGAATGCTCTTCAGCAGGCTCTCCGTCCACCAATCGGCTTTCGGAACAGCCTCATAACCGGTCTCCGTTAGGGCGGCAACTTTGCCTTTGCTTTCGGCGATCCGGACCAGCATCCCCAGGCGATCGGTGAGTTTTTGGGTGTTCTCCTGCTCGCCGAGATCGTGGTAATCATCAAGGCCGAGGATGTCGACGTAGTCATCGCCGGGGTAGTATTCCAGGTACTCGGCTTCGTCGTCAACGATATCGGTGGAGTAGCACCAGAGGAGGTGGTGCAGGGCTTGTTCGTCGCGTAGATACGCCACGGTAAATCGCCACAGCGCTTTGTACTGGGCGGCAGAAGCGTATGGTTTACCCCACCAAAACCAGCTGCCGGTATGCTCATGAAAAGGCCGGAAAATGATTGGGACGGGCGTATAATCCGGTGGCCCGCTGGTGACTTTTCGGAGGAAACCGGCGATAAGTTCAAGCTTGTCCCGGTACGCCTGGTGATGGCTACCCCCGGGTAGAATGGCGGCGACCGTCGGGGTGCCAACCGCCCAGGCATCGCCGCCCATAAAATTATTGGCGTGCCAGCTTACGGTATTAATCCCGCCGCGCCGATAGACCTCTCGCATCCAGAAGCGCATGTGCCGGAAATTGACAAGGTCCAAATTGCTGGGCCGGGGACCGATCTTGCCGATATCCCAACCAAATACGGCGGGGTGGTGGCTGCTAACGTCGTGAACATCCGTCCGGAATTCGTGGAAGCCTTTCCAGCTTACGCCGTAGGCCAAAGCGTCCTGGTGGCCGAACAGGGTAGGGCCGGGCGCGCTTCGTCTCAGGAAGTCGTAGAGTGCGCTGGTCTCGGGCGTAGCGTCGGGGTCAATCGGCATCGGGCGAAGGTCATCATTTCACGACGGAGTTGGAGCGAGAGGCCTCCGGCCGCAAAAACCATATTACCGCCAGAGGGGAATCGCTCCAAAACGATTTTTGCATCCTGCGTACGCGCCAAATGATTGAGCAAGAATGGAGTGAGTGGCCTCCGGCTGCGAAAAGATACAGCGCCCCATCGACTGAAACTAAAGACTGGTCGGGAAACTTCTGCTCGCCACGAAAGCATTGATATCTTAGCGCTCATGAAAATATTCTTGTACATATCTCTGGGCATCGCCGTCATTATTGGCGCCGTTGTTTGCTGGTTTTCCTTTGCCACAAAGGTGAAGGAACTCAAAGTACCACCGACCGCTACCCGAATAGAGCGTTTGGAACTGATTGACAATTACCTAGCGGAATTACAGGAAGGTGCCGACTTCAACGGAGCCGTTCTTTTTGCCGAACGGGGAGTGCCGCTGCTCGCAAACACCTACGGCTTTACCGACCGTACCGGGAAGGATAAACTGACGACCAGGTCCTCCTTCCGTCTGGCATCCGTCTCTAAGCAGTTTACCGCTGCTGGCGTCCTTCGTGCTACGGAGTTGGGTCTGCTGAGACTGGATGAGCCAATTACGACTTACATTAAGTCTCCTTACCCGGAGGTAACCGTCCGTCATTTACTAAATCATACCAGCGGTATCCCTGATGCTTACATGGACCTTGCCAAAACCTATCGTGATTCTATTGGTGATGTGTTAAGTATATCCGACGTGATCAAGCTGGTGGACAAGAACCGCCCTGCCATAACCGGAAAACCTGGAGATGCCTTCAGTTATTCCAATACCAACTACGTCCTGCTTGCTGGAATTATCGAATCCGTAGCCAGCAAGTCGTTTGAAGAGTTCATGCAAGCTGAAATTTTTGCCCCGCTGGATATGGAAAACAGCCGCGTCTTTAACCTCAACTCCAGCGATTCAACCTTCACCAACAAAACCGGCGATTTTTTCGCCATATTTGGGTGGCGTGAGCCCATGGAGCCTACTTTTTTGGATGGTGTCGCCGGCGACGGAAATGTCTACGCCAGTATCGAAGATCTCTTAAAATGGGATGCTTTCTGGAGGGGTGGTAACGGAATTGTAAGTGACAGCCTACTGCAACAAGCATTCTTGAAGCCTACCCTGAACGACGGCAGTACCTCTAACTATGGTTTCGGCTGGCAAGTCACAAAAACAAACCAGTGGCATGACGGCAGTTGGCTAGGTGCTCGCACCATAATTATCCGAAATCCGGAGTTGAAAACAGTCTTTGTACTATTGGACAACTCTACCAATCTTCGATTTGACGCTATTGTTGGGGAGCTTACCAAAGCATTACGCCCATCAACTACCGCAACCGATAGCTAACCCCCAACTCCAAACGGCCAGCCCGCAAACCAATAACCCCCGCCCGGTCAGGCTGGGTCAGTAAGCGAGTCGCCTTCAAGTTCACTTCCCAACGCGGTGTAATAGCATAAGCCGCGCCGAGACGTGCCCGGAAGATCCAGGGAGCAACGTCAGGGCTGCTACCATCAATGGTCAGGGTCGAAAGTAATGCTTCGCCCCGGTCAAGCCGTAAGCTAAAATCATCATTCGCCGCTAAACCGAATTGGTTGAAAATACTGCTGCTACGCTGCCCTTCAAAATTGACAAGGGCCTGCAATTGGTAAGATGCACCAAGCCCGGCATTGAGCCGAAAACGAGGAGTAGCATCCCAGGCAAGGCCCGCAGTAACCTCAACCGAAGTAATACTTAAGGACCGGGTGGCGAGAACAAGATCAGAAGCTTCCACCGTAGGGCTACCAGTACTTATATCGGCGGCAACGGCTTCCTCGAACGGAGAATCGCGGACTTCCATCTCGTCAAAGCGGTAGCGTAAAGACAATGGGAAAGACAGCTTTTTACCACCCGTAATCCGGTAACCAATACCGACCAAACTGCCGGGGTGACCGAGGCCTAAATCGCTGCTGATGCCAGCCTCGAGCGTAAGCGGGTTGGGGTAGTGGCGGCGCTTTTGCGGGACGGTGGGGAGTGTTGTCTCAGGCGTTATTTCTAGTTGGGGAATTCCCAAAGGCGCTACCTGAATATTTGCGGTTAATCTCTCCGTAGTGTATTCTTCCGACGGAGCGGTTTTAGCTCCGCCGCCACTCCGTGGCTTCCTCGACGCATCATTTTTCGTAGGCGAAGCCGGAGATGAAATGTTCATCGGAGGTGCAAAGCTGCGTTGGGTAGTCGCTGCGTTGGGCAGAGGTGTGAAATCACGTTGAGCAGTGGCGACTTTAGGAAGAGATGTAACCGAACGTTGAGCAGTGGCTACCGTCGTTTGCGGCTGATCTAGCTTTTTACGTAAAGTAGTTGTTTCAGCAGCCTTGAGTTCTTCCTCGCCTACGGAGACTTCAGCTCCGGATAAAGCAGCAGCAATAACCTTTTTATCTCCAGAAATAACAGCGGGGCTCACGGGCGCCGATGCTTGGACGGAAGTCGGTGTAGGGGTAACGTCCACCTCATTCTGGTCAAAAACCATCCCCGCGCCCATCACGAGCACGAAAACCGCCGCCACGCCTAGGTAAAATGGCCACCAGGCCAAGCCACCCTTACGGCGGTCCGGTTTTTCGTCCAGCCGTGTATTCATGTCCGTCCACGCATCGTCCCAGAAGGCGGCGTCGTCGGTCCAATCTTGGTCCTTATTAGCCTGCATAGCGGTTGGATTTGAAGGGGTGAGTTTGCAGTTTGTCGCGCAAAATTTTTCGTGCTTTATTTAAGTGCCAACGGCTATTGCCTTCACTGAAGTTGAGTTGGGTGGCGATTTCGGCGTGGTTGTAGCCTTCCACGGCGAAGAGCCAGAAGACTTCTTTGCTTTTTTCCGGTAGGAGGTCGATAATCTGGCAGAGGTCTTCGGCGTACAGTGATTGGGTGGCGGTTGCTTCCGAAGGCGTGTCCCAGTCAGCAACCTCCAGGGTTGGCCGTTGTTTGGTGGCCCGGAATTGGTCGATGGCGCTACGGAAAACCAGGCGCTTTACCCACCCTTCGAGGCTGCCTTCCCACCTGAATTTATCGAGTTTCTGGAAAACCTTCATCATACCACCATTGAGAATCTCCATTGCTTCCTCCCTGCCGTTCGCATAGCGCCGGCATATGACCAGGGCTACCGGTGCGTAGCGCCGGTAGAAAGCCTCCTGGGCCCTGCGGTCTCCCGCTAGGCAGGCGGTTACCAAGGATTTTTCGTCGGGGTAAAGCAAGGTTATTCTGTTAGTAATTTTGTTCGAGTACTTATTTCCTAGAATCGCATCCCACCCCGTAAGGTTAGCCTGCGGTAATTAACGTTGCGCTCCACTACGTCCAGATTGTCTGTAGTGAGTTCAAACCTGCTAGTGAGGAAGCGGTAGCCCAGGTCAACCGTCATCCTTCCCCAGCCACCGTTGCGTGGGGTTATTTCAACACCTACGGCCGGGTGGTACAGGGGAGTGATGGATCGCGAGGTGATTTCTGCGCCTAAAGCGTCGCCTCCGAAGAGAAAAGTTGGTCCGGTTTCTATCCGTGCAAAGGGGCGAAAACGTCCTTTCCCGATTGGCACTTCAACGATTACGGTAGCGGCTAGTACATTCTCCCGCCGTTGGTGATTCATTAGGCTCACGTCCAGGCCAGCCCCGATGGTTATAAATGAAATGTCGCGGAGTAAATGATACGCAAACCCGCCGCCGAGTGCGGTTCCGGGCCTACCGAAATCGGAACTCGTTGTATTTCCGAAAGTCAGCGCACTGGTAACCTGGTGGCGAAATTTCCGGGCAGGGGTGGGGAGCACTTTCTCCTCTTCTTCAATAACATTTTCTGCCGCTTCCTGTCTCCTGTTTTCCGGAAACCGGTTGCGGGCAAACTGGAAGTTGACCCGCTTTACTTCTTTCCAGGGCAATTCTTTGATTACGCCATCTTCTTTGACAATAACGATCTGTACTTCGTACTCGTAAGACAGTATGGTGCCCTTGATGGGATTACCTTTTTGGAGATACACAACGTCTATGTACTGCCCTGCCCTTGT
>JAPKCQ010000335.1 GCA_026421165.1 Lewinella sp. | reverse complement strand
GAATTTCTCAAAATGTTCGAATATCGCTTCAGTGGCTTTGATGGTAATTACTTTTATGCCCCCATCCGGAGGGTTCACTCGCAAAATACGCCAGCGACGACCAATCATGGTAATCGGGAGACCGTCGGGCTAATCTACGCTCCTTAAGCCTTCCTCGCACCTGCGGCCCCGCCCACCACCTCAGGCAGCCGCCTGAAGCGAAAAATTTTGCTAAATCCTCTAACTACTAAACCCCACCGCCAAACGCGGGTTATATGACGAGAGGATAACTTTCTCTCCCTGATTCTCCGTCACGCAACCTATATTTAACGGGTAACGCAATCTAAATCAGCGAAAATTCGCTAATCCAGCATGGCAACAGCAACAAAAAAAACAACAACGCGGGCTAAAGAAACCACGACCGCCAAGAAGAACGGTACGGCCAAAGGCCTGAAGTACAGTGCCGAACAGTACATCGAGTGGTACACCCTGATGCTCCGCATCCGTCGCTTCGAGGAACGCGCGCTGATGGCTTACGGACAGCAGAAGATCCGTGGTTTCTGTCACGTGTACATCGGCCAGGAGGCCGTTGCTGCCGGAATGGAGAGTGCGATCACAAAAGATGACGGCATTGTGACGGCTTACCGCCAGCACGGTATTGCCCTCGGTCGTGGCGTAACCATGGACCAAGCGATGGCCGAGCTTTACGGTAAAGAAACCGGTATCGTAAAGGGCAAAGGTGGCTCCATGCACTTCTTCAGTAAAGAAAATAAGTACTTCGGAGGCAACGGCATCGTTGGCGCTCAGATTCCGATCGGAACGGGCATCGCCATGGCCGAAGATTACAAAGGCACCAAAAACCTATGCGTAACGATGTTTGGCGACGGTGCCAGCCGCCAGGGCGCACTCTGGGAAAGCTGGAACATGGCCATGACCTGGAAGATTCCCGTTCTCTACGTTTGTGAAAACAACGGCTACGCCATGGGTACTTCCGTAGAGCGGACCAGTAACGTAACCGACCTGAGCCAACTCGGCGCCAGTTTCAACATGCCGAGCAAGAGCGTTGACGGCATGGACCCCGCCGCCGTACACGAAGCCTTCACCGAAGCAGCCGAACACATCCGCGCAGGTAAAGGGCCCTTCTACTTAGAAGTAAGGACCTACCGTTACAAAGGCCACTCCGTATCCGACCCCGCTAAGTACCGCGAAAAGAGCGAACTACAAGACTACCAGCAGCGTGATCCTATCAAGGTAACCGAAAAACTTATCCTCGACAACGGTCTCGCTACCGAAGCCGAAATCAAGAAGATCAAGGACGATGTGAAGGCAGAAGTAGCTCATGCCGCTAAGTTTGCCGAGGAAAGTAACTTCCCCTCTGCGGATACGCTTTATACCGATAACTACTCTGAGCCTTACCCGTTTCTTACGTAGTAACGTGAGATTCGTAGTCTGAACTCTTGAGCCTCCTCTGATAGCCAGACCGTTAGTAATTAGAATTTAGAAGTGACGACAACCTCTCACTCCCTAAATTCTAACCTCTAACATATCGCCAACCAAGGTAAACACTGGCTTCTCAGCGCGAACCTCACGTTTAGTTAGGCGATAAAAAATAACGTCGTTGGAAAGTGCCAGCACCACAATTTCGGTCCCTGGCGACCCTTCCCGGCTTTTAGCTAAGGCAAGGTTAAGACTTTATCACCGCCCTCTTTCCATCACTGGAAAGGGGGCGGTGTCACTGTATTCTGTTTTTTGGAGAGAATACAGTGACATTACCTATCTTTGCGGTCGCTTTATAGGGCCTGGTGAACCGGGCCTTTCTAAATTAAGAGAAAATGGCAAAGAAAAATAACATCGGCCGCCGCCCCCAGGGCACGCCAAGTACCGGCCGCTCCGGCGGCACCTCCGCCCCAATTCTTGAGGGTGATGAAACTCTCGTCGACCTCGTTGAGGTACGCGATCAGGGCCTCGATTTTTTTGAACGCAATCGCAACACCATCGTTATTGGAGCCATTGCCATCGCCCTAATCGTCGCTGGCTACTTTGTCTACAAGACTTTGGTTCAGGTTCCCGCTGAGAAAACCGCCATGGCGGAAATGCAGCAGGCACAGGTTCAGTTTGAGCGCGACAGCTTCAACCTAGCGCTTGTGAACCCTGGTCTGGGTGGACTTGGCTTCGTAGACATAATTGACCAGTACGGCGGCACCGAAGCCGGCAACCTAGCCAACTACTACGCCGCCGTCTCTTACCTCAACGTAGGCAAGTACGAGGCCTCCCTCGACTACATGAAGTCTTTCGACGCCAAAGGAAGCCTACTCCCCGCCATGAAGTATGGTGTGATGGGTGACGCGCAGGGTGAGCTCGACCAACTGGATGACGCTATCGCCAGCTACCGCAAGGCTGTCGATACCGCTGGAGACAACTTCGTGACCGGAGGATACTACCTCAACAAACTCGGACTGCTGCTACGCCACCAAGGTGAAACGGGTGAAGCACTTGAAGTATTCAAGCGCCTCAAGGCCGACTACGGCCAGAGCCCCGAAGCTGCTCAGGCTGACAAGTACATTTCCATGCTGGAAATGGCACAGTAATTAGACCGTTAGTACCGAAGGCCAGAATTAGAGAAAAGGGTTAGCACTTTTAGTGTTAACCCTTTTTTTGTCCCGGAAATCGTAAGAACGACCATCTAAAACCCCGGATAGGCTTCCCCCTTTAAACCCAAACCCCTCCACGCTGTTCCTACTTTGAAATTCAAACTATACCTCAAAGTATGAGCGCTTCCACCGTCGGTATCGATGACCTCTCCGTTTACGTCCCCCAACTCTATCTCCCAATTGAAGACCTCGCTGCGGCGCGGGACCTTAGCTACCCCAAGCTGAGCAAAGGGCTCGGCCTGCTGCAAATGGCCATCCCTGATACACGCGAAGACGCCGCCACCATGGCCGCCAACGCTGTGCTGGACCTCATGCACAAAAACGATCTGGACCCTAACGATATCGGCCGCCTTTACCTCGGTACAGAGTCTGCCCTCGACGGTGCGAAGCCGACAGCCACCTATGTGCTGGATATGCTGCAGGATCATTTCACCGACAGCCACGGTGGCAACTGCTTCCTGAACTGCGATGTGGTAGACCTCACCTTCGCCTGCATCGGTGGCGTAGATGCATTACAGAACTCGCTGGAATGGGCTGCTGCGAAAGACGGGCGCATTGGCATCGTCGTTGCGAGCGATGAAGCGAAGTACGAAATGAACAGCCCGGGCGAATATACCCAGGGTGCCGGAGCTGTGGCGATGATCGTGAAGCAAAATCCGCGTCTGTTGGCCATTGACCCCGACTTTGGCGTGGCTACGCGGCCGGCGCACGACTTCTTCAAGCCTAACCGTAAAGTAACCAAGCGAGAGCTTATCAATGAAGTGCTCGACCTGCTGCCGGATACCTCTGCGGAAGACTTCAACGTAGACGAACTACTCGAAACGCTGTCCGAAGGACTCAACTCCAGCGGTGTACTCGACTGCAACGACAACGACCTTTACCTGCACAAGGCGACACCAGTTTTTGACGGCCCGTACAGCAACGACGCTTACCAGGCCCGCATCCGGGAGGCGCTGCAGGATTACCGCCGCCGCTCGGGCAAGAAGGAAGGCGAGTTACTAAGCGACTTTACCCACCTAGTGTTCCACCTACCTTACGCTTTCCAGGCGCGGCGGATGTTCTCCGAGATTTTTATGGAAGAACTTAAAGCCAACGGTGGCTGGGTAGAATTCATCCTGAAGAACGAATTAGAAGTGCCCTGCGCCGACGATTATGAAGACCGCGAGCAGTACATCACGAAGTGTGCTGACTTTCTGAGGTTGGTCACTAAGTCGGATAGTTACAAAGCCTTCATCAAAGAGCGCATCGCGCCGGGCGAGTGGGCGAGTTCGCGTGTGGGGAATCTCTACGCGGGCAGTGTCTTCGTCAGTCTGATGAGTACTTTGGAGGCGCTGACGCGGGATACAAAGAACGTTGAAGGGCAAAGCATCTGCGTTTTCGCCTACGGCAGCGGATCTAAATCTAAAGTCTTCGGAGCTACCCTCCAGGCCGGTTGGAAGGAAGTAGCCTTAGGCTTCGACCTAGAGCTCCGCCTCGATCACCGTGAAGCCATCGACTACGCCACCTACGAACGGCTCCACCGTGGCACCCTCAAGGAAAACGTTGCCCAATCCGACGGTGGCAGCTTCTTCCTCGCCGATGTGCACGAGGACCGTAACGAAACCGAAGGCGTGCGCCACTATGGTTATTCCTCCTTTGCGGGCTTAGTCACGACCTAAGAAACGCCAAACAAAAAAAGCCGGGGCTAATGGCCCCGGCTTCTAATTAATAAGGTTGCAAAAAACGGAAAATACTCAATCAGGTTTCAAGTGGGTGTTAATAGGATTATTGTGTGTGAAACAGGGCTTTAGGTGCTTAATTACCGGACTCAACACTCTTTGTTTCCGGTAGTACAAATATACCACCACCGCATCATTTGAGCAACTATATGCGTATTTTTAGATAAATTTATTAAAAATAACCATATCGGTTACACCAAAGGTGCCCACTTTCGTCTTAGGCCCTCCATTACACGTACGTGCGCGCCGTCTGAATAGCTTTATGGCCGGTAAACGAAAACGCGCTTACCAAAAGAGGATTACTGACGAAGAGAAAACAGAAGAATATGACCGACGCGCCAAAACAGAAAAAAACTTCCAAGATGATGGCCTTACTCTACATCGTTCTGGGCATCATCATTCTGACTATGTTTCTGGAACTGACGGGCATCGCCGATGTTGCGGGTAAACGGGAGCACCAAGAAATTATTGACAAGCCGCATGATTAACTTGTTGGTACTTTAGATCGTTAGTCTTTTAAGGCTAATGCGGATTAGATCGTTAAAGCTACCCATTTCACAGGCTAAGAAGGCGAAAACGGAACGTTCGCTAAAGCACGC
>JAPKCQ010000053.1 GCA_026421165.1 Lewinella sp. | reverse complement strand
CCGTGTTCAGTCGCACGGCCCCCGCCGCTACAAAAAGCACTACGAAAAAACTGACCGGCCCGGCGTACAAAAACCGTAAGCGGGTTGCTACTCCGGTGGATTCAACCAATACAGCTCCTTCTCCCCAGCGTAAGTTAATGGGGCCCCGTTACAAGAACCGCAGCGCAAAGTCTCGTCGTGTTCCTCAGTAAGAACTAGCACCCTTACTTTCAATAAGCGCGCAATTATGGTCATCTCCGTAAGGGGTCTTCCTCCAACAGCGTTTCACCTATCTGGCTTTACGCAACTACTCAGGACAAATATGGGGGTAGGGGCTTTCCGGTCAGGTAACGTAGCCGTTCAGGTAAGTCGCCATACTCCCGTCGGGAACACGAGGTAAAAGCATTTGCCTGTACGGGTGACCGCTAGGGATCGTCCCTACAGGCAGTCGGTGGAAGGGCCATGTTCGTTGGCGTTAACACGTTTTTACCTCAAGTGACCGGCGGTAGTACAACGGTAAACGCGCGTCCTTTTCCCGCGAAGAAAAATCCTGCTTACGGTTCAACGTCCGCTGTCCGACCATATCACATGGTACTCGACGCTGTCTGTTACAGTAATGAGCCCGTCTCTACCGCTAATCCTATTGAGGCCGACGTATTCATCTTCACCAGTCCGCTCAGTGTAGCCGCCGACCTTGACCACCGTAAGGTGCCGAAGGAAACCAGAGTAATGGCCATTGGCGGGGGCACCGTCGCCGCGTTCTACCAATGTGGATACGTGGTGCCGTTTCTCAGCTACCCGTCCGAAGAAGCCCTCGTCGAATTAATCGAAATCAACTACCTGCCCCACTGATTTCCTAACCAGCCTAATGCCTTACTATGACTACCTTCAATAAAATAAAATGGACTCCGATGCATAACCATCCGGGAACTTACTTCGCTTTACTACTACTCGCGCTGCTGGCTTTTGGTTGCGATCCGGAACCCACCCGCCAGGTCACCTCCATCAATGTAGAAGATTGGGGCAAGCGACAGGCACCCATGCCTCCCGAAGATTCTCTGCTCGCCGGCAGTACCTATTTGTCCAGCTACTCCAAAATCTACACCAAGTCTGAGATCAGTACGCTCGGTCTGACCGGCACCATCAGTATGCGCAATATTAACCTGACCGACACCATCTATATTGAAAGGGCGCATTATCACCAAACCGATGGCAAACAGATTAGAAATTATTTCGATAAGCCTATTTACATCGCGCCTCTGGAAACGGTCGAAATTATCATCACCGAGGAGGACGTTGAGGGAGGGACGGGCGATAGCTTCGTCTTCAATTGGCGTAAACCGACGGGAACCCACGACCCTTTCTTTGAAGGCGTTTTTATCTCCACCTACGGGCGTGTCTCTTTTACTACCCGGGGAATACGGATCGAGTAGCACTAATTTACAAGGATTTGGCGCGAACGCAGGTGCAGGGGAGGGGACGTCCAGCCTTGTTCCTTACGTCCTTTCATTGCACCTGCGGCTTCTCCCCATTTAATTTGCGTCCCTAAGCCTTATTCGCTCATATTAATCATGGCCTTTATAAAGGCTTTGCCAGCGGGTATACCGCCAAATTTCACTAGTAACTGAACGATTCTGACGACCCGGAGTTGTAATTTCCGTGCCTTAGCCATACGGGATATGGTAGTAATAGCATAGAAGCCCAGAGGCTACATCTGCTACTTTTTTGCAGAAGGCAACCAGTTCCTTAACGGATTCTGGCCTAAAGTAATACGGGCATAGAATCAAGGTGCCGCCCAGCTTGTTGTCACGAGCAACTTCCGCCAGCTCTTGCATCTTCTTCAGGCAGGTGCCGCCCAGCATGGCGATGACCTTAAACGGGTCATCATTTTTTTCCCCGGGCAGCGAAGACCTGCTTCTTTTTCTCATGGGTTAGGGAAATACTTTTTTCCGTGGAACCGCAAATGAAGGTACCGCCGACCCAGTTTTTACTTCTATACGCTGGATAGTGGCGTCGCTCCTTGGTTTTACGGAGCCACTCAGTGTACTCGTCGAAGAAGAAAAGGTTTCTTCGAAATTTAGCAGCCAAGGACTTAATTTTACCTAGAGAAACACCCACCCTATGTCAGTAATAAGGATAAGTAACTTACATAAAGCCTACGGCTCAAAATCGGTACTAAGAGGAATCGACCTGACCGTAGAAGCTGGCCAAATCATCGGCTACATTGGCCCTAACGGCGCCGGGAAATCAACGACCATTCGTATTTTAGCGGGGCTCGACAAAGGCTATACCGGCAACGTGGAAGTACTTGGTTTTGACGTAAAGAAGAACCCACTGGAAGTAAAAAAACGCATCGGCTACATTCCCGAAGCGGCCGAAATCTACGAAGTCCTCACCCCGAAAGAATTTTACGAACTCGTTGGCGGACTGCAGGACCTGCCGTGGGAAATAACCAAAAAACGCGCCGAACGCCTCCAGGAATACCTCGACCTCAAGTACAGCAAGGATCAGCGCATCGATACCTTTAGTAAGGGCATGAAGCAAAAGGTACTCCTCATCAGCGGTCTCCTGCACGACCCCGACCTGATTTTCCTGGACGAACCTCTGGCCGGCCTCGATGCCAACTCCGTCATCCGCGTAAAGGACTTGCTTCAGCAACTTACTGAACGCGGTAAAACCATTTTTTATAGCTCTCACATCATGGAAGTGGTGGAGAAAATCAGTGACCGCATCATCCTGCTCAATGACGGCAAAGTTGTCGCCAATGGTACCTTCGCGGAGATCAACGCCCAGGCCCACAGCGGCAGCCTTGAAAACCTATTCTCTCAACTGACGGGTGGCTCTATGGCCAGAACCGACTTCGACTTTACCGCTGATGAATAAGCTATTCCTTTTGCTGGTCAGCCTGCTTAATCCCGTCTGGCGCCGCCTTGGTGCAGACCCTAAAGCCATCCGCCTCATCCTGAGCGCCAAACTGAAAATAGACGATCGGGCGGGCATGATGATGGGCCAGCGCCAAAAGAAGAAGAAGGGGATGGAATACCTTACCTACGTCTTCATCAGCCTCTTCGGAACCTGTCTGGTCTACCTGTTCATCCTGATGGAGCATACCGCGACTGCCGTTGGCCTCGGGTTCAGTATGTGGGTCTGTTACATAGGCCTGATGCTGATCACGGAAATGAGCGAAAACCTTTTTGACCAGCGTGATCTGTACGTTTTGCTGAGCCGGCCGATCAATGACCTCACGCTGAGCATTTCTAGAATCCTACACATTGCAGTATTTGCTAGTAAATTCGGACTTTGCCTCGGAACGCCGAGTTTCATCTACTTATTAGTTGCAGTTGGTCCGTGGGCCGCTTTTGTCTACTTTTTACTGTCGATTCTCACCATAATCATCACGATGACCGGTACGCTGGTCTTCTATCTCGTACTCTTGCGGCGGGTTGAATCAAGCAAAGTCAAGAAAATTGTTGGGTACTTCCAGATTGTAGCCACCTTCATTTTTTTTATAGCTTACCAGCTGCCAAGCCTGATGGGAGACGTTCAGGCACTGGAAGGACTGGAGCTGGTGGGGCAGCCGATGGGGTTCTCTTTTCCTGGTCTGTGGGTGGGCGGACTGTTCGAGGCCATGACGACCTCCAGCGCATCGGTTCTCGCCTACGCCCAGGGTTTATTGGCACTGCTGGCTGCCGGTGGTGGTCTTTGGTACTACGTTGACCAGAGTCAGGGCTACGCAGACCGTCTGCTGCAGTTGCGGCACGGCGGCACGGAGGAAGCACCCGAACAAAATATGACCGGCGGAGCACCAGTAGGCCGATCACCTGTTCGGGACTTTCTGGCGGAGTGGCTTACCCGGCCCAACCAGGAGCGGATGTCGTTTCGCTTTCACTGGAACGTGATGCTCCGGGATATGACCTTTAAACAGCGGACATATCCAACGTTGGTTTACCTGCCGGTCATTTTAGGCATCACGATATTCAGGGACGTTTTTAAGGGAGAAGAAGAATTTTCAATAGGGGACGGTATGATGCTTACACTCCTGTACTTTTTACTCTGGCTACTTATTATTCCGCTGGGGCAGACGAAGGTTAGCGAGGATTACCGAGCCAGCTGGATTTTTAAGGCTACGGCCAATTCGTATCCCGGTCGCATTAACTACGGTCAGTTTATGGCGGTACTGGGCATGTTTTACCTGCCGATGGCCGTGCTGGTGTACACCGCTGTGCTCATTTACTGGGGTCCGTCACACTGGATCGATGTCTTAATGGCGATGGGCACAACCTTGCTTTTTGGCTTAGTTTATAGTCAGCTGGACCAGGCGCTACCATTTTCACGCTCCAAGGAAGATTCTAAATTTGAAAATATCGGACCCTTTCTGTTGGTGGGGGTCCTGGGGACCCTTTTTGGGTTTGGGCACTGGGGTCTGCAGCATATCTCTTACCTATTGCCGGCGGTTACGGTGGTGGTTTGGGCCATCCTGCTTACTTGGGTTTGGTATATGCGAAGAGGTGAAGATTTGGGCGCGGCCGCAGGTGCGAAGTAAGGTTTTGGGCCTGGTCGAGTCCAGGGTAATGACCTTACGTTTATGCAATGTTAGCTCAGGGAACAGCAGCAGGCCAACTAACCGCCTGTGAAACCAACAACTTCGGTAAATGGGAACTTTGGAACGACATCAGCAAGGAAGACCTCACCTTCGTAGTGGACGCCACCTGCTCGTTATGGGTCATCTAACGCTAGTCTCTCACGAATTTTGAATTTCTGCTGGTTTTTTCAGTACTGCTGAACTGCTAATACCGAAAAAAGCTAACAGAAATTCAAAATAATCCCTACCTTTGCGGCCTTAATAAAATACATTATCTAATGTTTGCAATCGTAACCATAGCCGGTCAACAGTTCAAAGTAGAGGAAGGTCAGGAGATCTTCGTCCACCGGTTAGAAGCTAAAGCTGGCGACTCTGTCAGCTTTGATGGCGTCCACCTCACCTCTGGTGATGCTGGTGTCACAGTTGGCACGCCGAACGTAAGTGGTTGGTCCGTAGGGGCAACCGTCATTGATCACGTGAAAGGCGACAAAGTCGTTGTCTTCAAGAAGAAGCGCCGTAAGGGGTACCGCGTAAAGAACGGTCACCGCCAGCAGTTCACAAAGATCAAAATTGATTCCATCGCAGGCTAGTCACGGCCCGCATTAACTATGCAAGTAGCTCGGTAAGCTTATTGTCGTCTCCTGTTTTATTTGTTTTCGCCGCTGTCATGATTTCAGCGAAAACAAAAGGAGCGATCTTAGCGGCCGAATTTTCGTTGAAGGCATGACTTTAAACGGCGAAAGCAAATAAAATACCATAACAATGGCACACAAGAAAGGTGTAGGTAGTACCGATAACGGCCGCGACAGTAACAGTAAGCGCCTCGGCGTTAAGCTCTTCGGCGGTCAGGTTGCTAAATCAGGCAACATCATCATTCGTCAGCGCGGTACTAAGTACCACCCCGGCGATAACGTTTACATGGGCCGTGATTTCACGATCCACGCCAAAGTAGACGGCAACGTAGCTTTCAAAAAGAGCTACCGTAACCGGATGTACGTATCCATCGTACCCGCTGGTGCTGATGTAGCCGTAGCCGAGAAGCCAGTAGCTAAGAAAGCTGCTGCTCCGAAAGCAGCTCCAGTAGCTAAGGCCGCTCCAAAGAAAGAAGCTCCGGCTGAAGACACCACCGTACAGGCTGTTGCTGCAAAGCCAGCCAAAAAGGCCACTGCTGTAAAAATCGAAATGCCATCCGGCAAGAAGATCAAGCAGGACGACCTGAAGATGGTAGAAGGCATCGGTCCCAAGATCGAAGGCCTTCTTCACGACATCGACATCAAGACCTGGCGCGAACTCGCCGACGCTCCTGAAGCGAAGGTCCAGCAGATGCTCGACGACGCCGGTCCTCGCTACCGCATTCATAGTCCTTCCACCTGGGCCAAGCAAGCCGCTCTGGCTGCCGACGCCAAATGGGCTGAACTGGAGAAATTCCAGGACGAGCTTGACGGAGGTAAGGAAGTTGCATAATTTAGACTTTTAGTCTTTTAGTAAGCCCGGTTGAGCAGATGCTCGGCCGGGCTTTCTTATTTACCTACCTTTAGAGAAGAGCACTCTGTGAGATTTTAACTTCCTCAATACCCGTTCATGAAGTTCACTCTACTTCTTATTTTCTTGATGACCGCTACTTCTCTGTGGGCACAGGGTGAAATAAATGTACTTCTTATTTGTGTGGACGATCTGCGCCCAGAACTTGCTTCCTTCGGAGCAGAATACATTCACTCTCCTAACATAGACCGGTTGGCGCGGGAGGGCCGAGCTTTTAACCGGCACTACGTTAATGCGCCTAGCTGCGGGCCGTCTAGGTTTACCCTCTTAACGGGCAGATACGGTGCACCGGATAATAATGCCTTATTCCAACGGGCCGATGAATTGCGGGCCAATCCGGAAGGCGTTCCTCCCAGCATGCCAGAGTGGTTCAGGGGTAATGGGTATACGACTGTTTCTGTAGGGAAAGTATCTCACCATCCGGGTGGACTGGGAGGAGCAGATTGGAATAATAAAAAAATGGTGGAAATGCCTGGAGCCTGGGATGAATCACTGCTTCCAGTTGCAGGATGGCAGCACCCTCGGGGCGTGATGCATGGCCTTGCAAACGGAGAAGTAAGAAGCAAAGAAAGAGGAACGATGGATGTGCTTCAATCTGCTGAGGGGCCTGACAATATTTACCCTGATGGTCATATTACAGAAGAGGCGCTCTCATGGCTGGATCGATTAGGAGAGAGTGACCAGCCTTTCTTTTTTGCCGTGGGCCTCATTCGCCCGCATTTACCTTTTGGAGCGCCCAAGCAGTATCTCGATCTTTACGATAGGGTCGAAATCCCGGAGGTAAGGAACGGTGAAAAGCCGGAGGGAGTGAGTACGTGGCATGCGTCTAGTGAGTTCATGCAGTACAACCTTTGGGGCAAAGACCCACGTGAAGACAAGGAGTTCGCCCTGCGGGTTCGTAAGCACTATGCTGCCTGCGTAAGCTATGCCGACGCTCAAGTAGGCAAAATTTTGGCAAGGCTGAAAAGCACCGGTCAGGCTGAAAATACCATTGTTATTCTTTGGGGAGATCACGGATGGAACCTTGGGGAACACGGCATCTGGGGCAAGCACAACCTTTACGAAACGGCTCTCCGGTCTCCACTAATCATTAAACTTCCAAAGATGAGACGTGCGGGGAAGTCGACACAGGCAATTGTAGAGACCACGGATATATTTCCTACGATCTGCGAACTAGCCAATTTGCCAAAACCTGATTTTACTGTAGGTAATTCCCTGGCTAAAATTATAAAAAAACCAGGTAGGAAGGGGCATGCTGCCTACGCTTACCTACCGTCTGCTAAGACGATCCGGACCGACCGCTATCGCTTTACTGCACACAATAATGGTAGGTATGAACTGTACGATCATGGCCGCGACCCGGGAGAAGTGAATAATATTTCGAGTAAACGGCCAGGCCTTGTTGCTGAGATGCACCGACTCTTGTTGGAAAAACTATCCGTTCATGACAAGCTCAGGTAGTTGTTGATCGGTTAGCATTCAGTAGTAAGTGACCCGCTCAAACGAAACAATGTAATGCTTTGTACGTTTCCACAATGCCACGCGTCACCCCCTAATCTGGTTGACCCTACAGTTTATTTAAATTGGGAAGTGACTTAGACCTGTCTAGGGCGGGCCTCAAAGCCTTTGACTTGTCAGGCTTCCGAAAGCCGGTGAAAACCGGGCGGTAGGACAAGGGGATTACCGAACCAGGCCAGCTATCCCATCCATGTTTTTTTGAGGAGTCAAACCGCTCCGGAGGGACGTGTGGTTTTAAGAAAATAATTGAAGAATTGAATAGCTGCGCGCTTAGGCACGACGGTAAATTCTTCACCTAGCCCGGCCGCCGAGCGCAGTAGAACTGGCTTCCTACCCGTTTAGGCCAGAACTTGTTTTGATCCGTTTGCCTTGCTATTCTCCCATTGAAAATCCTACTATTTAATTATTGACTACCTTTGCGCTCGAATTCCGATGAGCGCGCCAAATGATGGCTCGTGGATTACTGTCGGTCTTAGCGTTAAACTGACGCCAATTTTCTTTAAACCTTTGATCCTGAGCGTGTTGTAATCCCGCTGATCTCAAGGTTCTCCCCCTTTTTTACCAAATGAGTAATAATCGTTCTGGTGGTGGCTCTAGCCACCCCAACAACAGCCGTAAGAAATCTTCTAACGGCGGAGGCTTCAACCGCGGCGGCGGCGGCGGCCAACGCCGCAGCGGTGGTGGTGGCGGTGGTGGCCGTCGTTCCACTCACGTCTATAAGCCAATTGCAGCCGACCTAATGGTCCATGAGGCCGTTCCGATGAAATCGGTCGAGTACATTTCCAAAACAAAGTATGACGACTGGAACCTCAGCCCTAAGCTGAAGATTAACATCCGCAATGCCGGCTGGACGCGTCCAACCCAAATTCAGGAAGAAGCCTTCTCTAGTATCGTCGACCTGCGCGACGTGATGGGCATTGCCACTACCGGTACCGGCAAAACCGGTGCTTTCTTGATCCCCATCATTGATGCACTACTTAAAGATGAACCCTTCCAGACGCTCTGTCTGGCGCCCACGCGTGAGCTGGCGCTGCAGATCGAAGACGAGTTCAAGATCCTGAGTAAAGGCACCACCTTTAGCTCTGTCTGCCTGATCGGTGGTCGTAACATCAATACGGACATCCAGCGGCTGAAGCGGGACTACGACCTGGTTGTTGCTACCCCCGGCCGCCTGAAAGACCTGCACCAGCAGCGGAAGATTGACCTGAAGCAAGCCTCCGTTCTCATCCTCGACGAGTTCGATCGGATGCTGGACATGGGCTTCCAGAAGGACGTCATGTTCCTCGCCGATCAGATGGGCGAGCGCGACCAGACCTTGCTCTTTTCCGCTACCCTGGACAAGACGCAGAAGAAACTGATCGACCACTTCCTAACCAACCCGGTAACCCACGCCGTCAGCAGTGGCGAAGCCAGTGCCGAGCACATCAACCAAACGGTGCGCTACGTCTCCGGAGACGAACGTTTTGACGCCCTTGTCGACATGATGCAGGAGCCCGATTTCAAGCGTGTATTGGTCTTTGCCGAGACGAAGCACCGCGTTAAGAAGATAACCAAGAAGCTGATCCAGGCCGGCATTAAAGCCGATGAGATTCACGGTAATAAGAGCCAGAACTACCGCCAGAAAGCACTTAATGCCTTCAAGAGCGGTAAGATCAAGGTACTTTGCGCTACTGATGTCGCTGCCCGAGGCCTTGACATTGATGACATCACGCACGTGATTAACTTTGAAGCACCGACTGATTACGACGTCTATATCCACCGCGTTGGTCGTACCGGCCGTGCTGGTAAGACTGGTGAAGCGATTACTTTTGTTGATAAGTAAATCGCGGGTTCTTTAGGCCTTCGGTCTATTGGATTATTAGGTTCCCCCGGTGGCTTTTGGCTGGCGGGGGAATTTTTTTGGCGCCAACACACAGATCTAAAAGCGCGCAGAACAGATAGAGGTAATAAAGCACACAAAGATCACACATGGCTTGCTTGGCTACTCCCTAAGCCGTTGTACCTTGGCGGTCTAAAGACCTGATGGTTTAACGAACGAACAGACTAATATGACCATTTCCCACACTAAGCACACCCTAAAGAAACTGGAAACCCTAGCCAAAGAGTTGGGCTATAAAGTCCGGTACGAGAAGGGGAACTTCCAATCAGGCTATTGCTTGGTGGAGCACCAGCGGGTGGCGATCGTGAATAAGTTTTTTGATACGGAGGGACGGGTTAATGTCCTGCTTGATATTTTGAGCTACTACCGTCAAAAATCGGAGGAAAACGCGCCGGTACTGAACGATACTTCGGCTAAATTATGGAAGGATTTGAAGCCGTTTTTAGGGATACGGCTTATGGAGGAGGAATAAAAAAGCTGCTGTGGGCTCAACTAAGACCCATAGCAGCTTTATCGTTGCTGGACGTCACGCCAGTTTTTTCTATTTTTTATTCACTGCAGGATCGAAGAAATGGAGACTGTCCAGTGGTGGATCTAGTACAGCGCAATCTAAATTTTAATGCACCCAGCTTGGCTTTTCACGCCGTAGCTTCGTTGCCGAAATCCTCACTTCGCTACGCGGCTACGTGGTGGCTACGGTCAAACTCTGGTTTCAGCGCCTCGCCACGCCGCAAAGATCCGGCGATTTAGGGCATTAAACTTAAATTACACTGTACTAGTGGACTGATTCAGAACATCGTACGTCCGGTGCTTCTTCACCTTTGAGCGTCTGGCGACTTTACGGTTGCCTTATCTTTTCTTTACTTATTCTACTAATAAAGTCATGCTTGTTGTATCGGGCCCCAGAATGGTGAGGTTGCTCGGCAGGACTTCGGTAGTGAGGTAGGGCGAGAGATCAAACGTAAAGGTTTTGGACAGAATTGCTAGGCAGGTGATCGCATCTTCTGGAAGCTGGTTATCGAACACAAAGCGGGCGGTGGTTTGGGTCGGGGTGCCCTCGTCTACGCTGCTATTGGTGATCAGTTCGGCGGTCCATTCTTCGGTGTTGCAACCGGTGGCGCTTACTTCTATGCTTAGGCAGAGTCCATCGACACTTGTTGATGAAATACCGAACTGGTCGCCGGAGCCGAGGTCGTCAATATTTCCAACAGTATTGATCAGAGGGCCGCAGTCGGAGGGGGCGAAGGTGTCGTCATCATCGGCACAGGAAGACAGCGCGAGGAGGACAAATAGGGAGAATGTGAGTAAGTATTTCATTTTGGATGGGGTCATTTGATAGGCTAGACGGCTTTACAGCGGAGAACGTTGGCCTGGCCTAATCTTATTTTTCTACCCGAAGCATTTTTAATCCTACTACCTCACTAACCACCGGTAGCCCGGTGGCATCGAAGAGACTTAGCTTCGCCTGTCCGTCATCTCCGGTAAAGGTGAGGTCAACGACGCCAATATTGTTCTGCGGGATGGCCTTGCCCAGGCGGTTATCGTTCGGCTCAATAACGTCCCAGGTCTGGGTGATGCCGCTGGACGTGAGGTCATAAATAGGGTAGAGGCCGGGAACTTCGAGGCGGGATATTTCTCCCCAGTGTACGTCTCCGGAGAGAAATATAACGCCGTTGGCTTTGGTGGATTTGATGAGGTCGGTCATCCGTTGGCGCTCGTGGGGGACGTTGGTCCACGATTCCCAGCCGTTGTACGCGTGGCTGAACTGGTTGCTGCTGGCGATTATGCGGGCGTCAGCCGGTTTGCTGAGTTCGCCTTCTAACCATTTCCACTGCGCTGCGCCGAGGAAGGTACTGTCCGGGTTTTTATTCGGGACGTAGTCGTTCTTGAATTCCTTATCGTTCTCCTCGCGGTGGATGAGCTCGTCCCTAAAAGTTCGGTTATCGAGTAGGATGATCTGGACCTTGCGGCCGCCCTGCTCAAGCCACTCGGTTCCGTAGATTCCGGGGTGGGTACGGCGTTTGTTGCGGGCGGGGACTTCCCAGAAGTCCATAAAAATTTCCTTCGACTCGGCTTTGAGGGAGAAGTGGCGGCCAGCATCGTTCCAGCCATAGTCGTGGTCATCCCAGGTGGCGAGGAGGCGGGTGCTTGCTTTGAGGCGCTGGAACTCGGGCTTCGCGGCCAGACGGTCGTACTTGGCTTGTAGCGTATCCAAGCTGTAGGAGTCGCCGTAGATGTTGTCTCCGAGGTAGATGAATACGTCGGGCTGCTGGGCGGTGGCGACGTCGAGTAGTGGCTGGGGTTCGTCCTGGTGAGCGCAGGAGCCAAGGGCGATGCGGAAGCTTACTGGTTTGGTCGAAGCCTTACCCGAAGAGTTACAGGAAGCAGCACCAAGGCAGATGATTAGACAGAGGAGGGGAATTAGTTTTTGCATGGCCAACTGGTTTTTGAAGGGCGAATATAGGTCGGGGTCGTGACACCGGCGCTCAAGGCGTTCAGGGTCTTTGCCTTTCAACCTTCATTGCATCCTGCGGCCGCGCCCAAATTAGTCTGTTAGTTCGTTAGGCTATTCGTTCGTTAGTTGCTGCTGCATATTGGAGTTTCACATAATGGAGTTGTAAGCTTACAGCCCGTACCTTCGTAAAAAACAACAACAATGGCCAAGGAAATAGTAAAAAAACGCAGCAAGATAACCGTCGAAGTAGGCATGAACGCCGATCAGATGCCTGTGGACATGAAGTGGAACGCAAGCGACAAACCCGGCCCGGCCGAAGGATGCAAGGGGATGCTGCTCAGCCTGTTCAACGAACAGACCAAGGAGACCATGAAGGTCGACCTGTGGACCAAAGAAATGCAGGTCGTTGAAATGGACCGCTTTATGTACCAAACCCTCCGTGGCCTGGCCGATACTTACTTCAAGGCAACGGGGAATGAGGAGCTTGCTAACCAGATGCAGCAGTTCGTTTTTTACTTCGGGCAGGCTACCGGAGCGATTCCCAAGGAAGGAGACGTATGATGACTTGAGGTTTGGGGCTTTGTTTTCCAACCTCTATCTTATTGAAGCGGATGCGGGCGGGGTCGCAGGTGCAGATGCCGTTGAAAGAGCAAGGGAAGAGGCGTTCGAAGGCCTTTGCGGGAGTGGCCGGATAGTCATATTTATTTGATTCACTTTTTTTGTTCTTCGCAATGGTGTGCCAACCGATTGTATTTTCAGCGCATATTTTCTATTGATATTCATTGCCTACCTTCGGGGTTCATGCAGTAATTATCCGAGCTGGGGTGGCAATTGATCCCACGGCTCTGCACCAATAAATCACCCGTATAAAATATGGCGTACTTTAAAGACATCCCCCAGATCCGCTTCGAGGGCAAGGAGAGTGACAATCCCTTCGCCTTTAAATTTTACGACAAAACCAAGGTTGTAGCCGGCAAAACCATGGACGAGCACTTCAAGTTCTCCATGGCTTGGTGGCATACGCTGCGCAATACGGGCGGCGACGCCTTCGGCCCTGGAACGGCCAACTACCCCTGGCTGGGCGGCAATGACCCCGTTCAGGAAGCCAAGAACGTAGTAGACGCCGGCTTCGAGGTGATGGACAAACTCGACATGGGTTACTTCTGCTTTCACGACCTTGACCTGCTCGACGAAGCCGGTGCCGACCTCGATACCTACGGCCGTCGCCTCGAAGAAGTAACCGACTACCTGAAGCAGAAGATGGACGCCGAAGGCCGCAAGGTTCTCTGGGGAACCGCCAACCTGTTTAGTAACCCGCGCTACATGAACGGCGCCAGTACCAATCCAGATTTCGACGTAGTAGCCTACGCCGGAGGCCAACTGAAGAACGCCATTGATGCTACCATCAAACTCGGCGGCGAGAACTACGTATTCTGGGGTGGCCGCGAGGGCTATATGAGCCTGCTCAATACCGACCTGAGCCGCGAGGTAGACCACCTGGCCCAGTTCCTAACCATGGCGCGTGATTACGCCCGCAAGCAGGGCTTTACGGGGACTTTCTTCATCGAGCCCAAGCCGTTTGAGCCCAGTAAGCACCAGTACGACTTTGACTCCGCCACCGTAGCCGGCTTCCTGCGGAAGTACAACCTGATGGATGATTTCAAACTCAACATTGAAGTCAACCACGCCACCATGGCGCAGCACACTTTTCAGCACGAACTGGCCGTAGCCGTCTCCGAAGGCCTCCTCGGTTCCATTGATGCCAACCGCGGTGACTACCAGAACGGCTGGGATACCGACCAGTTCCCAACCAACGTACCCGAGCTTACCGAGGCGATGCTTGTCATCCTCGAAGGCGGTGGCTTCCAGGGTGGAGGAGTAAACTTCGACGCGAAGACGCGTCGCAACTCCACCGATCTGGCCGACACCTTCCACGCCCACATCGGAGGTATGGATGCCTTCGCCCGTGGGTTGATCGCTGCCGACAGAATCCTGACCAGCAGCCAGTACAAAACTATACGCGAGGAACGCTACTCCTCTTTCGATGCTGGTAACGGTAAGAAATATGAAACCGGCGCGCTGACGCTGGAGGAACTCGCTAAAATCGGCCACGCCCAGGGCGAGCCTAAGCAGACTTCCGGCAGGCAGGAAATGTACGAGAACATTATTACGCAGTACACCTAAACCCTTAGTCTTTAGGTGCTGAAGCCGTCAATCATTCTTAGAATGATTGACGGCTTTTATGTTGTGGTTCAAGACAATTGAAAGAAAAATCAGCGTAAAGTCGTAGGTTCCTCCTCCAACTAAAGAACTAACGCTCCAACAGACTATGATTGATTCCGTCTCCAACTACTGCCACCGCTGGTGCGAACGCTGCCCATTCACGAGCCGCTGTGGCCCGGTCGTCTTTACCAAAAACATATTCTACGTGATGACCAGGAAGAGCTCGCTCCCCTCCCAAATGAATTTCCTGCCCTCAGTGGGAAGTTCAGCGCTTTTTTGGGGCGCTTGGAGCTTAGTTTGTTGAAACAGCGCAACAGTTTGTCACTGATAGGCTACGGTGCGCGGGAGGAGCTTCCGCGGTCTACCGGTATGTCGGAGTCCGCGCTGGGAGAACTTAGCATGACGGTGATGTTGGAAGCCAGAGAACTGCGTAAAACAAAATGGATGCCGGAATTTCACCAGGCACCTGATTTTAGCCGTGCTGACGTTCAGGCGATTCGCGATTTTACTGGTACCTGGGTATGGTGGGGCCAAAATTTCGCAGGGCTACTATGGATAAGCCTCATTCTGGAGAAATTGATTTGGATTCTATGCGAACGGCCCGGCTTACCCACGTCATTCTTGCCCGTGTCATTGTGACCATCACCGTCCTGATCGAAGAACACGGCGAAACTGCTTACGTGGACCTGCGCACTACGCTGGAAGATTGCTTGCGATTACTGGCGGGTATTCGCACGTTGTTTCCTAATGTTTATCTGTATCAGCGGCCGGGGTTTGATGATTCTGCAGAACGTGAGTACCTGAAAACGTTCTATAATTGTCATCCGCCCGTTGATCCTTTTGAGGATGGGACCTGGAGCCCGGGCGGCAGAGCTCCTGAAGCGTAGGTCAGACCGTTAGGTGGTAGTACGAATATGTGGAGTATCCAGCACCAACTGTTTGACTTTAGAAGGGCGATGGCGCAGGTGCAAAGAAAGCTTTTTGAAGAGCAGAGTTGGAGCTTCGGATTCAGGCTACTATCTTTGCTTTGTACTTAAACTAAGTTAAAATGCAAGCTCAAAATATAGCCCTAATTCTGGTTGATCTCCAGGTAGACTTTATGCCAACCGGTATGCTTCCCATTGCGAAGGCGGATGGGATCATCCCAATTGCCAACGAATTAATGAAGGATTACCGTACGGTCGTAGCTACCCAAGACTGGCATCCGGCCAATCACGGTTCCTTCGCCGCTAACCACCTCTGGCGGAAACCAGGTCAGGTAATTGACTTACACGGGTTATCGCAGGTATTGTGGCCGATTCACTGTGTTCAGAATACCTGGGGAGCTGAATTTGTGGCGGGGCTGGATACGGATAGGGTAACTAAGGTATTTCAAAAAGGGACAGATCTGGAGATCGATAGCTACAGCGGATTCTATGATAATGGCCACCGGAAATCCACCGGAATGGGGGAGTGGCTAAAGGAACATGGTATTGAAGAAGTACACATTCTCGGTGTCGCGACGGACTACTGCGTGAAATTTACCGTACTGGATGCTATTTCTGAAGGGTTTACTACCATTTTAATAAAGGAGGCTACGTACGGGGCGAACCTTGCGCCGGGAGATGTTGACCGGGCTATTGGGGAGATGCAGGCTGCTGGCGCTGGTATTCGTTAACGCTTCAATAAGCTATTGGCCAGCAAAAGCCAAAACGGGGTTAAAAGGGCTGGAGAAGTTGGAAGGAGGGTAGGGGTGGCCCGTACTTGCAGTCATAATAAATGCAACAGCAATGAAAAACTCAATCCTACTTTCCGCCGTCATCGTTCTTCTCGTGACCTTGTTTTCTCCTGCTGCTCAGGCACAGCGTCCGAACAACCCAACGGGTTCTGAGACGACGACCGCAACTACGCCAACCCGCGGTACCGCTACCCGTACTACCCGGCCAAGCGTCAACCGTGGCACTACTACCCGTTCTTCCGCATCTAACCGCGGTACCCGGACCGGTAGCAGTACGCCCCGTCCACGGACCAATACGACGCCTCGCCCACAGACGAATACGACGCCTCGCCCGCGGACAAACAACTTCAACTATTGTCCTCCCGGTGGCAACGCCCGTAACGGTAACGCTCAGAGCACGCGCCGCACTGGTGGTAGCTTCGGTACTCAGTTTGGTGGCGAGGGCCGCGGAACCCGTACCCGCCCGGGTTCGTCCAATGGAACGACGATCCGTGTACGTTCTACCAACGATACCCGTGGCAAGGAGGCAACGCGCAGTCGCCGTGCTAACCGTAGCAACTCTGACTACGACGAAGTATACGGTGATTATAGCCCAAAAGTAGTCAAATCCGATAAGGTAAAGGTTTCTGCCAGCCGTCGTAATCGCTAAGCAATCAAGCGTAAACAAGCTATAATCCCATTTTTACTTTAAGCCATTTCTCTTAGAAGACTTCGGCTCGTTACCTCACGGTAGCGGGCCGTCGCTTATTTTGTGCATTGCTTATTGCACGATATTCCTGGTTGATGAGGTCATGTACTTTGCGGGTGTCGAGCCTTGAAAGGACTTTAGATCTCCGCCCGGGACTTCAGCCAGGGGCGGTACTCCGTAATTTGTTGTGCAAACTGATTGTTTTAGAGGCGGTGGACTTTGCGCATTAATCCTTTTCTTGCACCTGCGACCGCGCCTAATGAATCTTTGGTCTGCCGGAGATGATAACCCTTGAAGCTATGAATAAGTCAGAAAAACGCAATTACCTAAGCCTAATCGCCGCCGAGCAGCTCACCGAAACCATTGACCAGCTGAAGGCCGCGATCGCTCCTGATCACCCGGATATCACCCGGATCACACAGTTGGAAAAGCGCCTGCGGGAACTTGGGGAAAGGATCGACCTCGGCACCCTCAATAAGGAAGACATCAGCCGTATCCGTAGCCGAATTGCCGGTGGCCTGAGCGATATTGTCAGAGAGTATAAACCGAAACCTTCCGTTAAAGAGCAGGTACCTGGAAAACAGAAAAATTCGGTATTCAAGCTTGACCTGCCCGAGGAGAAAAAAAGTAAGCCGACGGAGGACATTATGGCCATCGGCTACTTCGGCGAACTCGATTATGCTGGTTCACCGACGAAAAAAGAACAAACCGTAAACCTGCGTAAAGCCTACGGAGCTGCTTACCACACTGCCCGCGAAGCCGTTAAGAAAGCCGGGATGGAAATGATCAGCGGAGATCGGGACGGCGGACAAATCGAGGCGGCCATCTCGGCGACGGGAGCCGGCGGGCATGGCGAGAAAATTCTCTTCTGGCTAACGCCGGTTGATGGTGCTACCACCCGTATTCACGTCGTGGTGGATTCCCAGTTGCCGACGTTGGCCTTCGATTTTGGGCGGAATAAGACTAAGCTGGGGATTCTGGTTTCTTTTCTGCGGTGAACGATAGTGGTTACTTGTGATTGCACCATCAAACTCAAAAGCGAATGTTATGAGCAATAAAGATTACCATAATAACCAGCGTTCCTTTAAGTCGTGGACTCCCAGGAAAGGACCTGGAATATTGTTTGTCGTAGCGGTATTTTTCGTGCTGCTTCTTATCGGCTTCTTAGTTATAATTGGAGACCTAGCGGCTCTGAGCTTAGTAGGGAGCGCTTCTATTTTGGCGCTAATCATCTGGTACCGCATCAGT